>DJZB01000013.1:0-7101 GCA_002450335.1 Rhodobiaceae bacterium UBA6963
AGCGACAGAATTAGCGGGCTGGTCATCACATTATGGCGCAAAATATTTCTGAAATGCTGCGTTTCCGGCACAAGCCCAATCTCTGCAATATGTGGCTGACTGGTTTGATAAAGATAAAGCGCAATTGAAGCGGTGACGCCAAAACTTACCCCAATCTCTACCCCCATAAAAAGCGTGACAATAATTGTGCCGAAAATGGCGAAGAAATCTGATTTAGAATAACGCCAACTATTTTTGAGAACAGATAGATCAATCAAAGATAACACCGCGATAATTATGGTTGCTGCCAGAACCGCCTTTGGCAAGAAATACAAATAAGGTGTGAAGACCAGCGTCGCGACACCAATGCCAATTGCCGTGAAACCACCTGCAGCCGGCGTTGCAGCTCCGGCATCAAAATTTACTACTGACCGCGCAAACCCACCTGTAACAGGATATCCTCCAGAAACCGATGCGGCGATATTTGCTGCGCCTAACCCGATTAATTCCTGATTACTGTCAATGCGCTCATTTTTACGCGCAGCAAGTGTCTGCCCGACAGAAACAGACTCTACAAAACCGATAATGCTAATAAAAAGTGCCGGCAACCAAAGCACTTCAACCATATCTAACGATAAGGCCGGTAGCGTGAAAGATGGCAAGCCTTGAGGAATTGCCCCCACAATCGCAACGCTGTTCCCCAAAGAAAAATACTGTACAGCCGAGATAGACACAAAAACAGCCAATAAAGGTCCGGCTCGGCTGATATTACCAGCAAGCCCGGAAGACACCCCACAAGCCTCAAGTAAAGACTTCATGCCAAGTCGCACCCAGATGAGAAATACCAGCGATGCGCCGCCAATGATTAGTGCCGCGCTGTTAATGTCATTTAGCCCACCGGACAGCGATATTAAAAGAGCGGGAAGTGTCTGACCGGAGGTGGCAATCCCTAAAATATGGCCAAACTGGCTGGTTGCAATTAATAATCCGGCTGCAATAATAAAGCCTGATATCACCGGATGACTAAGAAAATTCGCAAGAAAGCCTAATCGAAAAATGCCGAGAAGAAGAAGCATAATGCCGGATAGTAGGGCAAGCATCACCGCTGCCGACAGATAATCAATGTCACCGTTGACTGTGAGCTTACCAATCGCAGAGGCCGTCATAAGTGATATGACGGCGACAGGGCCAACAGCCAGCGTATTGCTTGTGCCGAATATCATATAAGCGACAAGCGGCATCATGGAGGCATAGAGACCTATTTCAGGGGGCAGACCTGCCAGCAAAGCATACGCCAGAGATTGCGGTATCAGCATGATAGTCACAATCACGGCAGCCGAGATGTCCTGATATAAATGCGGCAAACGATAGGTTCTGCCCCAACTTAATATTGGCATGATGTTACGCAAATCTATGGCCACCCTTCGCTTCGAAACTTTATTAATTTTTGATGCCTGAAACAGGTACTTTCAAATAAATGCTGCCATTCTTTTCAGCTTCAGGAAAATGACCCGCGCGCATATTTACCTGTATGGATGGCATTATCAGTTTGGGCATATCTAGCGCAGCATCCCGCTCTTGCCGCATGGCGACAAATTCGTCTTCGCTAATACCATCGCGGACATGAATATTCATTCGTCGTTGTTCTTGTACTGTTGTTTGCCACATAAAATCGCGACCATTGGGACCATAATCATGACACATAAATAATCGCATCTCATCAGGTAGTGAGAGAATGCGGTGTATGGATTGATAAAGCGCACGTGCATCCCCGCCAGGGAAATCTGCGCGCGCCGTGCCGCCATCAGGCATAAATAAAGTATCACCAACAAACGCCGCATCACCAATAAGGTGCGTCATGCATGCCGGTGTGTGACCGGGCGTATCAATGGCTGTGACTTCTAATGACCCAATTTTATAGGTGTCACCCTCTTTGAATAAATAATCAAACTGACTCCCATCACGCTCAAAATCTGTACCCTCGTTAAAAATTTTTCCAAATACTGACTGAACAGTTTTAATGCCAGCACCAATACCCAGCTTGCCGCCAAGTTGGGATTGAATATAGGGAGCGGCGGATAAGTGATCTGCATGAACATGAGTTTCAATCAGCCAGTCAAGTTGCCACTCTTTTTCGTTTATAAAGCTAACTAGATGATCTGCATGCGCGTAGGAAATTTGCCCGGCGGCGTAATCAATATCCATCACACTGTCGATAATGGCACAATGCTGGCTTTCAGAGTCGCGCACAATGTAACTGATTGTGTTGGTTGCCATATCAAAAAAGGCGTGTATCTCAGGAGATGAGGTCATATCAAAATTGGCACTTTTCATTTACCCTATTATACAGTTTTTTTATGTAATTTATACTTGTCATGCAAGATAAAAGAGCAAGACAAAATCAAACTTAAATCTTTGAGGAAATAAATCTGGCAGAATATAAGCCTACCAGCATAGGGATGAAAAACATCAATGCATCACCTGACAAGTAAGCCAGACTGGCGATGGCAGGTCCCGGACATAAGCCTCCCATGGCCCAACCTATGCCAAATAAAGCCGCACCAACCAATAAACGGCGATCAACGGCCTTGGATTTGGGTAATGAAAAAGCGTCGGTAAAAAATGGCTTTGTGCGTTTTTTGAGGACCAACATGGCAAGTATATTGACTATCAGTCCGCCGCCCATAACCAACGCCAAGGAAGGATCCCATGCGCCGGCAAGATCAAGAAAAGCCGAAACCTTCACAGGGTTCAACATGCCTGAAATGGATAATCCCAGCCCAAAAATTACACCACTTACCAGACCCACAACAAGCTGCATCACAGTCCAATCAAATGATTAATAACAAAAGCCGTAAGGAAGCCTGTCGCCATGAAGGTAATGACAGCGGCGAGAGACCGCTTACTAAACCGCGCCAAACCGCAAATGCCATGACCAGATGTGCAACCAGAGCCTAAACCTGTCCCAAGACCAACTATTAGACCGGCTATCACCAACCTGCCATCTTGTGCGATATACTCACTTTGCGGCAAGGCACCCGTCATCAACATATAAACGGCAGGGCCAATTATAACCCCCACAAGAAATGCAACGCGCCAAGATAAGCCCTCACGTGCCGCGGGATGAATAACCCCTTCCAGCGCAGACGCCGTAATACCACTGGCGCCAAGTACACGACCGTTAAAGGCATATAAAATAGCTGCTGCCAGACCAATCAACCCACCACCAACTAAAGCCGTTAGGGGGGTAAAATTATCAATATCAATCATCCCTCATGCCCTCACCTGATAAGCCTAAGCCGACATAGGCGGCTTGTCCCCTATCCAAGGCACATCACTTTCCAATTGGTAGGCAATATCAAGAAGCATAGCTTCTTGACCGGTATTGGCGGCGATTTGAACTCCGACAGGAATTCCAGACCTGCTAAACCCGCCCGGCACTGACATAGCGGGTCGCCCGAGCGCGTTATTAATCGGCGTATAAGCAGTGAAGCCGGCCAGTCGATCAAACAGCATTTGCATGATTTCATCCTCTTGAGTCCCTTTTGCGAGACCTTCCTCTAAACCTTCAGTAAAATATCCGAGGGGAGGCGAAGGTATAGGCGACATGGGTGAAATCCAACCATCATAAGAACGATAAAATGTCTCCATTTGGTTTTCCAAATCACCAAGAATTTCCTTAATGCGCGCATCTTCTATTATTGGCTTATCAACATAAAACTCTATCATTTTTAATGTCGCAAACTCCAACAGACCACTTTGGGCAGCAGGCACGCCTGTTACCCGTTCAGCAAGATCAAGAAGTCTGGCTGCGCCTTGCCCCCATAGACCTGCAAAAAGGTCTTGAAATAACGGGCTGTCATGTGGGGTGCTGTTCACCACCTCAACTTCATGCCCCAGACCCTCCAAACGCCGCGCCACTTTTTGCACTGTCCGCCTGGTATCATAATCAGGTGAGATATTGCCTGCATTCATGGAGAGCGCAAATTTTCTTTTCTTATTGGTCGGGCCTTCAACATAACCAACAGGCGGCAATGTCGCCCCCGGCCCATTTTCAGTAAGCGCAAGCATAAAGGCACTATCGCGCACTGTCCGACTTATTGCGTGTTTAACTGACAAACTAACCGGTTGGTCTGCATAACCCTGATCGCCAAACCGACCTCGGGAGGGTTTTAAACCAAATAGATGGCAAGCAGCTGCCGGAAATCTTATTGACCCGCCACCATCACTTGCTTGTGAGGCAGCAATCATTCGTGAAGCCACCGCAGCCGCAGCACCACCTGAAGATCCACCACATGAATAATCAAGATTCCATGGGTTACGTGTCGCGCCATTTGCAACAGGTTCAGTGGTCGGCATCAAGCCAAATTCCGGTGTGTTGGTTTTCCCAAGGATAATAACGCCTGAAGACAAAATATTATCTGTATAGGGAGATTGGCGTGATGAAGTATGACTGGTAAAAAGACGGGAACCACGCGTGGTTCGTACACCGGCAAGCGAGTTTAAGTCCTTAAGCATATAAGGCACACCTGCAAGCGGACCTGTCGGGTTCTTGGCCATTTGCCGAACACCATAATCATAGGTTTTGGTAACCAATGCATTAATATGAGGATTTAGCGCATCAATTCTATCCATTGCCGCTTTACTGATATCAAACATTGAAACACGGCCTGATGAAACCTCGGCAGCAGTCTCTATCATATCAAGGTTGGCAAGATCCTTCTGGGAAGCGGCTCGTGCTGTCGGGATTGATAGGTAAAAACTACCTGCGGCTAAGGCTTTAAAAAAATTTCTTCTTTCCAAAACGAACTCCTGTCGAGCTGGCTGATTAATTATTATGAAAAATTGCTGTAAAAAACGTACACGACAAATTGCGTTTAAGTTTTTTTATTTTTCTATCTATTCCACAACAAAACCTTAAGGCAAGTTACGCGCATCTTCAACAAGTCGCAGAACACGCAATAAGTTTTTGCTCCACATCGCACCGATATCCTGATCGGACAAACCTGCCTCACGCATGGCTGAGGTAATTTTGGGCAACCCCGAAATATCCTGTAATCCATGAACACCCCCGCCGCCATCCCAGTCCAGACCGATGCCAATATGAGCAGCACCCATCAGGGCATGCGCATGATAAATGTGCGCCATCACATCATCAAAGCCGGCAAAATCCGGGGGGTATTTTTTATCAATATCACGCCGTGCTTCCAAGAATGCTTTCGTGTCAGCCTCGCTCTTAAGCGGGCTTTCATGCAACTGCTTAAAAAGCGCAGATAAAGCAGACCCTCTTGCCGGATCCGTATCTAGATCTTTGAGATAAGCAGAGAGCGAATTGATATGCATGACACCCCCTGACGCGGCAAGGTCCAGCAATAATGCATCACCAACATTGCGCGGGTGCTCATATAAATGCCCTGCCCCCGAATGGGAGAGAATGACGGGCGTTGTCGACAAATCAATGGCTTGCGCCAGAGCCACATCATGCGCGTGGGACATATCAACAATCATACCCAGCGCATTGGCACGGCGTATAAGTTCCTTCCCCAAGGGTGACAAGCCGTTCCATTTAGGTCCGTCCGGATCAGTAGAGCTGTCGGCAAACTGATTATTCGTCATATGTACAAGCCCGATCATGCGCACACCTGCATCATAAAACCCATCAAGCCGCGTTATATCCATGCCGAGTGGATAGGCATTTTCAATGCTCTTATAAACAACATGCTTACCCTGCGCGACAATGGCAACGGCATCATCTGCTGTCGTCGCGGGCATAAAATCATCAGCATGGTCAGTTATCATTTTATCTATGACACTGTTGCGGTGCCAAGCGTGCGACAGCGCATCTTCATATCCCTGCGGAGTCAAATTTCCCTGCGGGGTATAAATCACCCAAAAGCCTCCATCCAGACCACCCTCGCGCATACGCGGCAAGTCTATTTGGGCATAATCATGCATGGGGTCATGACGCGAGGAAATATCAAAACCGGGGCGGTCTAATACAAGTGGGGTGTCCAGATGCGCATCCAGCACCAGAAAATCCTCATGTAATATGTGAGGTGATGCCTCTTGTTTGTTTTCTTGTGAACAGGCCTGCAAAACAAGAAGGACAGTCAGGGCTGATAAAAAAACCCTTAACTGCAAAATCGAGCAACAATCCTGCCCTCTCTCAAACATACGCAACGCTGACTTAAACATCTTTCAATTCTGAGCTTGAAATTGTGACCTGACAAGTCCCGTAGTTGAATTTTAACGTTTTCAAAGGAAAACAGTGAAATATGCGGCAAAAGAAACTAAACTGAGTTAGTGTCAAAATGCTAAAGACATGCAGGCAATAAAGAGGAGATAAAAATGAAATTTTTTGTTGATACAGCCGATATCGGAGAAATTAACGAATTAAATACAGCCGGTCTGATTGATGGTGTCACAACCAACCCCTCTTTGATTAAAAAAGCCGGACGGGATTTTAAGGAAATCATCGCAGAAATCTGTAAAGTCACAGATGGCGATGTCAGCGCCGAAGTTATTGCGATTGACCAGCAAAATATGATTGAGCAAGGCAAAGTCCTGGCCAAAGTCGCCAATAACGTCGTCGTAAAATTACCTCTGACCGGCGACGGCTTGAAGGCCTGCCGTGCATTAACAGCAGAGGGCATTAAAACAAATGTCACTCTATGTTTCTCTGCTAATCAAGGTCTGCTGGCTGCCAAAGCAGGCGCAACCTATATCTCACCTTTTATCGGGCGAATTGATGATATCCATACGGATGGCATGGAACTGATTAATCACCTGCGTATCATTTATGATAATTACGATTTTGACACTCAAATCCTTGCCGCCTCCATCCGTACCCCGCTTCATGTCAGGGACTCGGCGCTTTATGGTGCCGATGTTGCAACCGTTCCACCTGCCGTATTATGGGGCCTCCTCAACCACCCGCTCACTGCAAAAGGGCTGGATCAATTTGTCGAAGACGCTAAGGCCGCCGATATAAAAATATAAAAACCGAGTTTCTGCTTCCCTCACAGGGCAAGAAGCGATAGAAGCCGGATAACTCCAATTATTGAGGTTCTCTTATGACCGCCACTCCGGCGCAAAATCTGCGCAATATTGCCATCATTGCCC
>DJZB01000013.1:7437-7610 GCA_002450335.1 Rhodobiaceae bacterium UBA6963
CATGTTGACCATGGCAAAACCACACTTATAGACACGATTATGAAACAATCCGGCCTGTTCCGAGATAACCAGGCGGTCGATGAACGCGTCATGGACTCAGGCGATTTGGAAAAAGAACGCGGCATTACCATTCTTGCCAAACCAACCTCCATCACCTGGCAAGACACACGTAT
>DJZB01000024.1:0-948 GCA_002450335.1 Rhodobiaceae bacterium UBA6963
ACCGATTCCCCCAAGATCGCGTTCGCAAGCCAACAATTTGCGGAAATTCGGCAATTTTCAGCGATGACAACGTTGCGCTCAAGAACCGCATGTGCGCCAATAACGGCACCAGGGCCAAGATGACATTCCGGACCGACTACAGCATAGGGACCAACCAAAGCATCTGGATGTATAACAGATGAAGGGTCAATTATCGCTGTTTCTGAGACAAATTTGTCCAAGCTTTCATGAGAACAGAAAAACTCTGTTAAGATTTGCGCACTCATTCGCCGGGGGTTGTCACATACTAGCAAAGTTGCTTCAGGATGGCTTCGCTTAAGACTTGCGCCAATAATATTGTTTGTCAGACAAACAAATGCTTTTCCGGCAGGCAAGTCGGCGACTGCCTTATCTTGATAAAGAGATATAAAACTGCCAGCTACTGCTGCTTGCGGACTGCTGACATGAGTGACTAATTCATCTGAGCGACCAGCGAGCAAAAGTAGGTTAAACTGGCTGACAAGGTCTGCGACTGTTATTGAGCGATCAAATTTTAGATGCTCCGGAATTGTGGTCACTATTTTTTCTATCCTTGAAAACTTATTGTGTTGTCGTTGATGATGTCACTTCTTTAACTTCAAAGCGCGCATCCTTCGTACGCTCATTAAGACGGGCCAAAACAATTTTGGTCAAATCGAGCTGGTTACGGAACACTAACACATTGCTTCTGTTAGCAACGAGGTCAAGCTTTTGTTCTTTAGCTATGTCACCAACTATTTCAATGGCAAGATTCCGCAGCTTATCTTGAGCTTGCTGAAATGCATTATCTAATGATTTTCGCTTCTGCTGGATTTCGCGTTGAACTTTTGCAACTTCATCCTGAAACAGCCTTACGTCAGCTTCATATGCCTCTTTAGACATAATATCCCGCTTACTTTTAAGAGATTTTTCGCGAGACAAAAGCTGAAC
>DJZB01000024.1:1150-3021 GCA_002450335.1 Rhodobiaceae bacterium UBA6963
TCTGCTGGATTTCGCGTTGAACTTCTGCAACTTCATCCTGAAACAGCCTTACTTCAGCTTCATATGCCTCTTCAGACATAATATCCCGCTTACTTTTTAGAGATTTTTCGCGCGACAAAAGCTCAACTTCACGTGCGGCAAACTGCTCTTGAAATTCTGCACGTTTTTCGTCCAAAAGATCACGAACATTTATTGTTGCTTGCGACTGCCGCAGTACCTCACTTAGATCAATTATACCAACACGTTCAACAGAAAAATTGATTTCATCACTTTCATTAGCCTGTTGGGCAAACGTGCCTAGTGCGACTATAGAAAAAAGCGCAGTTAAAAAAATAATCAATGCCCGTTTTAATGCAACTTGTCTCAGCGTCTGACTCCTCTTTAAAAACGTGTGCCAATATTAAACTGGAAGCGTTTCGTTTTGTCATGACTTTCTTGACTGAGTGGATCAGCCCAAAAGAAAGTGAGTGGGCCTATAGCAGTGTCCCATAGCAAACCCACACCCAGCGTCTGACGCATGGAGTTATCATTTGGCTTAGTCACACCATCTGGGTAATCGGTATCCCAAACAGAGCCGAAATCGGAGAAAACTGTCCAGCGCATTCCCAGATCTTCGTTGAGACCCAGACTAGAAAGAATTTCAACTGAACCTGAATAAATCTTATTGCCCCCTACTGCAGAGCCAGATCCGATATCACGTGGACCAACACCCCCGCCATCAAAGCCACGTAACCGACGACCTCCAAGGTTAAAACGTGCACTCTGTGAAATTTTATCACCAAGGCCGTCCACATAGCCGATCTCACCTCTGACCCCCAGAACATATTTACGAAACGCGAAAGGTTTATAATATGCGGAGCGAAGCCGGGTTTTCAGGAAATTAACATCCCCGCCCAGCCCCGAATACTCCTCTGTAATCTCAAACAAGCTACCCTCAGTAGGGTCATATCTGTTGTCAAGTGTTCTCCTGCCCAGGGTGTAGCGAACTGATGATGAAGTAAGTGACTTATTTTCCTCTCCAGTAAGAGATGTCGCTTCGGAACTTTTCTGTGTGGTTGAGTTTTTTGCTAGATCATAGCCAACGCGATGATAATAATCATCAGCCGCGCCAAAATAGACTGATGTTGAAAACCCTGTTCTCTCTATATCCACTGTGTCTGCTTGAAGGTCTTCATTAAATACCTCGAAACTTCCACTCAAATTTCGATTGAGAAAGTATGGCTCAGTAAGACCTATTCGATAATCTGCAACAGTATCTGAGACGGAGGCTGAAAGTTTCACAGACCGGCCTGAGCCAAGAAAATTTTTCTCATTCAATCCGAGCGTAACTTTTCCTTTTTCAATACTGGAATAACCCACACCCAATGAAAAATCACCTGTAGGCTGCTCCTCAACTTTAACACGCATAATGCTCGAATTGACAGCGGTTCCAGGCAGAGTCTCAACATCAACATCTCTGAAATAACCTAAACCTCTTATGTTGCGAAGCGACCTTTCGATTTTTAGCCTATTGAACGGGTCACCTTCAATAATTTCCATTTCACGTCGGATTACGCTATCCAGAGTCCGCGTATTATTGACAAAATCTATGCGTTCAATAAAGTTTTTTTGTGCTGTGCCAATACGGATCAGGACATTTACATATTTTTTATCCTCAGATATTGTTGGTTCAGGAACTACATTCACAAAAGCATATCCAAGGTTGCCAAGCTCATTCGTGATATTAAGCAGGCCCTCTTCGATCAATCGTGAATCATACCAGTCATTTCGTTTAGCAGATACAACGTCGAGTAGTTCCAGAAGGTCAAGATTTTCAATCTCAGACTCTATGGAAATGTCACCAAATTTAAAACGTGGGCCTTCCGTAATAG
>DJZB01000049.1:0-44874 GCA_002450335.1 Rhodobiaceae bacterium UBA6963
AGATTTAGCAAGCGAGGCTTCAGAAAACCTCGCGCGTCAGATTGATTTAACTTATGGCGGCATGCAAGGAGCGCCCAAATTTCCTCAACCACTTATTTACGACCTGCTTTGGCAGGACTGGCTGCGTGGTGGGAGAGATGTCAGCCGTGAGGCGGTTTTAATAACCCTCAGCGGGCTTTGTCATGGTGGCATTTTTGATCATGTACGAGGTGGATTTTGTCGCTATGCCGTCGATGCCGAATGGCTTGTGCCGCATTTCGAAAAAATGATTTATGACAACGCCCTTTTGCTGGATCTGATGGGCAGCGTTTGGAAATCAACGCACAACGAAATGGTCAAAGACCGCATCGAAAAAACTGTGGGTTGGCTTTTTAATGAAATGTTAATCAACACATCCGACATTACACAAAGCGGTGACGTTGCGTTTACCGCAAGCCTTGATGCCGATAGCGAAGGCGAAGAGGGCAAATACTATGTTTGGTCAGTTGCTGAATTAAAGTCCCTTTTGGGAGAAAATTTTTCAACTTTTGCCCACACATACCGCGTAACCACCCCAGGCAATTTCCCTGAGGGAGGGGCGGTAAACATCCTTAATCGTTTGCCGCCCTCGCTTCTTAATGACGGCTTCGACGAAGAGTTTCAACACACACAATCTCTAAATATTTTGGCACAAGCCCAAAGCCTTCGAACGCCGCCCGGGCGTGATGACAAAATCTTGGCCGATTGGAATGGGCTGATTATTGCCGCTCTGGCAAGGTTGGCTCCTGTTTTTC
This sequence comes from Rhodobiaceae bacterium UBA6963, assembly GCA_002450335.1. Classification (GTDB taxonomy): domain Bacteria; phylum Pseudomonadota; class Alphaproteobacteria; order RS24; family RS24; genus Micropelagius. The sequence goes on from DJZB01000049.1 coordinate 774, forward strand.
AAAATATAAACTGGTTGGATAAAGCGGCGGCCGCTTTTGCTGGCATTCTTAACACCATGTCATATGAAGATGACGGCTTTTTAAAACTTGCGCACGCCGCGCGTGGAGAAGCCAGGCTGGACGTAAGTATGGCCGAGGATTATGCCAATATGGCTGATGCCGCACTGGCTCTTTTCAGCGCCACAGGAAGGGCCGATTATCTCACGACAGCCGAAAAATTTATCAAAACACTAGAGAGTTTTTATGCGGATAGCCTTGGGGGATTCTATATGACCGCATCGGGAGCTGAGGCGCTTATTGCACGCCCGCATAATAATTATGATGGCGCGACACCCAACGCAAACGGAACGATGGTGGGTGTTTATCGTCGGCTTTCCATTTTCACCGGAAAGCAAGATTATCGCGAGAAGCTGGAAAACCTTATCAAAACTCAAGCCATTACTGCCATCAAGCATTACCCACAAATGCCGCGCTATCTCACTGAAACAGAAAACACCCGCCATCAAGCCAGTTGCGTTATTGTTGGCGACCCGACAGAGAGTGGCTTTAAGCTTTTGTTGGAAACGGCACACGCCCATCCGTGTCCGGGTCTGGTGGTGCACCCCGTTCTGCCGGGTCAGGATTTACCGCCCCATATTCCCTTGGAGGAAGCGCCAAAAATGGGGGCTGTGTCTGATAAAATGTCATTTGCCTTTGACCAACCCACAGCATATGTTTGTACGCATAATGCATGCTTACCACCCGCCAAGTCTGTTGAAGAGTTAACAACACGATTGAACGGTTTTTTACATGTATCTGTTTTAAATTTTGAGTAACACCGATAGGGGAAATACAAATGACCGGAAATATGATTTCAATTGAAACTTCTGGCGCATCAGGGAACATGGGCGCCTATATGGCAAGACCTGACAATGAGGGAGCACCCGGCCTTGTGATTATTCAAGAGGTCTTTGGTGTTAATGATTTTATCCGCGCAACGGTTGAGGCCTATGCTGCAAAGGGGTTTGTAACGGCAGCTCCGGATATTTTCTGGCGTCTTGAGCCGGGGGTTCAGCTTAATCCAAATGAAGAGGCTGAGTTTAATCGCGGCATTGAACTTATGGGTCAGTTTGATCAACCAACAGGCATTGAAGATATTCAAGCCACCATCACCACGCTACGCAACAACCCGGCCTGCAACGGCAAGGTCGGTGTGTTGGGGTTTTGCCTTGGGGGTCGTCTTGCTTATATGGCCGCACTCGGCACTGATGCAGACGTCGCTGTCAGCTATTATGGTGTGGGTATTGAGACAATGCTCGACCAAGCCGGCGATATTAAAATCCCGACGCTTCTTCATATTGCCGAAGAGGATGGATTTGTTCCCCCGGAAGCGCAGGCAGCCATTAAAAGTGGGCTAACGGCTGATAATTTTGATGTTCATATTTATCCGGGTGTTGATCACGGTTTTGCGCGCTTCACCGGCATGCACTATGACGAAGCCGCAGCCAATCTTGCCAATGAGCGCTCATTGACGCTTTTAAACAGCGCACTTTGAGGCACTGATTATAGGAACGGATGTTTCGTTTTATAAACTAGGTGTTCATCGAGTCGAAGAAATCATCATTGGTTTTGGTTTGCTTTAGTTTATCAAGCAAGAACTCGATGGCATCGACTGTACCCATAGGGTTAAGAATTCGGCGCAACACATAGATTTTAGAGAGCGTTTCTTTATCAATAAGGAGCTCTTCTTTTCGTGTGCCGGATTTCATAATATCGATGGATGGGAAGACGCGCTTATCGGAAATTTTACGATCCAGCACAATCTCTGAGTTACCCGTACCCTTAAATTCTTCAAAAATAACCTCGTCCATGCGACTGCCGGTGTCAATCAGTGCAGTAGAAATGATCGTTAACGATCCGCCCTGTTCAATATTTCTGGCAGCACCGAAAAACCTCTTTGGTCTTTGCAGCGCATTAGCGTCAACACCGCCGGTTAAAACCTTCCCGGAAGACGGAACAACTGTGTTATAGGCACGGCCAAGGCGAGTAATGCTATCCAGCAGAATAACAACATCGCGTCCATGCTCGACAAGCCGCTTGGCTTTTTCAATCACCATTTCAGCAACCTGTACATGTCGCGCCGCGGGCTCATCAAATGTTGACGAAACCACCTCACCGCTCACCGAGCGCTGCATATCCGTCACCTCTTCGGGGCGTTCGTCAATCAGAAGTACGATTAGATAACATTCAGGGTGATTGGCAGCGATAGATTTGGCAATGTTTTGAAGTAGAACTGTTTTACCCGTTCTTGGTGGCGCAACAATCAAAGCACGCTGACCCTTCCCAAGAGGTGCAACAATATCAATAATCCGCGACGAGCGATCTTTTTCGGCGGGGTTATCAAACTCCATTAAAAAGCGCTCTTCAGGATAAAGCGGCGTTAAATTGTCAAAATTAACCTTGTGACGAATTTTATCCGGATCTTCAAAATTGATGCTATTGACCTTTAGCAGAGCAAAATATCTTTCTCCATCTTTCGGACTACGGATATCGCCCTCAACCGTGTCCCCCGTGCGGAGTGAAAAACGCCTAATTTGTGAAGGGCTTACATAGATATCATCTGGGCCCGGTAAATAATTTGCATCAGGGGAACGCAGGAAACCGAACCCGTCCGGGAGAACCTCAACAACACCTTCACCAATAATAAAAACACCTTGCTCAGCAAGCTCTTTCAAAATGGCAAACATCATATCCTGTTTGCGCATTGTAGAGGCGTTTTCAATATCATTCTCTTCAGCCAGAGCCAAAAGTTCAGTAGGAGATTTGGACTTTAAGTCCTGAAGCTTAATTTGATCCATAAGTTAACTCTTTGAAGGGGGGTATTCTGTCGTCACTAAAAATACCGATTTGTTCGGCATAACCACATAGATGGAAATATAAATGAGACAGTAAAGAAGGTACAACCGTAACATGCGCCTTAAATTGTGATAGTTCAAGCCAAAAATGAGCTCGTGATATTAAAACGGTTTTACAATCACCATAATTACAATCAAAACAGTTAAAATTGGTGGTATTTCGTTAACCATGCGGAAAAATTTACTACTCTTGGGTGAGGTCTCTAAAAGAAATTTCTTCCGCCATGAGGACAACATTCCGTGATATCCCGACAAAATAATTACTGCCGATAATTTGATAGGTAGCCAGTAGCCGGCACTCTCAATTTGGCCGGGTGAAAATAAAAGTAAAAGACCGAATATCCAGGCAGCAATCATGGCCGGATTTATAATAATGCGTATCAGATTATACTCCATACGCTCAAAAATTTTGTAGGGTTCGTTATTTTCCATCGCTTCAGCGTGATAAACAAACAATCTCGGCAAATAATACATTCCCGCCATCCAAAACATGACAGAAATAAGGTGTAAGGCAAGTAGCCAAGTATAAGCGCCGGTTAGAATATCAGCCATAACATTATCCTTTGTTCCGAATATAATTCACCAAGTCAGAAACGTTTTGTGGTGGTGTGTGCTGGGTTATCCCATGACCAAGATTAAAAATATGCCGCCGCCCTCGGGTTGCCTCAATTATTTCATCAACTTGGGAAAACATTTTTCCCCCTCCATCTATCAAACATAGTGGGTCAAGGTTCCCCTGACTTACAATTGTATCAGGCAAATCAGAAATTACTGATGAGAGGTTAATATCTTGATCAATGCTTAGTGCTTGAACACCGGCCTCTTTTGCAAAATCAACATATCTGTTTTTTGCACCACGCGGAAAACCAATAATGGGGACAGTTACCCCTCTTGCGCGCAAGCCATCAATAATTGCTTTATTTGGCGCTATACAAAAACGATCAAAATCATCCCCAACCAGACTGCCCGCCCAACTATCAAAGAGTTGGAGAACTTCTGCCCCATATTCTACCTGAGCGGCTAAATACTCAATCGTGGCTTCAACAATGACATCCATTAACCCTTGAAAAGCCACAATATCATTATGTTTTAAAGCATGTGCCGGCGCTTGATCCGGTGTTCCACGCCCGGCAATCATATAAGTGGCAACTGTCCAAGGCGCACCTGCAAAGCCAATAAGTGTTGTTTCTATAGGAAGACGCTGACTTAACAAAGACACTGTATTGTAAACGGGCTGCATATGCTGGGATAAATTGTCCAAGGTTAGCCCATCAGGTGAACTTATAGGTTCAAGCCGAGGGCCCTCCCCCTCCACAAACCAAACTTTCTGCCCTAAAGCATCAGGTATAAGAAGAATATCGGCAAACAGAATAGACGCGTCAAACGCATATTTACGAATTGGCTGAAGCGTTACTTCACATGCCAGTTCAGATGTGTAGCAAAGATTTAAAAAGTTTCCTGCTTGTTTTCTTACCTCTTTATATTCAGGTAAGTATCGACCCGCTTGACGCATAAGCCAAATTGGAGGTGATTTAGGTCTCTCTAAATTATTGAGAACTGACAGGATTGTTTTTTGCATATCTTGAAACTTACAACGCCTTATTGGAAATTAAGCTAAAGACTGACGTTCCCCTCTTTTACTATATATATAAAAAAGAATGTAGATGTATTAGTGTCCCCGTTCTGCTGTGGATAATATGTTTTACACAATCTTATTAAGAGGCGAGCGCCAAACATAAATTTTTTCTTCAGTTTTACTTTGAACCAAATATACACATTTTGTTCAGGCGTATCTTTATCCCCGCTAAATTGTTGGTAATTTTTATCTTCATTCAAGGCTGTGAATAACGTTAATAACGGGGATTATAAATGGTCGTCAATTTCAAACAGTTATCCTTCTTATTCAGATTGGCTCATGGGGATTTATTAAATCATGCATAAGCCGCACAACAAAATATCAATCACGGGTATAAAATTTCTTGGGTTTGCAAAATAAGCCGCTTATCCTTGTTATTCACATGATTCACAATTCCATCGGTGCTTAAACAGTATATGCCAATCACAGCTTTTGCGCCCGGCGTGAGATATAAATGAGAGAGATAAAAGAATGAGCGAAGCTGAAAAATTATTTCATTTATACCTGATATCCGACAGTACGGGCGAGACAATTAACGCCGTTGCCAAAGCGGTCTGTGCACGCTTTGAGGGGGCGCGCGCAATTGAGCACAGTTATGGGCTTATTCGTTCAAGCAAACAGTTGGAGCGTGCTCTGAAAGCCGTTGAATCTGCCCCGGGCCCGGTTTTATACAGTATAGTTCAGCCGGAGCTATCAACCCGCCTTGAAGAGGCTTGTCTTGACTTTGATATTCCCTGCATTTCAGTGCTGGATCCGTTTGTTACCATTCTGGGATCATATTTGGGGGTTGGTCTGCGTGGTCAGCCCGGGCGACAAAACCCGATGAACAAAGAATATTTTGAGCGCATTGCGGCTTTAAATTATACTGTTTCCCACGACGACGGTCAGAACCAGCATGACTTAGAGGAAGCAGATATAGTTCTGGTTGGGGTTAGCCGTACATCTAAAACGCCGACATGCATGTATTTGGCCAATCGCGGCATAAGGGCCGCGAATGTACCTTTAGTGCCGGGCGTCACGCCTACAGAAAATTTAATGTCTTTGACCAAGCCGCTTGTAATCGGCTTAACCGCCAGCCCGGACAGGTTGGTACAAATCAGAAAAAACCGGCTTTTGTCCCTCAATGAAACCGGTGAAACAGATTATATTGACCCAAGCTATGTAAAAGAAGAAACAACAGAGGCCAGAAGACTCTTTGCACGAAATAACTGGCACGTTATTGACGTTACGCGCCGCTCAATTGAAGAAACTTCCGCAGAGATATTGAACATTTATCAAAGCCGCAATGAACAGGAAAAGGACTCCCTGTGATAAAGCGCGAGACACCAAAGCTGGTATTGGCATCTGCAAGTCAGGTGCGCGCAGCCATTCTTGGCGGCGCGGGCATTGATTTTGACATCTGCCCAAGCCAAGTGGATGAAGATTTATTAAAGGGCAAAATAAAAAATGGCCCTGATCTTGCGCTTGCGCTCGCCGGTGAAAAGGCGCGTGCTGTCGCGTTGGAATATCCCGCTCACCTTGTTTTGGGGGCAGACCAAATATTGTCATGCAACGGCAAGCTGTTTGACAAGCCGCGTGATATGGATGAAGCGCGCGAAAACCTTATTTTTATGCGCGGCAAGACTCACCAGCTGATTAATGGGATGGTATTGGTTTTAAATGGTCAGCCGGTTTGGCAAAATACGGCATCTGCATCTTTGACTATGCGTGATTTTTCGGATGACTTTTTGAACATATACCTTCAGCGTGCCGGAAAAAGCATTCTGTCCTCTGTGGGTTGTTATCGGCTGGAGGCTGAGGGTAGCCAGTTGTTTGAAAAAATTGATGGTGATTATTTCACTGTTTTGGGCTTGCCTCTTATGCCGCTCTTGGGCGCATTGCGTGAATACGGAGTAGCGGTGATATGATGTCAGAAAAAAACTCCAATAATATTAAAACCCCAGCAAAAGCGGGTATTCTCGGTTGGCCGGTAACACATTCACGTTCCCCCCTCATTCATGATTATTGGCTAAAGACGCATAGCATTGACGGTAGCTATGAGAAATTGCCGGCTACGTCTGAGGACTTTGAAAGAGTTGTGATGGGGCTTGTGGCGGCAGGTTATGCGGGGGCCAATGTAACGGCGCCTCACAAGGAGGCTGCTTTTGAGCTGGCTGATGTTGCAGATACGAACGCCGCCCGATTGCGCGCCGCCAATCTGCTGGTCTTTAAGGGCGGCGACATTCATGCTGCAAACACGGATGGCTATGGTTTTTTACAGAGCTTGCGTGGTGGTGCAGATGAACCAGAGATTGACAAAAGCTGGTCAACAAATCCTGTTGCCCTCCTGGGTGCCGGGGGTGCGTCGCGTGCCATTATTGGGGCTCTGGTTGATGCAGGTGTTCCTGAATTGCGGATCAGCAATCGGACGATGGAAAAAATTGATACATTAAGATTTCTTTGTGAAGGGACGCCAACTAATATCTCTGCTGTTCCGTGGGATGACCGCGCGACAATGCTGGAGGGGTGCGGGCTTCTGGTTAACACCACCAGTCTTGGCATGTCGGGTCAGCCGGCACTTGATATGTCGCTAGAAAACCTCCCTGATTTTGCGGCGGTGTTTGATATTGTCTATGCCCCACTAGAAACACCGGTATTGAAGGCGGCCAAGCTCAGAGGCTTGAGAACCATTGATGGCCTAAGCATGCTTTTGTATCAGGCTGTGCCAAGTTTTTCTGCATGGTTTGGGGTTGCGCCTGCGGTAACCCCGGAATTGAGGAGGCTGGTTGTGACCAATCTTGAGGAGAAAAGCTGATGCTCCTGGTCGGCCTGACAGGCTCTATAGGTATGGGTAAGTCTAAATCAGCAGAGCTTTTTGAGGCTGAGGGTCTGCCGGTTTATGATGCCGATGCGTCGGTGCACGCGCTTTATGAAAAGGGCGGCGCGGCTGTTGAGCCGCTCTCTGATTGTTTTCCTGAGGCCATAAAAGATGGCGTCGTGGACCGGACGATACTGGGACAACTGGTCCTTAATGACAGTGAGATGCTGAAAAAGCTTGAAAGCATTGTTCACCCGCTTGCCGGTCAGATGCAAAGGGAATTTTTAGAGGCACAGGAGGCCTCTGGTAAGCGGGCCGTTATTCTGGACATTCCACTCCTGCTGGAAAAAAATGCCGAGGGTCTTGTTGATGTCGTTGTTGTTGTGAGCACCACCCCTGAAGTACAGAAAAAGCGCGTACTTGAGCGCCCGGGCATGACGGAAGAGAAGTTTCTGTCTATTTTGAACAAGCAAATGCCGGATGCAGAGAAACGAGAAAAAGCAGATTTTGTTGTGGATAGCACCATTTCCGTGGCAGACGCTCACAGGCAAATCAGGGATATAATAGATAAGCTTGATGGTTTTCCGGCGCGTGCGCTGGCTGTCAGAAAAGAGTTAATGAAATAGGATTGCCATCCTAAAAGAGTGAGCCAGATGAGAGAAATTATCCTCGATACAGAAACCACCGGCATAAGTCCAGATGATGGTGATCGGATTGTTGAAATCGGGTGCCTTGAGGTTGATCACCAAGTGCCAACCGGCAGAACATTCCAATGCTATCTCAACCCTGAACGCCCAATGTCCCAAGGGGCGGCAAACATAACCGGCATAACTGATGCCTTTTTGCGCGACAAACCCAAATTTGCCGAAAAGGTGGATGATTTTCTTGCTTTCATTGGGGACAGCAAGCTGGTTATGCACAACGCCCCATTTGATATGGGTTTTTTGAATCATGAATTAGCTTTGCTTGGCCTCCCGGCGCTGGGTAATGAACGTGTCATTGACACTTTGGAAATTGCACGTACGAAATTTGCCGGGGCGAAAAATGATTTGAATTCTCTCTGCCGAAGATTTGGTGTCGACAATTCCGGGCGGGAAAAGCATGGAGCTTTGCTTGATAGTGAATTGCTCGCCGAGGTTTATCTTGAACTGAAGGGCGGTCGTCAGCCCGGGCTGATTTTTAAACAAGACCGGCTAGACGGCAATGATCAGGAAATAAAGCAGACTTCGGCCGCGGCGCGCCCACGACGCTCAACACCGCTTGCGTCACGTCTTACACAAGCAGAAGAAGGCGCGCATCAGGAATTTATTAAAAACCTGTCTGCGCCTTCTAAATGGTTGGTTTCTGACTGATAAATAACCGCTTAGTTTGGCTGATTGCCTGCGTCACCATTCTCCTGAGCCGCACGCGCCTCACCCTGTTGGTAAAGTCCGGCAAAATTAATGGGATCAAGCATAAGTGTTGGGTAACCGCTATTTTGTGTAACATCGGCAATAATTTGGCGGGCAAAAGGAAACAGATGACGTGGCGCCTCAATAAGCAGAGCTGGGCGTAAAGCCTCTTGTGTAAGTCCAACGATTTTAAATACACCGGCATAAACAAGTTCGACAATAAATAAGGTATTCTCACCGGTTTTGGCCTCAACGCGAAAGTTCAGCGTTACCTCATGGGCATCATCGTGCAACGGGGTTGTGCCAACATTGACTTGCACATCAATGTTGGAGCCCTCTTTGCTTTCAGCGGGCTTGTTGGGTGCATGGGGGTTCTCAAAAGATAAATCTTTTACATATTGGCTGAGAACACTAAAGCTTGGCCCTTCAGCGCCGCCAGCATTTGAATTTGCTGCAGTTTGAGGGGTGTCATTATTATCATCGGCGGTCATGGCGTCGTCCTTTAGGTTTTCAAATCTGCTTGAATATTTGGGTGATGCTTAACTTTCAGGGTCGTTTTTGTCAATCACGATGTGGTTGGCGTCAATGACATCATCATCGTTTGCCGGGGTGGGGCGCGCGCCCCTGTCATGCGATGACGCGCCGGAATAAAAACGGGCACTGAACATATCAGCCGTAAACTTAGTCATTATGCTCCCCACAACGAAGTCCAACAGCAGGGATCTAATCGGCGGTATGAGCAATAGAAAACCAACGCCGTCTGTAAAGAAGCCGGGGATAATCAGCATCAGGCCTGCGAGCAAGACAAGGATGCCATGTGCAAGCGCTTTTGCCGGGGGTTGGCCCTTGCTTATCTGACTTTGTGCGTCTCTTAAAATTGAAAAGCCCTGATAGCGCACGAGCCCCACACCTACCACTGCGGTGGTAATAATAAGCAGGATTGTTGCGCCGGCGCCGATGTTGCTCCCGATATCAATCAGGAGTGTAATCTCGACAATTGGCAGTAAAATGAAAAAAACTAACAATAAAAGAGACATAATTAACTTTTTCCTGTTTATTCAGAGGCTAGCTTAACTAACTCTGCATGAGACAACTCACCACGGGTAAATAATCTCATAGTTTCTGTTTTTCATGTAGGATGTTGCAATAAAGATTACAAGGAGTGTGTCATTACTATCTTAAACCTCATATTGCTGGTTTTTGTAATCGTCATTATCTGGCGGCTGAATGCTGTTTTGGGTACAGGCGGCAGCACCAACAATAAAAATAACGACACTTATGGTTTTGGTCTGGATGACAGAGATAAAAACCGCAATAAAAACATTGGTAGCAAAGGGCAAAGAGCAAATGTTGCTCCCGCCCGCCCGCCTCTGCGCGTGGTGGCCAATGGTGAGACACCCAAAACTGCTGACGAATTGACAAACATTCGCGGACTTGACCCGTCTTTTGATGCGCGCCTCTTTATTGAAAATGCCTCCAATGCCTATGAAATTATTTTAAGGTGCTTCTCGGAGCATGACCGCAAAACACTCAAACCTCTGGTGAGCGCTGAGGTTTACCAAGGCTTTGATCAGGTCATGAAATCTCGTGAGCAAGAGGGACATAGCCTACGAACAGAAATAATATCTGTCGATCGCGCTGAAATAGCGGATGTTGAGCTAGATGGCAGCGTTGCAAGAATTACAATTAACTTTGAGGCTTCGTTGGCATCGGCGCTCACTGACAGTGCCGGAGAGGTACTTGAGGGTGGGCTGGAAAATATTAACAATAATAAAGATTTGTGGAGCTTTGAACGCGATCTGAAGAAAAAAAATCCGATTTGGGTTTTGGTCGCCACTGAAAGTGTCTAGGCCATGCAGGGTTCTGAGAAGAATTCTGGGAAAAACAAATTAACCCTATCTCCAGGTGATGATGAGGCTGATGTCTGGAGGCGTGTAACAAAATCAACCCGAGAGCTGAGCAAGAAACAAAAAGACTCTTATCAGGCCGAGCGGCTGAGCAAGCCTGCGCAAACAGACGCTAAAATACCCGCGTCCGCGAGGGTGACTACAGCCAAGCAGCCTCCCAAAAAACATGTCTCAAAACCTGAACCAAAGCCTGTCCCCCGAAGGTCTGTAAATAAGCCAGAGAAGCTGGAGAAACTAGACCGCAATGAGTTGCGCCGCGTGCGCCGCGGGCGTGATGCCATTGAGCAAACACTTGACCTGCATGGCTCCAGGGCGGCTCCTGCGCAAAAAAGAGTTGAAGCCTTTATCCGAGCGGCTCACGCAAATAGATGCAAATGGGTGCTTATAATAACCGGTAAGGGCGAACAAGGTGAAGGTACCTTAAAAAAGCAGACCCCCATTTGGTTGGGCGCATTAGCTGAGCAGGGTCTTGTTATGGGTTTTGATTTGGCACCTCAAAACATGGGAGGCAGTGGTGCGGTATGCGTGCGCCTCCGGAGAAAAAAGACATAACACCAAAATATGCCAAAATATTGGCAAATCACCCTGACACCTGTTAAAAAGGCCGTAACAAAATCTGGTAGGACACATGTCAAGAACAGCAGAAATTAAGCGTGAAACAAAAGAAACAGGGGTGACAGTCAAACTGAACCTTGATGGCACGGGCGTATATAATGTCGCCACAGGGATTGGATTTCTGGATCATATGCTCGAACAACTCTCGCGGCACTCCTTGATTGATCTTGAAGTGATTGCGAAGGGTGACCTGCATATTGATTTTCACCACACCACTGAAGATACGGGTATCGTTATTGGTGAAGCTGTACGCAAGGCGTTGGGTGATTTTAAGGGGCTTGTCAGATATGGCAGTGCCATCATTCCAATGGATGAGACCTGTAGCCGCGTATCTCTTGATGTTTCACAACGACCATACCTTATTTGGAAAGTGGATTTCACAAAGCCTAAACTTGGTGATATGGATACTGAGCTTTTCAAGGAATGGTTTCAGGCCTTTGCACAATCTGCCGGCATAACACTGCATATTGAAAATATGTATGGTGAAAATAATCACCACATTATTGAAAGTTGTTTTAAGGGGCTGGCGCGCGCTTTGCGTCAGGCAATAGACATTGATCCACGTAAGACAGATGACATTCCCTCCACAAAAGGCGTGCTCGGCAACTAACTTGGACCGACCTCCTTTGGACTTTTTGGGGATGAGGGTTTGACAATAGCGATAATCGACTATGGTTCAGGCAATTTGCGCTCAGCGCAAAAAGCATTTGAGCGCGTCGCATCCGAGCTTTCCTTAACATCTGAGGTAATATTGACTGCGCAGGCCACTGATGTTGCTGCAGCAGATTATATTGTTTTGCCTGGGGTTGGCGCTTTTGCAGATTGTGCGGCGGGGCTTGCTGCACTTGATGGTATGACGGATGCCCTGAGCGAGGCTGTTCTTGATGGCGGCAAGCCGTTTTTGGGAATTTGTGTGGGCATGCAATTATTGGCGACTACGGGCCATGAGCGGGTTGTGACAAGTGGGCTTAATTGGTTGCCAGGGCAAGTGCAAAAGCTTGATGTTGACAGCGCCACTCATAAAATTCCGCATATGGGCTGGAATATGCTGGATGTGGTGAATGGTCATAAGGTGCTTGAAGGGCTGGAAGGTGAGGCTGTTTATTTTGTCCATTCTTTTGCCTTCTGCCCTGATGACGAAAATAATTGTCTGGCAACCACGACCCACGGGGCGTCATTTGCCGCAACCGTTGGGCGAGACAATATTATCGGCACACAGTTCCATCCGGAAAAAAGTCAACATGTCGGCTTGCGCCTTATTAAAAACTTTCTGGAGTGGCGACCATGATTTTATTTCCTGCAATTGATTTGAAAGGTGGCGAGTGCGTTCGCCTCGAACAGGGAGACATGAACCGGGCAACCGTCTTTAATGATGACCCCGCGGCACAGGCGGCGGCTTTCCAATTGCAAGGATTTTCGCATCTTCATCTTGTTGATTTAGACGGAGCTTTTGCAGGAGCGCCCGTTAATGCTGATGCCGTTGACCGCATTCTGGCGGCCACGACAGTCACGACCCAGCTTGGCGGCGGGATTAGAGATTTGCCGACAATTGAAAGCTGGCTTTCAAGGGGGATTGGCCGCGTCATTCTTGGAACGGCAGCAGTGCGGAACCCCGAACTTGTTATGGAGGCCTGTCGCGCCTTTCCGGACCGCATTGTTGTTGGCATAGATGCACGTGATGGAAAAGTTGCTGTTGAGGGTTGGGCTGAAGCCGGCGACATGGATGCCCAAATGCTTGCCAAGAAATTTCAGGATGTAGGCGTTTCAGCCATTGTTTACACGGATATTGACCGCGACGGGATGCTTCAAGGTATTAATATTGAAGCGACAGCCGCATTAGCGCGGGCCGTTAATATTCCCGTCATTGCCTCCGGTGGATTGGCCGGCTCTGAAGACCTCGAAAAGCTTTTGGCGGTTGAGGGTGATGGTGTAACCGGTGTTATCTCAGGCCGCGCGCTTTATGATGGTCGTCTAGATGCGGCCGTCGCCTTGGCAATGGAGGGGATATGCTGAAGACCCGCATTATTCCATGCCTTGATGTTAAAGATGGGCGCGTCGTCAAGGGAGTCAATTTTGTTGATCTTGTTGATGCGGGTGACCCCGTAGAGGCTGCACGCGCTTATGATGCTGCTGGCGCGGATGAGCTTTGTTTTCTGGATATTACAGCCAGCCATGAGCGCAGAAGCATTTTGCTTGATGTCGTTCGCTCGACAGCTGAGCAATGTTTTATGCCGTTGACAGTGGGGGGCGGTGTGCGAACGCCTCAAGATGTTCGCGAACTTCTGCTGGCAGGTGCTGATAAAGTTTCGTTCAACACGACTGCTGTTAAAGACCCTGATGTGGTTGCAGTGTCGGCGCAAAAATTTGGGTCGCAATGCATTGTTGTCGCCATTGACGCCAAGCAGACCGATGAGGAAAGATGGGAAATTTTTACCCATGGCGGACGCGAGGCGACAGGGATTGAGGCTGTCGGCTTTGCACAAGAAATGGTCGCTCGCGGTGCCGGAGAGATACTTCTAACTTCTATGGATCGCGACGGAACCAGAGCAGGTTTTGATTTGGCCTTGACCAGAAGGCTTGCTGATGCTGTGCCGGTACCCGTAATTGCTTCTGGCGGTGTTGGGCATCCGGAGCATTTTGTCAGCGGCGTTGTTGAAGGGCATGCAAGCGCGGTGCTCGCGGCAAGCATTTTCCATTTTGGGGACTTTACAATTTCTGAAGCCAAGCAGATTATGCAATCCGCCGGAATAGAGGTCAGGCTATAGGTAAGGCTCTTATGAGAGCTTCAATAGGAAAATTAAATGGTGTCTCGAAAATCAGAAATTCTTGATCAACTCTTTGAGATCATAGAAGCACGTAAGAGCGGCGATGTTGATGCTTCTTACACAGCGAAACTCATCTCAAAAGGGCCGGCAGCTATTGGGCGAAAGCTTAATGAAGAGGCTGTCGAAGCATTGATTGCCGCAGCACAGAATAATCCCGCAGAGCTGGCTCAGGAGGCTGCTGATGTGACTTTTCATTTGTTGGTTTTGTTGGCATCGCTGGGTGTCAACCCTGATGAGGTTTGGGATATTCTCGCCAAGAGACAAGGCGTTTCAGGTCTTGAGGAAAAGGCATCAAGACATCCGGCGGATAAAAAGAGGTTGTAAAAGGGGATTAGCGTATGAGAAACCCTGAGGATAAGAGTGGAGACGATAACGGCAACCCGCCCTCCCCCTATCGGCATTTTTCAGCCACAGCCTGGGGGCGGCTGCGTGATGACACGCCTTTGCCGCTGACTGAAGAAGAAGTTGTCGGTTTGCGCGGGCGCGGTGAGACGGTCTCAATCGCTGAGGTTGAACAAATTTATCTACCATTATCGCGCCTTCTTAATTTTTATGCGGAGGGGGTGCAAACCCTTCACGGAGCGACCAACGCCTTTCTTGGGAATACCCAGAAGGTACCTTATATAATTGGTGTGGCCGGGTCCGTCGCTGTCGGGAAAAGCACCACATCTCGCATTCTGAAGGAATTGCTGGCGCGTTGGCCGAGCCATCCAAAAGTTGAACTGGTGACAACAGACGGATTTTTACATCCAAATAAAATTCTTGAGGAGCGCGGCCTTGCCGACAGAAAAGGCTTCCCTGAAAGTTTTGATCTGGCCGGCCTGAGGGAATTTCTAACCAATGTGAAATCCGGTGAGAAGGGTCTTCAAGCCCCAACATATTCACACATCATTTATGATGTTGTGCCGGATCAATATCTTGAAGTGGATCAACCGGATATCTTGATTGTTGAGGGGTTGAATGTGTTGCAGCCGGCTCGTCCGGATGATGCGTCTGAGGGCATTCCGTTTGTTTCGGATTTCTTTGATTTTTCAATTTTTATTGATGCTGAGCCGCCGATCATTGAAGAGTGGTATGTTGAGCGTTTTCTGGGACTGCGACAGACAGCGTTTAGTCAGCCTGATGCTTACTTCTCACGCTACGCCGATTTAGATGATGTGGACGCGGACCGCGTGGCACGAGAAATTTGGAAACTGATAAATTTGCGCAATCTGGAAGAAAATATTCTCCCGACACGCTGGCGCGCAGACCTTGTTTTGCATAAATCTGCCGACCACACGATTGATCAGGTGTCTCTCAGAAAGATTTAAGAGAAATATTTAAGCGAGATTGGCTGAGGCAATCAGATCCTGCAGGCTTACTTGTGGGCGTGGGCCGACATGCTTTATGACCTCGGCGGCTGCAACTGCGCCCCGCCTTCCGGCGTTTTCCATGGATTTGCCAAGCGCGATCCCGGAAAGAAATCCAGCGGCAAACTGATCGCCCGCACCCGTAAGATCAACGGGCCGGTCAACGGTCTCTGCGGCAATTTCAGTTACGTCGTTTGACATCACAATGACTGCGCCATCAGCGCTTCGTGTAATCACGCCATCAATATTTTTTTGCTGCATCGCGGCAACTCGGTCTTGAATGGACGCCCCGCCGAACATGGCCTTGGCTTCAGCATCATTCGACATGACCATATCCACCGGTCCGGCGAGCGCTTTATTAAAAGTGTCGAGGTGGCGCTCGACGCAGAAACTGTCAGATAAAGACAAGACCACCTTGCCGCCACCGCTATGAACTATGTCACATGCTTTAAAAAAGGTTTCCGCGCCTTGTGGACTGTCAAACAGATAACCTTCGGCAAAAAAGGCTTTTGTTTCTTTCAATACATTTTCATCAAGGTCCTCGGGCGTGATAAACGCTGCCGCGCCAATAAGGGTGTTCATGGTTCTTTCAGCATCGGGGGTTACCAGAACGATGCACTTGCCTGTTGGCGTATCATTGTTGAGGGGTTGGCCAAAAAGCCGGATATTCATTGCTGAAAGGTCGCCGGCAAATACGTCCCCGAATGTATCATTGGCGATTTTTCCGATAAAGCCGGAGGACATGCCCAGCGATGCGGTGCCTGCGATAGTGTTTGCGGCTGACCCGCCTGCGGTGCTGGTATGCACGCTAATCTGGTCAAGCAAGGCCTTGGAGGCCTCGGTGTCAATGAGGGTCATTGCCCCTTTAGGCATGTTTAGCTTGTCTAAATCTGCATCTGTGACGTCTGCAAAGACGTCGACAAGCGCCGCGCCCATTCCGATAATATCCATTTGCTCATTTGACATACTTATCTCCTCATACTGGCACTTGTCGATACAGGAAGCCCCGATTGGGGTCAAGTAAATCGCACAGCGTCAGATTGTGTGTGTTTATTCCATTGTAATGTATGGCAATTTCTGGACATTTGTTTCAAATCGCTCTACATCGCTTTTAATGAAAGATTTTCTGTGGATAAGTTTGTGCTTCACGCTCCTGGCCTCATGTGCCGGTGAAACTTATTATGCTGAAAATTCGGCAAACAATGACATTGCTGACACTTTAGAAAAACAAGTAAAAACACAAGCGTCACAAGCCAAGGGCATTTCAGACAATTCTCAATCACCTCTTCTGCCGGCTATGCCAAATATTCAGCTTGCACGGCTTGGTGAGCCGTCACTGGTTTGGCGTGAAGGAGAAACAACGATATTGCAATTTGCGGGTATGCCTGATGACAAAAGAGTGCCTGATTGTACATTGCTCGTTTTTTTGGATGTGCATGGCCAGCCAACAGGGCTTCATTCCAGGAACCCCGCTGTTTCCGGTGTAAATACGGCTGATGACTATGCTGACAATGCGGCTTGCTTTAAAGCATGGAGCAAGTTTAAAAAACGCCAATATCGGGGTTAGTTGTTTTCAAAGCGCGCTTCTTAAGCCTGTGTTTTATCCTTATAGCGACATAAATCTTGCACAACACAGTTAGGGCAATCCGGCTTGCGAGCTTTGCACACATATCTGCCATGTAAAATCAGCCAGTGATGGGCATTAATTCTGTATGGGTCGGGTACGCGCCTATCGAGTTTCTTTTCAACCTCAAGCTCATTTTTCCCGGGGGCAATTCCTGTTCTATTGCCAAGCCTGAATACATGCGTATCGACGGCAAACCTTGCTTCACCGAAGCCGATATTAAGAACCACATTAGCCGTCTTGCGTCCGACACCCGGTAGCGCCATCAACGCTTCTCGGTCTTGAGGGATTTCGCTGTTATGAAGATCTATAAGTTTTTGAGAGAGTGCATAAACGTTTTTGGCTTTATTGCGATATAGCCCAATAGTTTTCAAATGCTCGCGAATGCCCTCTTCGCCCAGTGCGACCATTTTTTCCGGGGTGTCTGCCAGTTGGAAAAGGGTCTTGGTGGCTTTATTTACCCCCTTATCAGTTGCTTGAGCAGACAATACGACAGCCACAAGAAGGGTGAACATATTCACATAATCCAGCTCACCCTCCGGGTCGGGCATTGACTCAGCGAGACGGGCAAAGAATTCGGGGATCTGGGAAACTTTCATTTATGGCTTGTCTTCTATATTGGGTTGCAAAGAAATACTGCGAAATTAAGACGCACCTCCAATACTTGAGGTGAGAGCTTTTAGACTTATTATAAATGTATGTCTGATGAAAAGCCTTTTTTCAGTGCCGTTTTGCGCCCCAATTGTTCTTTGAATAATTTGGGTTTTATCGTGCTGATGTCTTTGGTGTCAGCCGTTTGTTTGATTACAGGCACTTTCTTTTTGTTGATTGGCGCTTGGCCTGTTTTTGGTTTTTTCGGTCTTGATATTCTAATGCTTTATATGGCCTTTCGGCTTAATTACCGCGCGGCCAAACGTTACGAGCTGGTAGAGATATGTGATGACAGGCTGACGGTGACTACCGGTTGGGATGGCGTAGCGACAGATCTTAAGGCGTTTGACCCCTATTGGGTTCGGCTTCAGCTGTCCAAATCCGAAAGCTCTGTTGGGCCGCTTCATCTCACGTCTCATGGGCAAAGGCTTGAAATAGCCTCTTTTCTTGGCCCAGATGAACGCTGTGATTTTGCCGATGCGCTTGATGACGCGTTACAAAACTACCGTGCCGCCTAGCACCTACCTACTATTTGCATAAATTATTTTTGTGGCTAAGCTTGATGCATGTCACAAAATAAAAATAATTATGCGGCAGGATTTGATACCCCATTGGGGCGTATGATTTTGCTTGCTGAAGACTTAGCCACTAAGACTTATAAAACCCCCACACCTCACCTTGTCGGGCTGGGCTTTGCCGGCACAAAAATGAATGATGAGGCTGTAATAGCCGACCTGTCTCGACAACTTGCCTGCCAAGATGTGTTGACCAACCCTGAAAAACTAAAGCCGTTAGCGCATCAAATTATAAGTCAGCCAGATAAAGTGCCCATGTCGCTTCGCGGCACAGATTTTCAGAAGACAGTTTGGCGCAGGCTCATGGAAATCCCTGTCGGCACGACAACCACTTATGGAAATATTGCTGATTATCTGCAAACTGCGCCGCGTGCAGTTGGTTCGGCTGTGGGCAAGAACCCTATTTCCCTGCTGGTCCCTTGCCATAGGGTTATCGGTTCAACAGGTCATCTGCATGGTTATCGATGGGGATTGGACGTCAAAAAATGCTTACTTGCGGCTGAGGGCGCCCCCGTTTCAGTAACGCTGTAAAATTATAGAGCTTTCAGTGTTGCTGTCCCCGTGTCGGAAATATCATAGATAATAGGCTCACCCGTGCCAATTTCCCTGGCAAGAATTTCCTCTTGTGACAGGCCCTCCAACATCATTACAAGTGCGCGGAGTGAGTTGCCATGCGCAGCAACCAAAACAGTTTCGCCTGCCACCAGCCGCGGTTTGACGCTGTCTTCATAATAGGGCAACACTCTGTCGGCAGTGTCTTTTAAACTTTCACCGCCGGGGGGGGGAATGTCATAGGATCGCCGCCAGATATGCACCTGCTCATCACCCCATTTTTGGCTTGCGTCGTCTTTGTTTAGGCCGGCAAGGTCGCCATAGTCGCGCTCGTTCAGGGCTTGATCTCTGATAACTTCAAGGTTGCTCAATGTCAGGGCATCAAGAATAAGCGCACAGGTTTTTTGGGCGCGCTGTAAATCAGATGTAAAGGCAATATCAAAATTAAAGCCAGCTTGTTTGAGCGCATTGCCCGCTTGAACAGCCTCCTCAACGCCCTTTTCTGTTAAATCCGGATCGCGCCAACCCGTGAAAAGGTTTTTTTCATTCCATTCACTTTGCCCGTGACGCACAAGAACTAAACAACCCATTGTGTTGCCTCCTAAAGACCTAAAACATCAGACATGGCATAGAGGCCCGGAGATTTTTCCCTGCCCCATAAGGCGGCCTGAAGGGCGCCTTGTGCAAAAATATCCCGACTTTCGGCATGATGACTGAGCACAAGGCGTTCATTCTGCCCCGCCAGAATAAGCTGGTGGTCACCGACAACACTTCCGCCGCGAAGTGCTGCAATACCAATTGCCCCCGGCTCACGCGCCCCTGTTAACCCATCTCGCCCACGGTCAGCGACATCTTCCAGCGAGACGCCGCGGCCCTCAGCTGCCGCTTCGCCCAGCATTAAGGCTGTGCCTGATGGAGCGTCAACCTTGTGACGGTGATGCATATCAAGAATTTCAATATCCCACGAATTGTCCAAACTGGCGGCCGCCTGTTTGACCAGATTGGCCAGCAGGTTAATGCCGAGACTCATATTGCCGGATTTCACAATCACCGCATGACGTGATGCGGCTTCTATCTCGGCCTCTTGATCGGGGGTGAACCCGGTTGTGCCAATGACATGCACAATTCTTGTTTGTGCCGCGAGAGCGGAAAGCGCCGTGCTGGCAGAAGGGTCAGAAAAGTCGATAACACCATCTGCATCTTTCATCACTTCAAGTGCATTATCAGTGATAGTCACGCCCAGTTCGCCCAACCCAGCTAATTTGCCGGCGTCTTCATTGAGCGCCGGGCTGTTGGCATGTTCCAATGCGCCCGCAAGTGTCAAACGCTCATCATTTGAGATGAGGCGGACAAGTGTTTGTCCCATTCTTCCGGCGCAACCATTTACGATAAGTTTCATATGGATTTAATAGCAGGGGTTTGCTTTGAGGGCTAGTGCCGAGCGAAGCCCGTCGGGATTATAGCTATCAATCATCCAGGCTTTTAAGAAATTGTTCACTTTCTGGATAAAGCCCTGACTTGCTTTCGGCATCAAATTTTTTCAGCAAATCTTTCTGCTTGCGGGAGATTTTCTTTGGTATCTCTACCGCAATCTGAACATATAAATCCCCGAAATGACGATTACGGAGGGCCGGCATCCCTTTGCCGCGCAGGCGGAATTGCTGGCCTGATTGTGCACCTTCAGGAATAGTCAGCTTGACCTTTTTGCCATCCAGCATGGGCACTTCAATCGCCCCGCCTAATATAGCCTGCGTCATTTGTACAGGAATGCGGCAGAACAAATCTGCGCCATCCCTTTGCAGGAGGCTGTGTTGGCGGATGCTTATAAAAACATAAAGGTCACCGCGAGGCCCCCCTCGCGCACCGGCATCCCCTTCGCCACTGAGGCGAATGCGTGTGCCGTCCTCAATGCCTTTGGGGACATCAAAGGAAAGATTGCGTTCCTTGTGAACATGACCCCGCCCGCCGCAATCACCGCACGGGTCTTTGACCATGCGGCCTTCGCCGCCACAACTATGGCAAGTTCTCTCGACAGTAAAAAAGCCCTGTTGAGCGCGCACCGTTCCCTGTCCGTTACACGTGCCGCATGTTACTGGCTCAGTGCCCTTTTTGGCACCACTGCCATTACAGCCATCACATCCGACGGCGCCGGTGACGGCAATCTGTTTTGATACGCCACTAAACGCTTCCACCAAATCAATTTCCAGGTCATAGCGCAGGTCATTGCCGCGACCGGGCCCGGCTTGACGACGGCTTCGGCTTCTGCCGCCAAAGAATTCTTCAAAAATATCGCCCATAGAGCCGAAGTCACCAAACCCGGCCCCCCCTGCGCCCGCTGCACCCGGGCCACCATTCTGGAAGGCGGCGTGACCATAGCGGTCATAGGCGGCGCGGTTATCGGCATCCTTGAGGCATTCATAGGCCTCATTGGCCTCTTTAAAGTTTTTTTCAGCCGTTTCATCGCCCGGATTAAGATCGGGGTGGTATTTTTTAGCAAGAACCCTGTAAGCTTTTTTTAGGTCAGCCGCATTTGCATCGCGGCTAACGCCCAGCGTTTCGTAATAGTCACGTTTTTCCAAGGTCAAGCACTCCTGTGAAAGCGCATGTCAGCATGTCAGACAATCATCCGCTTCCGGAAGCCTGTCAGGATGCCTTCTGTTCTTCATCTGAGTCGTCATTGCTAACTTCTTCAAAGTCAGCATCAACAACATCTTCACCATCTGTCTGAGCGTCAGAAGCTGCATCGCCTGCGGCCTCGGCTTCTTGCTGAGCTTTGTAAACCGCTTCACCAATTTTCATTGCGGCCTGACTGAGGGCCTGAGCTTTGGCGTTAATATCGTCCAAGTCCTCGCCTTCCAGCGCAGTCTGCAAATCGGAAACCGCTATCTCAGCTGCATCTTTATCTGCCAACTCGATTTTGTCTTCATTTTCGGAGATTGTTTTTTCCGTAGCATGAATAAGGCTCTCAGCATTATTTCTAGCCTCAGCAGATTCGCGGCGAGTTTTGTCGGCCTCGGCATTGGCTTCGGCATCTTTGACCATATTTTCGATGTCATCATCTGAAAGGCCGCCGGAGGCTTCAATGCGGATGGCTTGCTCTTTTCCGGTGGCTTTGTCAGTCGCCGAAACATTCACAATGCCATTGGAGTCAATATCAAAGGCAACCTCGATTTGCGGCACACCACGCGGAGCGGAAGGCAGACCCTCAAGATTAAACTGGCCAAGTGCTTTATTGTCTTTTGCCATTTCACGCTCGCCTTGATAAACGGCGATGGTGACAGCTGACTGGTTATCTTCAGCAGTCGAGAAAACCTGAGATTTTTTAGTTGGAATTGTTGTGTTGCGCTCAATCAGGCGGGTGAAAACGCCGCCTAAGGTTTCAATACCCAATGACAAGGGGGTGACATCCAAAAGAAGTACGTCTTTTACATCACCTTGCAAAACACCTGCCTGAATTGCCGCGCCCATGGCAACAACTTCATCAGGGTTCACACTCATATTGGGCTCTTTACCGAATGCACTTTTCACGAACTCGCGAATTTTAGGCATACGCGTCTGCCCACCGACCAGCACGACCTCATCAATCTCACCGGCAGATATACCGGCATCACTCATGGCTTCTTCGCATGGCTTTCTGGTGCGTTGAATTAATTCATCTACCATGCCTTCAAGCGCGGCACGGGTTAACTTGGTGTTCAAGTGTTTCGGCCCTGATTGATCTGCCGTGATGAAGGGGAGGTTCACTTCTGTCTGCGTGGAGGCAGAAAGCTCAATCTTAGCTTTTTCAGCGGCTTCTTTTAGGCGCTGAAGGGCGAGCTTGTCGTCGCGCAAGTCAATACCCTGCTCTTTCTGAAATGTTTCAGCAAGGTGATCCAGAATGACGTTATCGAAATCTTCACCACCGAGGAAGGTATCACCATTGGTTGCCTTCACTTCAAAAACGCCATCACCGATTTCAAGAATGGATACATCAAATGTCCCGCCACCAAGGTCATAAACAGCAATAGTCTGACCCTCTTTTTTCTCCATGCCATATGCAAGAGACGCGGCAGTCGGCTCATTGATAATACGCAGCACTTCCAGTCCGGCAATTTTACCGGCATCTTTAGTGGCTTGACGTTGGGAGTCGTTAAAATAGGCCGGCACAGTGATAACGGCTTGGTCAACTTTTTCACCCAAGTAGCTTTCGGCTGTCTCCTTCATTTTCTGCAAGATAAAGGCAGAAATTTGCGATGGGGAATATTGTTCGCCGCGCGCTTCAACCCAAGCATCACCATTATCAGCAGGGCAGATGGTGAAGGGGACCATTTCAATATCTTTTTGGGTGGCGGGGTCTTTAAAGGTTCTGCCAATCAGCCTTTTGACAGCAAAAACTGTATCCGTGGGGTTTGTGACAGCCTGACGTTTCGACGGTTGCCCGACAAGTCTTTCTCCGTCTTCCGCAAAACCAACCATGGAAGGCGTTGTTCTTGCGCCCTCTGAGTTTTCAATCACACGAGGGGTTTTGCCGTCCATAACAGCAACACAGGAGTTTGTGGTTCCCAGATCAATTCCGATAACTTTACCCATTGTTCCACCTATTCGCTTTAGTCGTCTATAATTTGTGTTTTCACATGTTTAAAGCAATCTGATGTCTTCTAAAAAGGCCTTAGATCGCTGAAACAGTTTCATATTTAGCCTTTATCAAGGCTGATTGAGGATTATATAAGAATGGGGCTTGTGGACTACAAGGCCGGAGCTTAAAAAAATTTAATCACCTCAATTTGAGGTTAAAATAGATTTTGGTGTCGTTAATGGACTTAAATCACGCAAAATATATCCCTGAATACTGGTCGCCCGCCCAACAAAGAGCTGTTTTGGACGCTTTAATGCCTATTATCGGGATTGCACCCTTTTTTAAGCCCCGAATGCCGCGCACCAATCAGCCATGGTCAATTGTTATGACAAACGCCGGGCCATTAGGTTGGGTTTCCGATGTTAATGGCTACCGATATCAAGAGGTGCATCCTGAAACAGGCAAAGCATGGCCCCCCCTGCCTGATATTTTGCAGGCGGCGTGGTCGGATTTAACCGGTCTTGATGTGCCGGCAGAGTGTTGTTTGATTAATTTGTATCAAGGCCCGCGTGCAAAAATGGGCCTGCATCAGGACCGTGATGAGATAGACAAGGATTTTCCGGTTTTGTCTTTCTCGCTCGGTGACTCCGCACGGTTTCGCGTTGGCGGCAAAACCAGAAAAGGCCCGACGCAATCAGTGAAGCTTAATTCGGGCGATGTGGTAGTGCTGCAAGGCGAGTCACGTCTGAGCTTTCATGGTATTGACCGCATCATGCCGGACTCGTCCCAGCTTATTGGCGAATATATTGAGGGCGGCGGACGGGTGAATTTAACCTTGCGACGGGTAAATCCGGCTTAAGCGAAGCTTAATATAGCCGTGAATGTTTAGCCGTCTTTTGCAACACCAACTTTTGCAGGTCTAAGCAGGCGCTCACCAATCATATAGCCGATTTCCACAACTTCTATAACCGTACCGCTATCCCGCCCAGTGCCGGGGGCTTCGTACATAGCTTCGTGGAAATTGGGGTCAAATTTTTCACCTTCCGGGGCAATCGGCCTTAAGCCATTGCGCTGCAATGCAGCCATTAAGTCGCGCTGGGTGGCGCCAACGCCCTCTAGCAGATTGACCATATTGTCAGACAATCCTTCGCGGTCAGTTTCTTCAATTGCGTTGAGGGCGCGTGTCAGATTATCGCCGACGGAAACCATATCGCGGGCAAAACCTGTCACCCCATATCTCAGCGCATCGGATTTATCACGCTCAGCGCGACGACGGGTATTTTCAAGTTCAGCTGCCAACCTGAGCATTTTTTCGTTCAAATCCGCGATTTGCTGTTCGGGATCGATTTCCTCGGGTTCTTCTTTATTTTCTTCTTTATGTTCTTCTGGGGCTGCTTGCTCAGAAGGTTGCTCATCAGGCCCGGAAGCCGCCTCAGTTTCAGCATTAATTGAGTCGGCATCAGATGTGTTGGCTTGAGCGGTATCTGTTTCCGCCTTAGGGGCCTCTTGACCTTCCGTGTTTGTGTCGGTGTCGTTCTCGTGACTCATCATTTTATTCCCTAAATTATCTGATATGGCTTTCAGAACATCTTATTTAGGAGGTATGGCGCGTGAGTTCAACCTTTAGGATTTATTCACCCTTGCTGATGTTCCATCCAACCGCTAAACAGGTGACTAAATTTTAGTTATCAATGAACAGGACTGTTAATGACACAAATGATAAGACCGTCAGGTCGCCAATATGATCAATTGCGATCTGTCACGCTCGAAACGGGGGTTGCCAAGCATGCAGAAGGTTCCTGTTTGATAAAAGCGGGCGACACACATGTGTTGTGCACGGCAAGCGTTGAAACGCGTGTACCGCCATGGCTCAGAAATGGTGGCACGGGCTGGGTTACTGCAGAATATGGTATGTTACCCCGTTCGACATCTGATCGCATGCGCCGCGAGTCATCAGCGGGTAAACAATCAGGACGCACCCAAGAAATTCAGCGCCTTATTGGTCGCTCTCTTCGCGCCGTTACAGATCTCGCCGCGCTGGGCGAAAATCAAATCAGTCTCGATTGTGATGTTCTCCAGGCAGATGGCGGTACACGCACAGCCTCCATCACCGGTGCTTTTGTTGCGCTTTCACAGGCAGTTGACTGGATGAAAACCAAACAGATTGTTGATGCTAATGCTGTTGTTATCCGCGACCATGTTGCCGCAATTTCATGTGGCATTTATAAGGATGAGCCGGTGCTTGATCTGGATTACGCCGAAGACAGCAATGCAATCGCCGATGCGAATTTTGTGATGACAGGCAGCGGCACTCTTGTTGAAGTTCAGGCCACAGCTGAAGAGAGGCCTTTTAGCCAGCAGGATTTTTCTGCCCTAATGACGCTTGCCGAAGCAGGCATTCGAGACCTTGTCATGTTGCAAAAGCAATCTCTCGGTTAAAAAATCTCTTGGGTAAAATATTTGGGGCACTGAATGTCTGAAAATAGGAAAATCTTATCAAGAAAGCTTATTGTCGCCAGCCATAATGCCGGGAAGGTGACTGAAATTAATGAGTTGGTCAGCACATTCGGCATCGAAACAATCAGTGCGGCTGACTTGGATTTGCCCGAGCCGGAGGAAACCGGCGACACTTTCATTGCAAATGCAGAGCTAAAAGCCCTTGCTGCCGCTCAAGCGGCCGGTCTGCCGGCGCTTGCCGATGATAGTGGGCTGGCTGTTGACGCACTGGGCGGCGCCCCCGGCATTCATTCAGCCAGATGGGCAGAAGGAGATATTGATAAGGGTGAAGCCCCCGGGCGTGATTTTGAGCGTGCTATGAGGAAGGTCGAGGAGGCACTAACACGAATTCCCGATGCCCCCAGAGCGGCACATTTTGTCTGCGCACTGACGCTTGCATGGCCGGACGGTCATTGCGAAAGCTTTGAAGGCAAGGTTTTTGGCGAACTGGTTTGGCCCCCGCGAGGGAATATGGGTTTTGGTTATGACCCGGTGTTCCAACCCGATGGTCTGGCAAAAACTTTTGGGGAAATACCGCCGAATGTAAAACATGCCATGTCACATCGGGCGGAAGCATTTCAAAAACTTGTTACGGCATGTCTGAAAGATTAGACACGTCATTAGCCGAGCCTCTCGGTGTTTATGTTCACTGGCCGTTTTGCCTGTCGATTTGCCCCTATTGTGATTTCAATGTTCATGTATTTAAAAATGTTGATCAGGATAGCTGGTTGAAGGCTTATGCCGCAGAAATTCAACATCTTGGTCATTTGACAGATTATGCGCATCCTGTGACGAGCGTTTTTTTTGGTGGTGGCACCCCTTCTTTGGTGCGCCCGGATATTCTCGAAGGTGTTTTAAACGAAATCACTTCCGTTTGGGGGCTGTCGCCAAATGCAGAGATTACACTTGAGGCGAACCCCGTCGGGCTAGACAGGCCATTGCTGGTGGACTTAAAGACGGCTGGCATTACGCGTTTCTCCATGGGCGTTCAATCGCTGGATGACGCAGCGCTCTCATTTCTTGGTCGCACTCATAATGCCGCTGATGCTATTGCGGCCTTTGCCTTGGCGCGCGATGTTTTTGATTATGCATCCTTGGATATGATTTATGCCCGCCCTGACCAGACAGTTGACGCTTGGACAGCTGAGCTGACGACGGCTTTAGCTTTGGCGCCGGATCATCTGTCGGCCTATCAATTGACAATTGAGCAGGGCACCAATTTTGGCAAGCTCTATCAGGCGGGGCGACTGACCTTGCCGGAAGAAGATGTGCAGATTGGGCTTTATGATGTAACTCAATCGCTCTGCCATGATGCGGGGTTGGCGGCTTATGAAGTTTCTAATCATGCGCGATCGGGTCATGAGTCTCGACATAATATACAGTGCTGGCAGGGGTCTCCCTATATAGGAATTGGGCCCGGCGCACATGGGCGCGTTGATGTTGAGGGTCAACGTCACGCCTCCATAGGTATCAAGCAGCCTGCGGCTTGGTTGGCGTCCGCATCGAATCTATCTGTTGGTCACGGCCTTGCCTCACTTGAGCGATTGTCCAAAGAAGAAGTTTTTGAGGAGCGCATGATGTTCGGCTTGCGTCTTGTTGAAGGTGTGTCTCTTTCAAATATAACTGAAAATGCCGAATTGCCGGTTGGCGCATTAGATTTGGTAAAAATAAATTTTCTTGTATCTGCGGGTTTATTGGAGGATCGGCAAGACAGGCTCGTCGCCACTCGGAGTGGGCGTCTTGTTCTCGACAGGCTGGTCGCCGAGCTGTTGCTCGCCTGAGTCCAGAAACAAAACTCCGTCCTCCGTTTTAATTTCTGATGGTGTGTCATTATCATTGGACAGAAACAGCGCATTGAAGTTTAACTTGGCGCGGTCAATTTGGACGAAACTGTCAGGCGCTTGCGTCACGACTTTATTTTTACGGCGCCGGACCTCAAGCACAGCAAGGCCACGCTCATTGAGCCCATCTTCATTGAGACGGAAAATGCCATCAATTCCCAAGAATCCGTCGGCATTTGTCATCGCCATGTCATTAAAGGGATTGTCAGGGTTAATGGCAGAAAGCGCAGCGGTCAGGCTGACAGCATCATAGGCTAGGCTGGCTATGCGGCGAGGCTTTTGACCGTAGACTTTTTTATAACGACCTGAAAAGGCTTTCCATCCCCCGGGGTCCGGCGCCGCATACCAACCCCCGACAAGCGGCGGCTCTTGACCGAGTTGAGGGTCATCCCACAGGCCGGTTCCCAAGAATTTGACCTCACGCGGGTCGACGTCAAAATAAGGCAGTAAAGGCGCAAGACTTCTCAGTTTTACCCCACCTTCCGGCAAAATAACTGCATCAAAGGGCAGTTCGCCGAAGGTTTCGCGCCGTTCAAGCTCTTTTATTTGAGTAAAAAGTTCGGCCGCCATTTCTTCAAGCGCTTTTTCAAACTCTTCTTCTTCCGTATCAGGCAACAAAAGTCGCGCCTCTTCCAACAACCGCGCCATTTCTTCTTCTTTAGCTATTTTCCGGTCATCATATTGGGCAAGTTTTTGAACCGGATCGAACATGGATTGCGCTTCTTCTTGATAATATTCTACTTGCACAAGCTCCCCGCCATAGCGCTTAACTGTCGGCTCCAGCGCAGCGGCAATTCTTTGGCCATAAGGTGTTTCAGGAATAAGTGCCGCGAAGCGCTCTTTGCCCTCCAGTCTGGCCGTTTCGATAATCCGTTC
Source organism: Rhodobiaceae bacterium UBA6963 (assembly GCA_002450335.1). Classification (GTDB taxonomy): domain Bacteria; phylum Pseudomonadota; class Alphaproteobacteria; order RS24; family RS24; genus Micropelagius. Next base: position 29,358 of record DJZB01000049.1, read on the forward strand.
GAGATTTTGCTCCGGCAAAAATCCGATAAGCCAGACGCCTTGATTGGCGACAGAGCGGTCATTGGAAAAAGCAATAAGTGGCACATTGGCGGATGTGGTGATGGGGGTCACTGCGCGAACGGAGTCGGCGAAAACAGGCCCGACGATAATCTGAGCGCCTTCATTAAGCGCAGCGCGCACAGCTTTTACCGCACCTTTTTTTGTTCCATTCGTTGGCTTAACAATAAGTGTTATTTCCGGGCGGTTGATATCAAAAACCGCCAATTGTGCCGCATTAAAAAGATCAGTTGCGACTTCGTTTACAGCCTCATTGCCGGCCTCGAAGGGTAATAAAAGCCCGACGCGAATACGCCCGTCATTCATAATCTGAGGCCGTCTCTCCTCCGGCAGGTCGGTGGGTCGACTTTCAAAAGCTGTCGGTTGATTGCTGGTTTCGGGCAATGCGCGCAAAAAGGCCTTAGTGTTTTCAACAATGCGATAGTCTAAGGGGCTGGAGGGCGCTTTTTTGCCCGGCAGTTCATAAATAGTGCCTTGTGTTGTAGAGCCACGGGAATTTGCTCCACTTATATCTGTTTCGGTGGCACAGCCCGCAATTAAGCCTGTAATCAACCCTGTCAGCACCAGCGTCATAGATATGTTTTTTTTCATTTCTGGGTATCTCATCAACAACAATTTACTCAAGCTGGCAGGTTTAGATATGAATTATGTCCTGAGTATGGCTTTAACATATTCCCAAACTAGCTGAAATGCCGATACTTCGGAAGCCGGAAGTCTGCCTTAAGGGATAGGTACTTGCCATTTGGAGCGAATAAGGCAAAGTCGTGTTATGACGGAACATCCTGTCTCAAAGCCGATGAAAAGCACCAAACGTGCGGCCGTGTCTGCAAGGAAAGGCTCCGACCTCAAGGGCGCCTTCAAGAGCGGCCTTTATGTCGTTGCCACACCCATAGGCAATTCCAAAGATATTACTTTGCGTGCACTGGAGGTTCTAACGCAGGCAGATAAAGTCTATTGCGAAGATACACGCATCACTAAAAAACTTTTTTCCCTGCACGGTATTCAGCGTAAGCCTGATAGTTATCATGAACACTCATCTGACCATGTGCGGGCTGAAATTTTGCGCCAGTTAGAAAATGGCCTGTCAGTGGCACTGATCAGCGATGCCGGAACCCCGCTGATCTCAGACCCAGGTTATCGTCTTGTTAAAGATGTGCGTGATGCGGGGTATGAAATTTTTTCAGTGCCCGGTGCGTCAAGCCCGATTGCAGCTTTAAGCATTGCCGGTTTTCCGAGCGACAGATTTTTATTTGCGGGGTTCTTACCGCCCAAATCTGCTGCACGGCAAACAGCTCTGGGTGATTTGGTCGATATTCCTGTCACGCTGGTTTTGTTTGAAAGCCCAAAAAGGCTGACGGGACTGTTAAAAGACATTGAAGCTGTAATGCCAGATCGCGAAGTCGCTGTGTGCCGCGAAATGACTAAAGCGTTTGAGGAGGTTCTTGTCGGCGCGCCGAGCGAACTGATTGGGACGCTTGATGCCAATGCTTCTGCGCGCGGGGAGATTGTGGTGCTCATTCACCCGCCTGCCGCTCGTGAAAAAATGTCTGAGTTAGAGGTGCGAAAAAATCTGGGGGTTGCCATGCAAAGCCAGCCCCTTAAAACAGCAGCAGCGCGGGTTGCTGCGCTTTCAGGTTGGTCTAAGCGGGATGTTTATCAATTGGCGTTAACATTTTCTGATGATGAAAATGAATGATTTTGACAGAGAAGAAAAAGCCACAAAATAAAAAAATTCAAGCCTATCGTCGGGGGATATATGCCGAAATTCTTGCCGGGCTTTATCTGATGTTTACGGGCTGGCGTGTTTTGGCTTGGCGCTGGAAATGTCCATTGGGTGAAATTGATTTGGTTGCCAAAAAGGGAAAAATCATCACTTTTATAGAGGTGAAGGCACGTCAAAATGAGCAATCTGCATTGGACTCGATTACAGCGCACCAATGGAGACGGATTTCAAACGCCGCTGATATATTTATGTCACGACAAAGACAATACGCTGATTGCTCATGGCGATTTGATGCGATTATTATTGTGCCGGGCAAATGGCCAAAGCGTTTTAAAAATATGTGGGATGACTGAGCATATGGGTTTTGAATATTTTGAGAAACTAAAGACTGGGCGGCGGCAAAATAATCGGCATGTTTTGTCTCTTTTGGCGGCCTTATTTCCCGCCCTTATATTTTCCGGCTGCACGGTACCCGGAACAATAGTCGGGGGTGTCTCAACAGTTGGGTCAGCGGCGCTGAGCGCGCCCGGCTTTGAAAAGCGGGTAAATGATGCCGGCTTGATGGTGACGTTGAACCGCGCGCTTTTGCAAGAAGATGATACTTTATTGCTCAAGATCAAAATTGATGCGCTCGCTGGGCGGGTTATGCTGACAGGCACAGTGCAGGATGAGGTTTCTCACAAAACCCTGCAGAAGATTGTCGGCGATACTGCGGGCATTCGACAGGTTTTTGATTATGTTAAAGTGAGCGAGCCTCGCGGTTTTTCAAAAGCTGCACGTGATGGCCTAATCAGCACGCGCCTTCGCACCGCCATGATGACTGACCAAGCAATCTCAGCCGTGAATTTCATCATTAGAACACATAGAGGTGTGGTATATATTTTGGGCATTGCTCCGACGGAAGAAGAGGCCCAGCGTGTCGTCAATCATGCCCGAACCATATCGGGGGTGGTTGAGGTCAAGCTTGAGTTTGAAACAGTGGATGAAATGATATTGGCTTTTGCAGCCGCCGAAGAGTTGAGCAATGCTTCGTCGGATGACAACGCGCCTCGCGAGAGATAATTCGGATAAGGTAAATGGTTTTAAAAGTCGCAATTCAAATGGACCCTATCGAGTCGATAGATGTCGGCGGTGACAGTACTTTTGCCCTTGGCCTGGAGGCACAAAAGCGGGGCTTTGAGCTTCATTATTATTTACCGGAGGATATGAGCTTACGCGATGGTGCGGTCACGGCTCGCTTACGCTCTTTGGTTTTGAGAGACAAAAGCGAAGACTATTTTTCTGCCGGGCCAGAAGAGGTGCATAATCTGAAAGATATGGATGTTGTTTTGATGAGGCAAGACCCACCTTTTGATATGGCGTATATTTCAGCCACGCATATGTTGGAACAAATCTGCGACGACACGCTGGTGGTCAATAACCCCGTTGCCGTGCGCAATGGGCCGGAGAAAATACTTCCGGTTTTGTTTCCGACACTTCAGCCGCCAACACTGTTAACGCGGGACTTGAAGGCGCTGGAAGATTTTAGAAAAGAATTCGGTGACATCATTCTGAAGCCGGTTTACGGCAATGGTGGAGCCGGTGTTTTCAGAGTCACACATCAAGATGAAAATTTTTCTGCCTTAGTCGAAATGTTTATGGTCTCTAGCCGCGAACCGATTGTTGCCCAGCAATATTTGCCTGATGTGCGACAGGGCGACAAGCGGGTCATTCTGGTTGAGGGCGAGGCGGTGGCCTCATTGAACCGCATTCCCCAGCCCGGTGAGGCGCGCGCGAATGTGCATGTTGGCGGCCGTCCGGTGGCGTCCGAATTATCTGAGCGAGATATTGAAATTGCAGATACCATCGGCGGTTATTTGAAGGATAATGGAATTATTTTTGCCGGAATTGACGTGATTGGTGATTATCTCACGGAGATTAACGTGACATCTCCGACGTGCATCCGCGAAATTGCAGACTTCGGGGGGCCGGACGTTGCCAAGCTCATTTGGGATGCGATTGAGGCCAGGCTAAAGCGGTAAAGCTTTAAACAGCCTTATCGAAAGTCTCCGGCGCGTATTTTTTGTAGTTTTCCTGTTTTTCAAGAGCATCAACGGCGATTATTCTGGTGCCACCGCTTTTTGTGTCATGCAATTCTGCATGAGGATAGCCGCTAAAATTGTTAATACGAATGACTGTCCATAAATTTTGAAAATTTGAGATTTCAAAATCTTTAGACAATCCCATCATGGACAGGATTTTTCTCTTATTGTGGAAATGTTCGACAAAAACATCACCGATGTTTACTTCTATGCGTTTCTGGTTAAACATGACTCAAGCTCAACTTTGCAACAAAAACATGTTAAAACGTATAACAAAAAGATGTGCTAATAAACAAAAAACGCCTGCTCGGTCGATTATATTTTAGTTCTTTTTCTGAGTGTATCTTTCCTGTTTTCCGGCAAATCGGTCTGGCCAAAACAAAAATGAATAATAATGGTCGCACGTATCAATACACTTGCCTTTCAAGGCATGAATGCCGTCAAGGTAGATGTGCAAGTGCATCTCTCCCCCGGCAAAATGGTTTTCAACACGGTTGGATTGCCTGATAAGGCGATTGGCGAAAGCCGTGAGCGGGTGAGAAGCGCGCTTTCGGCAATCGGATTAGGCCTGCCGCCGGAGCGTATTACTGTCAATCTTGCCCCGGCTGATTTACCAAAAGAGGGTAGTCACTATGATTTACCCATTGCGTTGGGGCTTATGGTGGCGATGGGTGCGTTACCCCCGGAAGCGGTTGAGGGGTTTGTCGCCATAGGCGAACTGTCCTTGGATGGGAGAATTGGCGGGGTGCCGGGTGCCCTTCCTGCCGCTATGGCCGCTATGTCTTGGGGGTTGGGCCTTACTTGCCCTGCTGATTGTGGCCCCGAGGCTGCTTGGTCGGGGCTGGATTCGCCTGACAATTACGGCATTATTGCAGCAGACCATATTCTTCAACTGATTAATCATCTGCGCGAGACACAAATTCTGCCGCCGCCTGAGCCTCGCATTGAAATGGCACAGGTGGACATGCCCGATATGTCGGATGTGCGTGGTCAACCTCAGGCAAGACTGGCGCTCGAAGTTGCGGCGGCAGGAGGTCACAATCTTTTATTTACCGGCCCTCCCGGTGCGGGGAAGTCAATGCTGGCGGCAAGATTGCCCGGTATTTTGCCGCCCCTTCAATCAAAACAACGCTTGGAGGTGACGACGATTAAGAGCTTGTCCTCCGGCGGGAGCGGCGTGAACATGGCCAGCCACAGGCCATTTCGGGCACCGCATCATTCAGCGAGCATGGCAGCTCTCATTGGGGGTGGGCGTCAGGCCAAGCCGGGTGAGATTTCCCTCTCTCATAATGGTGTCTTGTTTCTTGATGAACTACCTGAATTCTCTCGCCAGACCCTCGATGCCTTACGCCAGCCCATTGAAACCGGTGAGGTAGAGATTGCTCGTGCTGAGGCGCATATAACCTACCCTGCAAATTTTCAACTTGTTGCAGCCATGAATCCCTGTCGCTGTGGCCACGCCAATGACCCGGAGCTTGCCTGTCATCGCATTCCGCAATGTATTAATGAATATTTGGGCCGACTGTCGGGGCCTTTGTTGGACAGGTTTGATATCCGAGTTGAAGTGCCGCCTGTATCTTTGCGAGATATGCTGTCACCGGATAGTGGGGAGAAGAGTGCCGACATTGCCAAACGTGTCGCACATGCTCAAAAGGTTCAGCTTGATCGCAATAAAGGTTGTTTGAATGCCAATCTGGACGGCGAACTTTTACGGGACCTTGCAAGGCCGGATGAAGAGGGTCAGGTTCTCATTGATAAAATCACCAATGAGGCAATGAGTTCCAAGCTCACGGCGCGGGGTTATAACCGCATTATTAGAGTTGCGCGAACGATAGCCGATTTGGAAGGTTGTGAGAACCTCGCCGCAAGGCACATTGCATCCGCTATGGTATGGCGCGGCATGGCATCAGATGTAAAAGGGTGATGCTTATTTAAAAATCGTAAGCTGCAATCGCTGCCATATTGAGCAATTCGGAGGATGTACACCCGATGCGAACAATTTGGACAGATTTAGACATTCCGATGAGCATTGGCCCAATCACTGTTGCGCCTCCAAGCTCACCCAACATTTTTGTTGAAATGGAAGCAGAGTGAATTGCAGGCATGACAAGTACATTGGCATTATCTTTGAGGCGGGAGAACGGGTACATGCTGCGCACGTCTTTATTGAGCGCCACATCAGCGGCCATTTCTCCATCAAATTCGAAATCAACGCAACGATGCTCCAAAATCTTGATGGCGTCGCGCACATATCTTGATCTGTCGCCTTCGGGATGACCGAAGGTGGAATAGGCAAGCAAGGCGACCCTTGGTTCATAGCCGAGGGCGCGCGCCGTTTGAGCCGTTTGTTCTGTAATATCCGCCAGTTCTTCGCCATTAGGCATGTCATGAACATTGGTATCTGCAACCAGCACAGTTCTCCCGCGAGCCAAAATCATTGAAACCCCGATAACCCGTTTGCCGGGCATTGGGTCAATAACTTTGGTGACTTGTTCAAGCACGATTGAATAATTGCGGGTTACGCCCGTAATCATCGCATCAGCGTCGCCCAGCGCCAGCATACAGGCGCCGAAAATATTCCGGTCATTACTGACCATGCGCATTACATCTCTTTCGAGAAAGCCATCGCGTTGTAGCCGTTCATAGAGATAGGCAGCATAGTCATCAACCCGCTCAGATTTACTGGTGTTGGCGATTTCCAAATCATCTCTGTCGCCAAGACCGATGGACTGCATATTTTCCAGCACAATTTCATCCCGCCCAATAAGAATTGGTTCGCCCAGACCTGCATCCTTATAGGCAATCGCCGCACGAATAACCTGTTCTTGCTCACCCTCGGCAAATATCATGCGTTTGGGCTTTTGGCGGACTTTGTTGAAAATAACTTGTAGAGAGCCGGCTGCCGGGTCGAGGCGCGCCGACAGGCGGTCTCGATAAGCATCCATGTCCACAATCGGTTTTCTGGCAACGCCGGTTTCCATCGCGGCTTTAGCAACCGCAGGAGGGATATCTCTAATCAGGCGCGGATCAAATGGGACGGGGATAATGTAATTCGGCCCAAAGCGCAGGCGTTCGTCATTATAAGCTGCAGCAACTTCATCGGGCACATCTTCTCGCGCCAATGCGGCTAGGGCCTCAGCACAGGCTATTTTCATTTCCTCGTTAATTGTTGTGGCCTGCACATCTAACGCGCCCCGGAAGATGTATGGAAAACCAAGCACATTGTTGACTTGGTTTGGATAATCCGAGCGCCCGGTGGCTACAATCGCATCAGGGCGAATTTCATGCGCTTCTTCAGGTGTAATTTCTGGATCCGGGTTTGCCATGGCAAAAATAATAGGGTCTTTCCCCATTGATTTCAGCATTTCACCTGTCAGCGCACCTTTTACGGAAAGCCCAATGAAAATATCTGCGCCATCCAAAGCTTCAGCGAGTGTTCTGGCATCCGTTTTGACGGCATGGGCTGATTTCCATTGGTTCATGCCCTCTTTACGTCCGGTAAAGATGACACCTTTCGTGTCGCATAAAACCGCATTATCCGAAGGCAAACCCATTGCTTTTAGCAGCTCCAGGCAGGCAATACCTGCCGCGCCGGCGCCATTCATCACCACTTTTGTTTCTTTGATATCTCTTCCAGTAAGATGCAGGGCATTGATAAGACCGGCAACACAAATAATAGCTGTGCCGTGCTGATCATCATGGAAGACAGGAATATCCATCTCCTCGCGCAGTTTTTGTTCAATGATGAAGCAATCCGGCGCTTTGATGTCTTCTAGGTTGATGCCGCCAAAGCTCGGGCCCATATAACGCACGGCATTGATAAATTGATCCGGGTCTTCGGTGTCAATCTCAAGGTCGATACTGTCAACATCGGCAAAACGCTTAAAAAGAACCGCCTTGCCTTCCATGACGGGCTTGGAGGCCAATGCGCCCAGATTGCCGAGACCTAAAATGGCCGTGCCGTTTGATATAACGGCGACCATATTGCCGCGACTGGTTAAATCATAGGAGGCGTCGGGATTATCTGAAATCGCGCGGACGGGAACCGCCACGCCCGGCGAATAGGCCAGAGACAAATCTCTCTGTGTCGCCATGGGCTTGGTTGGGTTGATTTCAAGCTTGCCCGGCTTGCCGCGACTATGAAACCTCAGCGCCTCACGGTCGGATATATTTTTTTCAGTTGAGTCATCCATTTAACACCTGCCTTGTTGATATTTACGGTGATGTTCGGATTATCACAAGCCCTGAGTTTATTTCGTTTTTATGTGCCGCTTATTTTAACAGATATTTTCCAACAGTAATTTTCCATATCGTATTTTCCATTGCTTGGCGGCTCTGCTAAGATAGCATTATGCTGAACGCCGAAAATAACACGTCATCAACAACACCAAGAATGCCGACAACAGATCAAAACATCACGCCAATGATGCGACAATTTCTCGACATCAAGTCAGACCATCAAGATTTCCTCTTGTTTTATCGGATGGGTGATTTCTATGAGTTATTTTTTGATGACGCCATTATTGCGGCGGCGGCACTGGACATCACCCTCACCCATCGCGGCAAGCATCTTGATGAAAACATTCCGATGTGCGGCGTGCCATTTCATGCCGCCGAGAGCTATTTGCACCGCCTCATTCGACAGGGTCACAAGGTAGCGATTTGTGAACAGACCGAAGACCCTGCCGAGGCAAAAAAACGTGGGTCAAAATCTGTAGTCAGGCGCGAGGTTGTTCGCCTGGTAACTGCCGGCACGCTGACAGAGGAGGGGCTCCTAGAGGCGGGGGTAAATAATTACCTCGCCGCTTTCGGTCAAACCCGGCAAGAGGAAAGCCCTGCCTTGGCCTGGGTAGATATGTCGACAGGCGACGTACAGATTTTTGCCGGAACGTTCGAAGCGATTCAAGGGCGGTTGGCGGGTTTAATGCCACGTGAATTGCTTTTGCCGGACAGCTTGCCGCCAGAGAAACAGGGTCTTCTGGCCGAAAGTTGCGGTGATGTAGCTGTGACGGAACTCACCACCTCGCAGTCTAATTCCGAGTCCGGTCACGCAGCTTTGGTAGCGGCGTATCAAGTCACGACACTGGAGGGTTTTGGTGATTGGTCGCGGTCAATGTATGCCGCGGGCGGTTCTCTGATTAATTATCTCACCCTCACCCAACTCGGGAAATTGCCGAATTTAAAACCACCACGTTTAATGTTGGCCGATGATAGAATGCGCATAGATGCCGCGACTTGTCAGAATCTGGAAATTCTCCAAAATAAAACTGGCGAGAAAAAAGGTTCTCTTTTTGCGGCAATTGATAAAACCGTTACAGGCCCTGGCGCGCGCATGCTTTCCCAAAGGCTTGCCGCCCCCTTGGCCCAAAAAGACGCGATTGAAGGGCGGCTTGATGCCATCAGTTTTTATGCAGGTCAGGGTGCCGAAACCTCAAAAACACGTGAGGCAAAGCGCTTAATTCTAAAACAGACGCCCGATATGGCGCGCGCACTTGGGCGCCTGTCGCTTGAAAGGTGCGGCCCGCGCGATCTGGCAGCGGTGAGAGATGGGCTGATGCAGGGCTTTGAATTGGCGGCAACTGCTCTGCCTGATATTATGCCCTGCCCGCCACTGATTGAGACGGCGCTGGCGGCGATTGCCCCCTCGCAAAAACCCCTAAAAGATTTGTGTAACCATCTCGAAAAGGTGCTTGCCGATGAGCTTCCCATTCTGACGCGTGACGGTGGTTTTATTGCTACGGGCTATCATCCCGGGCTGGATGAGGCGCGTCGTTTGAGGGATGAGAGCCGTCGTGTGGTTGCGGGGCTACAAAACAGCTACCGAGAAGTTACCGGCATTAAGGCGCTTAAGGTCAAACATAATGCTGTGCTGGGTTACCATATCGATGTTCCGGCGGCGCATGGCGACAGGCTAATGACAGCCCCTTTTGTTGAAACATTTTTTCATCGCCAGACGCTTGCCAACTCGGTTCGGTTTTCCACCGCGGAGTTGGCAGAGCTGGCGGGTCAAATTTCTCGTGCCGGTGAAAAAGCGACAGGGCTGGAACAGGAAATTTTTAATGCCCTCTGTGGTGAGGTGCTGGCAGAAGCTGACGCGATTAGCCGTGCGGCCGAGGCGCTGGCTGAGTTGGATGTGGCACTAGCGCTTGCTGAACTTGCCTGCGATATGAACTGGGTGCGTCCTGAGATTCATGATGATCACCGCTTTTTTGTTGAGGGCGGCCGTCATCCGGTAGTCGAGGCCTCATTGTCCGGACAGGGAGACAGCCCGTTTATTGCCAATGATTGCCATATTCATGCAGATGATAAACAGGGTGATACGGGCAGATTATTATTGCTCACGGGGCCAAATATGGCAGGTAAATCAACCTATTTGCGCCAAAATGCATTAATTGCAGTGCTGGCGCAAAGTGGGTGTTATGTGCCCGCAGCAAAAGCAGAAATCGGCATTGTTGACAGGCTGTTTAGTCGCGTTGGGGCGGCTGATGATTTGGCGCGGGGGCAATCAACTTTCATGGTTGAGATGGTGGAAACGGCAGCGATATTAAATCAGGCAGGCCCTGCGAGCTTGGTCATTCTTGATGAGATTGGGCGCGGCACATCCACATTTGATGGCCTCTCAATTGCGTGGGCAACTGTTGAACATATGCATGAAATTAATAAATGCCGTACCATGTTTGCCACGCATTATCACGAACTGACAGGCCTGTCTGAGAGGCTTGGCAAGGTCACGAATATCACCATGCGGGTCGCCGAATATCAGGGTGATGTTGTTTTTCTCCACGAGGTCGTTGCCGGCGCCGCTGATCGTTCTTATGGCATTCATGTTGCCAAGCTTGCCGGACTGCCTGCATCTGTGATTGATCGGGCAAGAATACTGCTTGAAAAATTGGAGCAAAGCCGTGAGCAGGCTGTGCCTGACGGCTTGCTGGAGGGGTTGCCCTTATTTGCACCGACAGTTTCTGCGGAACAGGCACGGGACAGCAAGATAGATAGCCCAGCTGACAAGTTAAGCCGTGAAGTGGCTGAGATTGATCCGGACCGATTATCTCCAAAAGAGGCTTTGGATTTTATTTACCACCTACGCCATATTTTGGATGAAGTATGAAGGTATAATTTTTCGGTTCGCGGCTTATGTATATAAGTGGTTATGTATATAAAGAGGCAGTTGGATTTTAAGTGAACGGGCTCATGGGACAGAAACAGTCAAAAAAATTAAAAAAGCCTGATACGGCTGAAAAAATTCGCAAAGCGTTTGATAAAATTGCGCGCAATCATGCGACTACGCCTGATGATGCCCTCACTCAGTCAAGAACTGCGGCGCTTGAGATGCTCAAAAAGACGCTGTCAAAAGGCCATAAGCGGGCGCATGAAAACTTGCTCAACCGAGATTATAGGGGCGGCAAATGTGCAGAAGTCATCAGTGCCCTAATGGATAATATTATTGTTGAGCTGGCACGGTTTGCCAATCAGCTTTTGAAGGGTAAGGATGGGCAACCAATTTCATGTGCAATTGTTGCAGTTGGTGGGTATGGGCGACAGCGCCTTGCCCCCGGCTCAGACATTGATTTGCTTTTTATCACCCCTCAAAATGCTGACAGAGCCTGTCTGGAGGTTGTAGAATTTATTTTATATATGCTCTGGGATATGGGGCTTAAGATTGGTCACGCAACGCGCGATGTAGACAATTGCATCTCTCAAGCTAAAGAAGATATGACCATTCGCACAGCGATGCTCGAAGCAAGATTTTTGACCGGCGATGAGGAATTGTTCACAAAATTTCGAAGCAAGTTCGCCGGAAAAATTCTTAGCGGCTCGGCGCGCAGTTTTGTCAAGGCCAAGCTGGATGAGCGTGATCATAGGCACAAAAGAAGCGGTGAAAGCCGATATCTGGTCGAGCCAAATGTTAAAGAAGGCAAAGGCGGATTGCGGGATCTAAACACGTTGTTCTGGATTGCTAAATATTGCTATGCCGTTGACACGGTTGATGAGTTGGTCAGTTGCGGGTTTCTTTCCAGGGAAGAGTTGAACCTTTTTAAGCGCTGTGACAATTTTTTATGGGCGGTCAGGTGCCATTTACATTTTCTGACCGGACGCGCTGAGGAACGTCTGGGCTTTGACAATCAATCTGCTATGGCAGAGGCCATGGGTTTCAAGTCCACAAGTGGCCTCAATAAGGTTGAGCGCTTCATGCGCCAGTACTTTTTAATTGCTAAAGATGTCGGTGACTTAACAAGGATTTTTTGTGCGCGTCTTGAGGCAGAGCAAACCAAGCCGGGCCGCATGGCGCGTTTGCCGGCGCTGTTCCAGCGACAAAAACAGGTGCATGGCTTCACCATATCCGGCCAACGTCTGACAATGGTGCGCTCGGATGTATTTCGTCGCAATCCGGTCAATCTCATCCGTATGTTTAAAATCGCCAATGATTATAAATTGCTGATAGACCCCAATACTTTGCGGGAGGTGACGCGGTCGCGCCATCTTATTGATAAGGATTTACGCGAGAACCCTGAAGCCAATAAGTTGTTTTTGGAAATCCTCACCTCGCGCAACCACCCTGAGCGCATTTTGCGCCGTATGAATGAAGCAGGTGTTCTGGGTAAGCTATTGCCGGATTTCGGGCGGATTGTCGCCATGATGCAGTTCAACATGTATCACCATTATACGGCTGATGAGCATTTGCTCAGGGCTATTGGTATTTTGTCTGAATTGGAGCGCGGCGAATTGGAGGATGACCACCCGCTGGCGCACCGCTTGATGTCACAGAATATCAATCGCAAGGTGATTTATCTTGCTGTTCTGCTGCACGACATTGCCAAGGGGCGGCCTGAAGACCACTCGCTTGCCGGCGCCCGCATAGCTCGTCGCCTCGGACCACGTCTTGGGTTGACTAAAAATGAAACCGAACTTGTGGCTTGGCTTGTGGAATACCATCTGGTTATGAGTGACACGGCGCAAAGGCGTGATCTGACCGACCCGCAAACCATTGAAGATTTTGTTTCAAATGTTCAGACACTGGAAAGATTGCGGCATTTGTTGGTGCTGACTGTGGTCGATATTCGTGCTGTCGGACCGGGTGTTTGGAATGGTTGGAAGGGCCAGCTTTTGCGGGAGCTTTATTTCGAAGCTGAGGCTATGTTGGTTGGCTCTGCCAGCCACGCCAACAGGCCGCTACGGGTTGCGAATGCTCAGAAGGAATTTCTGGATGTTTTGCAAATGACTATGCCCGATTGGTCGGAAGCCAAATGCAACAAATATATTGCCCGTCACCATGATGCTTATTGGCTGAGTTACGATATTGATACAAAAATTAAGCACGCGGCTTTGCTCTCCAAGGTTGAAGGCTCGGGCTTTCAGGTTGAAGTCACTGAAGATAAAAAACAGGATGTTCTTGAGTTGAACTTTACATGTCCCGACCACCCCGGCTTATTCTCGCGTTTATCCGGCGCCTGTGCTGTGGCCGGACTGACAATTGTCGATGCCAAGCTTGCCATTACCAAAGATGGCATGGCGCTTGACGTTTTGCGACTGCAAGAACCTGAACGGGAAAGCTTCCCCGATAAGGCGCGCGTGAAGAGGCTTATTGCAACTATTCAAAGTGTTTTGCATGGAGAAATTCTTCCGCCTGACCGTTTGGCAGACGTGCCTTTCTCGCGGCGGGTCAATGCCTTTAAATTGGCTAATAACGTGACGATTGATAATGATTTGTCGAGCCACTCGACCGTCATTGAGGTTAGCGGTCTCGATTGTCCGGGGTTGCTTTATGCCCTGGCAAAAACATTATTCAATTTGAATGTAACGATTGTATCGGCGCGCGCTGTCACTTTTGGTGAAAGGGCGGTGGATGTATTTTATGTGCAAGACCTGACGGGAGAAAAAATAACGCGTAAATCCAAATTGACAGCCATAATGGATGGCTTGCAGATGGTGCTTGCCAATCAATCTGAACCGCCACGCGCCAAGCAATCAAAGCAAGCCAAGCCCACTAAGCCATCTAAACAAGGGCGAAAAGCAGCTTGATGAGGCGGTTCTCCATAGTCAGAGCTGCGGCGACGACAGGGGCTGCAACCTTGATGAGCCGTATTCTAGGGTTTCTTCGCGATGTGCTGATTGCAGCGTCCTTGGGGGCGGGCCCTTTGGCGGATATTTTTGTGGTTGCCTTTAGATTGCCTAATCTTTTTCGTCGGCTCTTTGCAGAAGGGGCATTTAATGCGGCTTTTGTGCCTATTTTTGCGAAGCGTATGGAAGCGGAAGGTGTTGAGGCGGCACGCAAGCTATCGGCAGAGGTTTTGGCGGTATTACTTGCTGGGCTAATCATTTTCACGCTCCTCGCCGAATGGTATATGCCTTATCTTGTCCACGCGCTGGCAAGCGGCTTTCGGGCTACACCGGAAAAATTTGATTTGGCAGTAACCTATTCGCGCATCACGTTTCCTTATCTGGTTTTCATGTCGCTGTTGTCGCTTTATGCGGCGATGTTGAATGCCTCAGGCCGATTTGCCGTTGCGGCATTCGCGCCGGTTTTACTTAATGTTGTGCTTATTGGTGCTTTGTTGATGGCGGCAATGACAGGCCGGGACAGTCTTGCATCTCTTATATGGGGCGTTGCAATTGCCGGCGGGTTACAATTTTTGATGGTTTGGTTTGCCGTTAAGCAGGCCGGTCTGGGCATTGGATTGCAACGCCCGCGCCTTACAGAGGATGTGAAGAGGGTTTTGACACTGGGCATTCCTGGTGTGCTCGCCGCTGGCGTGGGTCAAATTAATTTGTTGGTTGGGACAAATATTGCCTCCGCGCAAGATGGGGCAGCGTCATGGCTATACTATGCAGACAGGCTTTATCAGCTTCCACTTGGTGTCATTGGCATTGCGCTTTCTGTCGCTTTATTGCCCGACCTTTCGCGCCGGCTAAGAGCAGGCGACGAGGCCGGTGCACGAAACAGTCAGAACCGCAGTTTACAAATAGCCTTATTGTTTTCCATCCCCTGTGCTGTCGGCCTCTATCTTCTGGCTGATCCGGTCATGGCGGTTTTATTCCAACGCGGTGCATTTACCGCGGCAGATACGTCTGCTTCCGGTGTCGCACTTATGGGATTTGCTTTTGGTCTTCCGGCCTTTGTTGGTATTAAAGTGATGCAGCCAAGTTTCTTTGCGCGCGAAGATACTTTTTATCCTTTTGTTTACGGTGCGCTGGGTGTGGTCGCGAATATTGCTATCAGCCTGACATTTTTCCCCATGTTTGGGCACTTAGCTATTGCCGTTGCGACGAGCGTGGCCGGATGGCTGACATTGGTTACAATGAGTATGCATTTGTTTATCAGCGGCTGGCGTCCTGATAAAGCACTCGTGACAGGCACACTGGCAATCCTGTTTTCCGCAGCTCTCATGGCTCTGGCGCTAAGTTATTCCCCTTTCGCGCCGCCTGAGAATGCACCTCATCAAGCCTTGTCACTTGCGTTATGGCTCGCGGGTCATATTTTTGCTGCGATGATGCTTTTTCTGCTATCCGGTCTTGTGACGGGGGCTTTTGGCAGAGATATACTGAGCAATTTTAAACCTTCTGCACGCGCGGCGTGGCTTGCCAAATCCGACGCATTGCGTGATAAGGCTGATGAGAATGAGAAGGATGATTAAATGACGGATTTCCATCCACGGGT
>DJZB01000049.1:45261-92323 GCA_002450335.1 Rhodobiaceae bacterium UBA6963
AAAAACTTTGTTGCCCTGCAGGACAGCCATGAGTGTATTTATTGTGTGGTTGATTTACATGCCATTACCGTCTGGCAAGACCCACAGGAGCTAAAACAGAATATTTATGAAGTGACCGCGGCATTTCTTGCCGCCGGTGTTGATGCCACAAAACATGTTGTTTTCAACCAGAGTCGCGTTTCTGCTCACGCTGAATTGGGCTGGATTTTAAATTGTGTTTCTCGCATTGGCTGGCTGAACCGGATGACCCAGTTTAAAGAAAAAGCAGGCAAGAACCGTGAAAATGCATCTGTTGGTCTTTATGTTTATCCCAATTTGATGGCGGCGGATATTCTGGCCTATCGCGCAACGCATGTGCCTGTTGGGGATGATCAAAAACAGCACCTTGAACTGGCGCGAGATATTGCCCAGAAATTCAACCATGATTATCTTGGTGAAGATGCTGCGCCTTTTTTCCCGCTGCCTGAGCCTGTTATTACCGGCGCGGCTACGCGTGTGATGTCATTGCGCGACGGGTCACGCAAAATGTCCAAATCCGAACCCTCTGAAATGTCGCGCATCACGCTTACAGATGATGCTGACGAAATTGCCAAAAAAATCAGGAAAGCAAAAACAGACCCAGATCCACTTCCCACTGATAAGAGTGGGCTTGAAGGGCGTCCTGAAGCATCAAATCTTGTGGGTATTTTTGCCGCCCTATCCGGTCAAGAAGTTGAGACAGTCCTTGCTGAATATGGCGGCAGGCAATTTTCGGATTTTAAACCTGCTCTGGCAGATTTGGCAGTTGAGATGATTGCCCCGATAGGTGCTGAAATGTCCCGTTTGCTTGATGCCCCCGAGCATCTTGAGACCGTTCTCGCTGACGGGGCGGCACGCGCTGAAGCTATTGCTGGCCCTGTATTGGCGCAGGTGAAAGAAATGGTTGGTTTTTCAGCTTAAGACAGCTTTAATATTCACGGTCAAGAATAAGAATAAAACAGCGCTTGCCGCATCATTTGAGATAAGGCAGTTTATCACTATGTATAAAGACGCACACTTGCCTCGAAAATTTCTGGTTGTCGTAGACGGCACGCCCGAGTCTCGCGCTGCCTTGCGTTGGGCTGAGCGGCGGGCGCATGGTAATGGGGGTCAGTTGGCTCTTCTGGTGGTGTTGGAGCCCGGCGGTTTTGAGCATTGGCTTGGCGTAGAAACGCTGATGAAAGAGGAAGCTAAGGAAAATGCCGAGCAGATACTTTCAGAACTCTCTGCCGAGGTTGAAAAGATTGCCGGACGCTCACCGGAGACCCATATAATGGAGGGTGAAAGAATTGAGCAGGTGATGGCCTTAATCAATAGTGATAAGACCATCTCTACTCTTGTGCTGGCTGCCGGCACAGACCCTGCTGGCCCGGGACCGCTTGTTGGCGCTCTTGCAACCGGCAAAGCAGGTTTTCATATCCCCGTTACGGTTGTGCCGGGCGAGCTGAGTGATGATGAAATAGACGCGCTGACTTAAATAATATAAGTGCATGAGTGAGATAAGGCGCTACCAGAATCTGGAGAGAAAATGTTTATACAAACCGAAGAAACCCCAAACCCAGCAACACTTAAGTTTCTCCCCGGGAGAGATGTCATGGGTGCCGCACCACCGGCTGATTTCCCAAATGCCGAGAGCGCGAAAGCCTCTCCTCTTGCGGAAAAACTTTTCAAGATTCCTCAGGTCAGTAGTGTTTTTCTCGGCTCTGATTTCATTACAATCACTAAATCTGAAGATGATTGGCAGCAACTTAAGCCCCTTCTGCTTACTGCGTTGATGGATTTCTTTTTGACGGGTTTGCCCGTCATTAATCAGGCGACTACGCAAGAAGGTGCCGGTGACAATGAGGGTGATGAAGATGACTCTGAGATTGTGTCCACCATTAAACAATTGCTGGATACGCGTGTTCGCCCTGCTGTTGCTCAGGATGGTGGGGATATTGTTTTTCACGGCTATGAAGAGGGCGTAGTTTCTCTGACCATGCGGGGGGCATGTGCAGGTTGTCCCAGCTCAACAGCCACTCTAAAGCACGGCATTGAAAATTTACTAAAGCATTTTATTCCTGAAATTACCGAAGTGAGAGCCACGGAAGGAGTTGCTGAGGGAGAAAATCATGCTTGATGATAAGGCCTTGGATTTATTGTTCCGTGAGGCGCGTTCGCAGAATGCTTATGCTGATGTCCCTATAAGCGATGACACGCTCAAGGCACTCTATGATATATGGAAATATGGCCCTACGAGCGCTAACTGCTCTCCGGCGCGGGTAGTTTTTGTGCGCAGTGAAGAGGGTAAAGCCAAGTTATTGCCGCATCTTATGGGGGGCAATCAAGAGAAAACAAAGTCAGCTGCTGTGTGCGCGATTATCGGGCATGATGTGAAATTCTATGACCGCATCCCTGAGCTCTTTCCGCATCAGCCTGAGGCGCGGGAGTGGTTCAGCAATGATGATAATTTTGCTGCAGAGTCAGCCTTTAGAAATGGGTCATTACAGGGCGCATATTTAATGATTGCCGCACGAGCCATGGGGCTTGATGTCGGGCCAATGTCCGGCTTTGATCCAAAAGGGGTTGAGGAAACTTTTTTCCCGAACAGCACGATAAAGGTAAATTTTCTGTGTAATTTGGGTCAAGGTGATCCGTCGGCTGTTTTTGAGCGTTCGCCCCGCCTCGCCTTCGAGGATGCTTGCACTCTTGCCTAATCCGCAACACCGCCCCTTAGTTTTGGTTTGCGATACGTCGCAACAAGCATGCTCGGTTGCGCTTGCGCTCCCAGATGGCAGCATTATAGAGCGCCTTGAAGAAACAGGTCGCGGGCATACAGAAAAACTTCCTTTAATGATTGCTGATATTCTGACCTCTTCAAGTGTTGGCTTAAAGGATGTTGAAAGGTTAGGCGTCACCATAGGGCCCGGAACATTTGCAGGTGTAAGGGTGGGTTTGGCGGCAATGCGTGCCATTCGTATTAGCCACCAACTGCCGATATATGCCATCACAACCACGCATGCCATTGTTTTACCTGTCCAACAAATTGCGGGTGGCAATGAAGAGCGTCAGTCTATTGTAGTGATTGATGCACGACGTGGCGAGCTCTATTGCCAGATTTTTGATGCGCAAGGTGTTCCCATCAGTGATGCCATGGCACACACAGCCAAAGGGCTGGTTGAGATTATAGAAAAACAAGGCATAACCCGACCAAACATCATTGGCTCAGGGGCTGAAATTCTGGCGGCGCAGATGCAAACAGATGATTTGACATGTCTGGAAATGCCTTTCTGGCCCCAAGCCGGACTGATTGCTGAATGGGTTGCCCGTCAGGAAGCCATAATGGAAAACACGCCTCCGCCTGAGCCTTTATATTTACGCCCACCGGACGCAGCCCTTCCAAGCGCATCCAGTTACCTGACGCGCTTGGAAAGATGAAATGAGGGATGAAAAAGGTTTGATGAATATGAAGTCTCATAGTTCTGTTCAACCTTCACCGAACGACATGTCGGATGAAGAGGTAATTACCTGCCCGGCACAACCTGATCCGGTCTTCCTGTCAAATTTGCATGGGGATGGATTCGCGAGTGCCTATGAACAATATTGGGATGACAAGGCTATGGCTGAAATGCTCGCTATGACCGGTGTTTTTGTTCACCAGTTCTCAGGGGGTTTCATTATGACTCAAATAAGTTTTGAGACCGCTGAGATTCTTACCTTTGCCGTGTTGCCCGGTCAGCGCGGTAAAGGCTATGGTGCTGCATTATTGAAAGCCGCGATGCTTCATGCTTTTAATAAAGGGGCGACACGGATGTTGCTGGAGGTTGCCCCGGATCGTGAAGCCGCTTTGCAGTTATATCGTCGTGCCGGATTTGAACCTGCAGGTGTTCGGAAAAATTATTATGCGGGTCCTAAAGGTAAAAGAGATGCTTTTTTAATGGAAACCGGGCTTGGAACAGAGCTTAATTTTAGGTAAACATGATTATGGTTGATGACAGCAAAATTGAAGTATTATGTGAGCGTGCCGGCATGCGCATGACGGGTCAACGTCGTGTTATTGCAAGAATCTTATCCGAGTCAGACGACCATCCTGATGTTGAGGTACTTCATCGCCGTGCCGTTCTGGAAGATGCGGGAATCTCAATTGCCACAGTTTACCGCACTGTCAAACTATTCGAAGAGGCAGGAATTCTGACCCGCCACGATTTTGGGGATGGGCGCTCAAGATATGAGACAATATCTGAGGATCATCATGATCACCTCATTGATTTGCAGTCCGGGAAAGTTATTGAATTTTCAAATGATGCCATTGAAGAGCTACAGCGGCAAGTAGCCGAGAAGCTGGGATACAGACTTGTGGATCACAGGTTAGAGCTTTACGGCGTTCCGCTTGAACATGGAAAACCTGCAGGTGCTTCTGACGATAATCAGGACAGTTAATTATGCTTCCTGACATTATTCGTATTGCTCTTCGCTTGATATTGGTTGTTGTTCTTTTGTTTATTATGACGCCATTTCAAATTTTTGTAATTAGTTTGCGTTTGCCGGGCAGTGACAAGCTACCGCTTCTGTTTCACAAAGCGATCCTCAAGATTATTGGTGTCAGGGTGAGGGTGTCGGGGCCCTTACCGGCGCCGGGCACACTGATTGTTAGCAATCATGTTTCATGGCTGGATATATGCATTATCGGTTCTGTTTTGCCGGTTAATTTTGTTGCTAAAGCGGATATATCCGGATGGCCTATTTTGGGATTTCTGGCGAAATTACAAAAAACACTTTTTATTAAAAGAGATCGACGAAGTGACACGGCTAATCAGAGAAACGCCATGCAAGACAGACTGCTTGACGGCAGTCGTTTGCTGCTATTTCCTGAAGGAACAACAGGAGACGGCACAATTGTCTTTCCTTTTAAGTCCTCTCTTTTTGCCGCCGCTGAAGTGCCGGAAAACGACAATCCGATACCTATTCAACCGCTATCCCTCGCTTTTGCAGAATTAAGCGGCATTCCGATGAGTCGACGCATCAGGATTAAATATGCTTGGATTGGTGACATAGGCTTGCTTTCCAATATGCTTTACATTCTCCGAAGTTATTCTTTCACAATCAATTTAATCTTCCATGAGCCTACCAATCTTGTTGAAGCCGGGGGCCGCAAGAAGCTTGCCGTCTCCGCACACCGCCAAGTTCAAAATGGCGTGGCGAACACCACTGTAGGCTCAATTGCTATTGAGGCAACAGATGCCGACGTGGCGTCCGAACTAAAGGTCGCTGCCAAGCCTCTTGCCTAGAACGCTTAAACTGTCTAAACGAAACCCATGGAAAAGCATAAATCCGTCTTCATAAAGACATATGGATGCCAAATGAATGTTTATGACAGCGAACGCATGGGCGAGGCGCTGAATATGGCTGGCTATCATCCGGTGGATGCGCCTGATAAGGCTGATATGGTTATTCTCAATACCTGTCATATCCGTGAAAAAGCCGCCGAGAAGGTTTATTCCGAACTTGGCCGGCTTAAAAAACTAAAAGACATTAATGAAGATATGATTATCGGTGTTGCCGGATGTGTTGCTCAGGCTGAGGGCGAGGAAATGTTGTCTCGTGCGCCGACGGTGGATATGGTGTTTGGCCCTCAGACTTTTCAGGCACTTCCCGACATGCTGGAGGAACTGGCTGATAACAGGGCAGAGGCGCTTGAACAAAACGGCCATATCAAGAAAGCAAAAGGTGTTGTAAGAACAAGTTTTCCTGCAGAAGAAAAATTTGCCCCCCTGTTCGAAACCCCACGCCAGCCATTGGTGCGTAGCCCTGCCGCTTTTGTCACTGTCCAAGAAGGTTGTGATAAATTCTGCACTTTTTGTGTTGTGCCTTATACAAGAGGGGCTGAAGTCTCCCGTGCGGCATTAGAAATCGAAGCCGAAGTTATATCTCTCGCGCAAAAAGGGGTGAGTGAAATTACTCTTTTAGGACAAAATGTTAATGCGTGGCATGACGTTGATGCGTGGTATGACGTTGATGCAGATGATATTGGACTGGGGCAGCTTTTAAGGCGATTGGCTCAGGTTGATGGCATAGAGCGGCTTCGCTATACCACCTCGCATCCGCGGGATATGGATGATGCACTGATAGAAGCTCACGCTGATTTGCCTGAGCTCATGCCTTACTTGCATCTGCCCGTGCAAGCTGGGTCGGATAAAATTCTCAAATCCATGAACAGAAAACACACGGCTGAAGATTATATCAAGCTGGTTGACCGCATCCGTGCGGCGCGGCCTGATATTGCTTTGTCCTCGGATTTCATTGTTGGCTTTCCGGGCGAGACAGAAGAGGATTTCACGGCGACGCTTGATCTTGTGAAGCAAGTTACTTATGCGCAGGCGTATTCTTTCAAATATAGCCCACGCCCCGGAACACCGGCTTCTGAGGAAGCACAGATTGATGAGGATGTTAAATCAGAGCGTCTGGCGCGCCTGCAGGATGTCTTGAACGCCCAACAAGTCAGCTTTAATGCGTCGCAGGCTGGTGAAACGCTAGAGGTCTTGTTTGAAAAGCAAGGCAAGAAGCTTGGGCAGATGGTTGGACGCAGCCCCTATTTACAAACTGTTCATGTGGATGCAGATGAGACAGTCATCGGCAAAATTTTACCAGTCAAAATTGAAAAAGCCCACGCGAACAGCCTGTCGGGCAATATTTTTGGGGTATAATTCCTGTTTGGTGTTGCCCTTCCCTCAGTCACGCCTATATGAAGCTTTTGTGAATAAGGGGATTGTCCCTTGCGTGGTTGACGCAATCACGCCATATTTTTATTAATGATATTTCAATTTAACAGCCATATTCGAGGAGCCCGCGATTGAGCAATTTGAAAGCCGGAGCTGCCGCGGATCGCTCCAAAAACAACAGTCAGCTCATACTGGATTTTGATGATAATCTTTTGCTGAGTGAACTTTTTGGAGCACATGATACCAATCTGGTTCGAATTGAAGAGACGCTCGGCATATCTATTGTTAGTCGTGGTAATAAGGTTTTTCTCTCTGGCGACCAGACAGCATGTCAACGTGCCGGCGAAGTTCTTGAGCAGCTTTACAGCCGTCTCAAAGTTGGTGACCGTATCAGTAAAGGTGATGTTGATGGCGCGTTGCGCATGACTGTTGCGCCTTTGAAGGTCAAGAAAAACAAGTCATTCGTCAAAAACGGAAAAGGATCGGGTGGTCAAGATTTGAATAGTGGTGTCAGAACTCAAAAACGGGCGGTTGCGCCAAGGTCACCCACACAGGCAAGCTATATAGAAGCCTTGATGCGAGACGAATTGATTGTCGGCAGCGGACCTGCGGGTACCGGCAAAACTTACCTTGCCGTCGCCGTTGCAGCGTCCATGCTCGTTGAAGGCAAGGTGGATAGAATTATTCTTTCAAGACCTGCGGTTGAAGCTGGGGAAAATCTGGGTTTTCTGCCCGGCGATATGCGGGACAAAGTTGATCCTTATTTACGCCCTCTTTATGACGCGCTTTATGACATGCTCCCGGGGCCACAGGTTATGCGCAGTATGGAGTCCGGGGAAATTGAAATTGCGCCGCTCGCGTTTATGCGCGGGAGAACGTTAGCCAATTCTTTTGTCATTTTGGATGAGGCGCAAAATGCCACGCCGATGCAGATGAAAATGTTCCTCACCAGAATGGGTGAAAACAGCCGCATGGTAATCACGGGTGACCCCAGTCAGGTGGATTTGCCATTTGGGGCAAAATCCGGCCTGAGGGATGCAATGGAAATTCTCCCCAAAGTGAAGGGGGTCAGCGTCATAAACTTTACTGAGAAAGATGTTGTGCGGCATGATATGGTCACCCGCATCGTCAAGGCTTATAATAAACGCGACAGAAAGCTCACTGATTTTAAAGACAATCCTAAATCAGAAGCCAACAAAGACTCTGAGACTTAATGGGGAGTTTTGAGAGAAGCCCAAAGCAATGCCGCTTCATATAATAAGACTGTAATGGTATATAATTGTTAAGAAATGCCTGATCAATCGTCTGCAAATAAACCAAGTGAAGATGAGAGAACTCTTTTAGTCGAGATTGTGGCTGAGCAATCTGACTGGGAAAAGGGAGCTTGGGACGGTGTCCAAGCTGACATCCGACATGCCGCAATCGCAGCATTTCATGCTGGCATTGGCGCGCGAAATGATATGTCTGCTCCAGAAGCTGATATTGAGATCAGCATTCGCTTGACGGATGATAAGGAAATGAGAAATCTTAATGCTCAATGGCGCAGTATTGACCGCCCGACAAATGTTCTCTCCTTTCCGAATTGGGATGCTGTTTCTGAGCCTTTCAATGGTGAAGTTGTTATTTTGCTGGGTGATGTCGTGCTGGCGCGACAAACCATTGAGGCAGAAGCTGATGAAGCTAATCTCTCGCCCGTTAACCATGTTAAACATCTTGTTGTTCACGGCGTTCTTCATTTGCTGGGCTTTGACCATGAAACAGAAGAGGAAGCCGACATTATGGAGTCTTTGGAGGTTAAAGTGCTTTCCAATATTGGGGTAGCATCTCCTTATAAGGACAGGAAAAAGGAAAATGTTATATGAGTAGTTCTGATTTTCAGGCGCAAAGTCTGTGGGCTAAACTCAAATCCATTCTCAGTCCGCCAGACACAAATTTACGAGAAAGCCTTGAGGATGTTCTTGAAGACGAGGTCGGCAATGATGAAAGCCTGACCGGTGAAGAGCTTCATATGCTCAGAAACCTTCTGGGCTTTAAAGACGTTCGCGTTGAAGATGTGATGGTTCCGCGTGCGGATATCACTGCCGTTGATGAAAAGACCTCATTGGAGGATTTGGGCGGCTTGTTTACGCAGTCCGGCCATTCGCGACTGCCGGTTTACAAGCAGTCATTGGATCATCCGATCGGCATGGTGCACATTAAAGATCTTGTGGTTATGTTGGCGGGGAAAGCCCCAAAAGTGCCTTTAAAGGCGCTTATTCGTGACATTCTATTTGCCCCGCCTTCTATGCCGGCACTGGATTTGTTACTTCGGATGCAGGCGTCGCGTTCACACATGGCCTTGGTGGTGGATGAATATGGCGGCACTGACGGGCTGGTGACAATTGAAGATTTAATTGAAGAAATTGTCGGTGAGATTGAAGATGAATATGACGATCAGGACGGCCCTCAAATAGTGACCCGAAGTGGCGACATTTTGGAGGCTCAGGCGCGTCTTCCTATAGAGCAACTCGAGGAGAAACTTGGCATTACTCTGGTTGATGAAGATGAGGATATTGATACGCTGGGCGGTCTTGTATTTACGCTGGCCGGGCGGGTTCCGCAGCGTGGTGAAATGATTATACATAAAAACGGGATTGAATTTGAAGTCAGAGATGCCGACCCGCGTCGCATCAAAACCCTGCGTATTAGACAAAAAAAGGTTCAACTTAAATCTGAAGATGATGCTCAGCCTTCTCAGAAACTGGATTGATAATCAGTCAACACGACTGGCTCTTTTATCGCCGATAAAGGGCGGGCTTTTTGATTTTTTTCTCGGCGCGCTTGTGCCATTGGCTATGCCCCCTCTCGGTGCGTGGCCAATTTTGTTTTTCATCTTCCCGGCCTTATTGATGAGATTGCAACGCATCCGGCGATGGCAGAACGTAGCACTGACGGCTTGGTTGTTTGGTTTTGGACAGTTCTTTATCGGTCTTTATTGGATTGGGTTTGCATTTTTGGTAGAGCCGGATCTTTTTTTATGGGCTCTCCCCCTCGCGATTACGCTTCTACCCGCCGGTCTTGCCGTGTTTCCTATGCTGGCGGCCTTGCTTTGGTTTCGTTTATTCGCTGGCAAGCCAAGGCTTGCCATTCAGGCGCTTGGGCTTGTTCTGTGTTTGGTGTTGGCATCCTGGTTACGATCCAACATATTGACCGGCCTGCCTTGGAATCTCTATGGCATGTCGGCGCTTAGCTGGTTGCCCCTCGCGCAATCAGCACGTTATTGGGGTGTGCATGGCTTGTCTTTACTCATGCTTTGTTTTGCAATGCTTCCCCTTTTTATCCGGCACGAAAGAAAACTGGCAGCGCTGGTGTCTTTGGGTTTTTTGGTTGTCATTTGGGATGGTTATAACCGGCTCCAAACTCATGAGCCGGAAAAAACCGACGCCTTGATGGTCAGAATTGTGCAGCCAGCCATTCCTCAAAAAGAAAAATGGATACCAGAAAACAGGTTGGGGATTATTCGCACGCATCTTGAACTCACCGGTCAACCTTCCGAAGTGCAGATAGATTTGGTGGTCTGGCCCGAGACAGCTTTGCCAGCTTTGCTGTACAGGGATGTATGGCTACGAGAGCAAATCACCGATATTTTGCCCGACGGGGCATATTTGGTGACGGGTGGTCTGCGGCGTGAGTCTCTTGTTAAAGCAACAGACATTAGACCCGGCGAAGAGAGAGCTTTGCCGGCTGAGGAGGTTACGCCTGAAGCTGAAAGACCATGGCAAAGCTTTAACAGTGTTTTTGTGATTTCCCCTAAGGGTGATGTTGAAGACTTTTATGATAAGCATCACCTTGTGCCTTTTGGGGAGTATCTTCCCCAACAACAGCTACTGGAATTTTTTGGGCTCCAGCAACTTACCAGATTGCGTGGTGGCTTTACTGCAGGTGAGGGGACAAGAACACTTTCGCTTGGCAGGTTGGGCAAGTCCTTTTCACCTCTAATCTGTTATGAAGTGATTTTCCCCGGGCGTGTTGTTGGGGTTTTGCGACCGGATTTTTTAATCACAGTGACAAATGACGGCTGGTTTGGAAAATCTGCAGGCCCATGGCAACACCTTGAAATGGCCCGCATGCGTTCAATTGAAGAAGGGTTGCCAATTGTAAGGTCAGCAAATACAGGTGTTTCCGCCGTTTTTGATGCACTGGGCCGTCAGCACGCCTTGATGCCGCTAATGCAAAGAGGGGTTTTGGATGTTCCTCTGCCTCCGGCCACTGATGAAACGCCCTATGCGCGCTACGGGGATATGATTTTCTTTCTTATGTATCTTGGTGTTGCAGGGCTGGTGTATAGAGGGCGCCGCACCGGAGTTTAAAAAAATTAAATATCTATAGTATTTAATATTAAATACTGATACCTAATATGAAATCATCATAAGCGGAGTTTTCCCGGTGGCTTCAAAAGATCCATCCAATATCGATAAGCATATTGGTTATAAGCTCAAGCTACGACGCGTTGATGCTGGTATGAGCCAAGAGGCGCTTGGTGAAAGGGTTGGCCTTTCTTTTCAGCAAATTCAGAAATATGAAAAAGGCGCTAATCGCATTTCTGCATCTCGCCTTTTTGAACTCACACGTATACTTGAAGTTGATATCTCTTATTTCTTTGAAGGGTTTGAAACCTCCGGCCCCTATCTTAGAATGGAAGACAGCGCCCCAATCCCAAAATTTCTTGATTTTGTCAGCAGCAATGAAGGTATGAGTTTAAATCGTGCTTTTACGCGCATTAAAAGCCGCCGTACACGTCGCGCGCTCATTGATATGGCAAAATCTCTCGCGGGTTAATCTCTTTCGGCGCAAATTCTGTCTCAATACATATAAAACATATAAGGAAAGCTTTATATGGCTTGTCTAATAAGCCGTGCCCTGCTAAAGAATTGGCAATTAGTGGAGATATTATGGCAAGACAAGATTATATTTTTACAAGTGAATCCGTTTCTGAGGGTCATCCGGACAAAGTGTGTGACCTGATTTCTGATAGCGTTCTGGATGCGTTTGTCGCCAAAGAGCCCGAGGCTCGTGTTGCTGTTGAAACATTAACAACAACAAACAAAATTGTTTTGGCCGGCGAAGTGCGCCCGACAGGTCTTATCAGTGCCGAAGAAATGGCCAATATCGCCCGTGAGCGTGTGCGTGATATCGGCTATGAGCAAGACGGTTTTCATTGGCAGCATGCCGATGTGGATGTTTACGTTCATGCTCAGTCTGCACATATCTCGCAAGGCGTAGATGGTGATGGTGGCAATAAGGATGAAGGTGCGGGCGATCAGGGAATTATGTTCGGCTATGCTTGTCGTGAAACTGACACTTTAATGCCTGCGCCAATCGCATTCTCTCATCAAATTTTATCTGACATGGCTCAGGCAAGAAAATCCGGCGCCGTTCATGGTTTTGGGCCAGACTCAAAAAGCCAAGTTTCTCTCAAATATGAAAATGGCAAGCCAGTCGCAGCGACGTCAGTTGTTGTGTCGACCCAGCATGATGAAGGGCTGTCTCAGAGTGATGTGCGCGAGTTAGTTCGCCCATTCGTCGAGGCTGTTTTACCATCCGGTTGGATGTGCCCTGAAGATGAATTCTACGTTAATCCGACAGGCACTTTTGTTATTGGTGGGCCTGACGGGGATGCCGGTCTTACCGGTCGTAAAATAATCGTCGATACCTATGGTGGCGCAGCCCCGCATGGCGGTGGAGCGTTTTCCGGTAAAGACCCCACTAAGGTTGACCGCTCAGCTGCCTATGCGGCTCGTTATCTTGCTAAAAATGTTGTTGCCGCAGACCTTGCTGACAAATGTACTATTCAGCTTTCTTATGCGATTGGTGTTTCCACGCCAATTTCTGTTTATGTTGACCTACATGAAACCGGAAAAGTGGATGCTTCTAAATTGGAAGGCGCCCTCGGCGAAGTTATGGATCTCAGCCCAAGAGGGATTAGAACTCACCTTGGCTTGAATAAGCCGATATTTGCGCGCACTGCGGCCTATGGTCATTTTGGACGCCAACCTGAGGCCGATGGCGGGTTTTCATGGGAAAAAACCGATCTGGTCGAGGCTATCAAGTCAGCGCTTTAAATCCTGCACTTATATCCCCGTGAGTAAAAAGCCAAAAACCAGCCAAGAAACCAGTGAAAGTGACCTTGTCAGGCGCGTTTTTTACGGGCGTCGGCAAGGGCATAAGTTGCATCCAAAGCAAGCACGTCTGGTTGAGGATTTTCTTCCTGAGATTAGAATAACTGACCTTGCTGCAGACCCAATGCTGGCTTTTGCGCCCAGCAATTTTGTGCCAGAGCAGCTTGTTATGGAAATTGGCTTTGGTGGCGGCGAGCATTTGGCGGCTCAAGCAGAGACCAAGCCGCAAATTGGTTTTATTGGGTGCGAGCCATTTCTCAATGGTGTTGCCAAGCTTCTGAACCGCATCCAACAACAGGATCTACAAAATATTCGTATCCATGATGAGGATGCTCGCGTCCTTATTGAATTAATGCCTGATAGCTGTCTTGCGGCAATATATTTGCTTTATCCTGATCCTTGGCCGAAAAAAAAGCATCATAAAAGGCGTTTCGTGAATTCAGAAAATCTGTATCACATTCATAGACTATTGCAGCCGGGCGGGATGTTTTATTTTGCCAGTGATATTCCTGATTATGTTTCATGGGCTTTGATACACCTGCGCAACCATGGCGGCTTTGACTGGCAAGCACAGGAGGCCGCAGACTGGCAACACCCTTTTGAAGGTTGGGTTCGCACACGTTATGAAGAAAAGGCCTTAGCTGCAGGGCGGACGCCGACTTATTTAAGGTTTCAGCAGCGAGCAAATATCCGTCCCGGGTTCCTTTAGACTTTCAAAATCAGACGTTTAAATAAGAGATTAAAAATTCTTGCTTTTTCAGCCTCACTTTGTATATTCCTTCCAAACAGACTGCTTTATTCGAAGTGGACGGCGGAAACGCCCCCGCTTTTTTTATTGGTTTTTTTCGGCAGCAGTATTGGATGATGACAGATACAGCACCAGCACATAATGAAGCGCACCAAGATAGCCCTCTTGCTTTGCAAGACGCATTGGAAACTGCCGCGCATTTGATGGCGCCGGGACCTGCCGCGCCGCTTTTGTCTCTGGTCGCACCCGTTGTTCAAGATGCCGGTTTGGAATTATTGCGTATCCGTATGACCGGTCAGGATGGCGAACAAGTTCTTCAGATTATGGCTGACAGAGATGAGGGCATGATTACAGTTGAGGATTGCGAACGCATTAGTCGGGCAGTATCGGCAGTTTTGGATGTTGAGGACCCCCTAAAAGGGCAATACATTTTGGAAGTTTCGTCCCCCGGCATGGCGCGCCCACTTTGCCGCCCGAAAGATTTTATTCGGTGGGCAGGGTTTGAGGCCAAACTGGAATTGTCCCGCGCCTTTGACGGCCGCAAGCGCTTTCGCGGGGTGCTGACCGGATTTGAGGATGGTGAGGTTTTGATGAATGTGCCGTTGGATGGGCATGATGAGACCCCAATGCTTGGTTTTAAATTTGAGGATATTTCAGAAGCCCGATTGGTGGCAAATGATGAGATGATTGCTGATGCTTTGAAGCGTCAAAAAGGGAAAAATGGAGACTAAAATGGCAACTGGTGTAAGTGCAAATAAACTTGAACTCCTCCGCATCGCAGAATCTATGGCGCGAGAAAAAGGTATTGAGCCCGAGTTGGTATTCGGCGCTATGGCGGATGCGATTCAGAAAGCCGCCAAGGCAAGATATGGCGCCGAGAATGATATTCGCGCTGAAATTGACACCAAAACCGGTGATACTATCCTCAAGCGGTTTATGGAAGTGGTCGAAGATGTTGAAAACGACAACACCCAGCTCACCTTAGATGAAGCCAAAAAAATTAAGTCGGATGCGGAAATTGGTGAGTTTTTAAGCGAGGAATTGCCACCTGTAGAATTCGGCAGAATTGCAACACAAACGGCAAAACAGGTCATTGTCCAGCGTGTGCGTGATGCTGAACGTGAGCGTCAATATGAAGAATATAAAGACAGAGTTGGCGAGGTCGCTTCCGGTATCGTGAAGCGCGTTGAATATGGCAATGTCGTTGTTGATTTGGGGCGGGCGGAAGCCATGCTCAGGCGTGATAATCTCATCCCGCGCGAAGTATTTAATCCAAATGATCGTATTCGTGCCTACATTCAGGATGTTAAGCGTGAGCAACGCGGCCCGCAAATCATTCTGTCACGGACGGATCCGGCTTTTATGGCAAAGCTTTTTGCTCAAGAAGTGCCGGAGGTTTATGACGGCGTGATTGAAATTAGAGCCGTTGCCCGTGACCCTGGTAGTCGTGCAAAAATTGCCGTGATTTCAAATGATAGCTCCATTGACCCTGTCGGCGCTTGTGTCGGTATGCGCGGTAGCCGTGTTCAGGCTGTAGTTAATGAGCTGCAAGGCGAGAAAGTCGATATTGTTCCTTGGTCTGAAGATGCTGCCGCTTTCATTGTGAACGGTCTTGGCCCTGCCGAAGTTGCGAAGGTTGTGCTTGATGAAGACACGCAACGGATTGAAGTTGTAGTGCCCGATGATCAGCTTTCTCTGGCAATTGGCCGTCGTGGACAGAATGTTCGCTTGGCTTCCCAGCTTTCCGGTTGGGATATTGATATTCTGACAGAAGCTGAAGAGTCGGAGCGTCGTCAGGCTGAATTTGCTGAACGGACACAAATCTTCATGGCCTCTCTGGATGTGGATGAAATGATTGCTCAACTTCTGACATCTGAGGGCTTTGCCACGATTGAAGAAGTTGCCTATGTGCCGTTGGATGAAATAACAGTCATTGAAGGTTTTGATGATGAAACGGCAGAAGAGCTGCAAAGACGAGCAACAGAGCATCTCGACAGACAAAACCAAGCCCTTGATGAAGAGCGTAAAGCTCTTGGTGTCGCCGATGAATTGATGACTGTCGAAGGCCTTACACCTGCCATGTTGGTTGCATTGGGCAAGAATGATGTCTTCACCCTTGAAGATTTTGCCGGCTGTGTTCCTGATGATTTAACTGGATGGTATGAGTCTGTTGACAGGCAACGTGTCCGTCAGCCCGGTATATTTGATGATTTTGATGTATCTGCAGATGAAGCGCAAACAATGATTATGAATACGCGCGTGATGGTGGGCTGGATTACAGAAGAGGATTTATTGACTCCTGAAGATGAGGGAGACGCAGAGGGTTCTGAAGGCTCTGAGGGGGAGACCTCTGAAAAGACATCTGAGGCACCTGCTGAGGATGATGTTTTTGCCGCATCATCTGAACCAACCACTGACACCCCGACAGAATAATGAGAGCGCGCATCATCCATGACAGAAAATTTGCAATGTGCGCTTACCGGAGAACTGCTACCGCGTGAAAAAACAATCAGGTTCGTCATCGGGCCTGATAACACGGTTATTGCTGATTTATCCGAAGAGTTGCCGGGCGAAGGCATTAGACTTCTGGGCTATCGCGGCACGCTGGAGGCTTCGATCCGCGATGGCTCTTTTATGGGGCTTTTTGCCAAAGACCGGTTAGATGATGACCCGGTTATTTCCGCTTCTTTTTTAGATAAAATTGAGTCCCAACTTATGGATAAGGTCCTTGGGCTGATAGGCTTGGCCCGCCGCGCCGGATCTGTTCTCAATGGTTTTGCTAAAGTTGAGGGCAGCCTGAAATCAGGTAAATGTGAGCTGCTGCTAACGGCCAGTGACGGCGCAGAAGACGGGCGAATGAAAATGACCCGCCTTGCCGAGGCAGTTCAATGCCAACAAGTGACGATTCTGCCTTCTGCCAGATTAAGTATGGCTTTAGGCCAGACAAATGTTATACATGCTGGAATTATCGGTTCAGGATGGGCCGATCGCCTGAATGCATCGATTGACAGATTGTCACTTTATGTTAACGGACACGAGGCAGCATAACGCCTCAACATATGACAACAGGTTAGTGCTATTAGGTTGGAAGTGATAACGGATATGAGTGAAAAAGAAGAGAACGAAAAAACTGACGAACAAAAGCCCGGCAAGACGCTGAGCTTGAAGCGGACTGTTGACTCCGGTCAGGTGCGTCAGAATTTTTCTCATGGCCGGACCAAATCTGTTCAGGTTGAACGCAAACGTAAGCGCATGGTCGCTCCGGGTAGTGCCGGGACTTCAAGCGCGGCGACGCCTGCGACACCGGTCGCGGCAGAGCCAGTTGAAACAAAAGCCCCTGAAGTTAAAGAGCAGACCTCAGAAAATAATCTTGGCGGTCTTTCCCGTCAGGAGCAGGCAGCCCGTCAAGCAGCTGTTGCAGAGGCTAAAGTAAGGGCTGCTGAAGAAGCTGTTCGGGAGAAAGAAGAGGCTGAAAAAAGAGCATTGGAGGATGCCGAACGCGCCAAAGAAGACGCAAAAAGAAAAGTTGAGTCGCCCGAGATTGTTGATGTACCGGTGGTGCCGGTTGAAACAACGGATACTCCGGCTACGCCTCGACGAAAAGAGCCTGCACGTGCGGGTGAAGAAACACCGGCACGCCGCAAAGAAAAAGCAGAAGAGCCGCGCCGCCCAGCCGTAGCGAAACGTGGAGAGCAACAGCGTCGTCGTACCGGGAAGTTGACCATTAACGATGCATTGAATGATGAAGAACGCATGCGTTCCATGGCATCTATCCGTCGCCGTCGTGAGCGCGAAAAAAGACAGTCAATGTCTATGGAGCCACGTGAAAAAGTTGCACGTACCATTAAATTGCCTGAGTCAATTACTATTCAAGAGCTGGCAAACCGCATGGCGGAGCGAGCTGTGGATGTCATTAAATTGCTGATGCAACAAGGTGTTATGGCAAAAATCAATGATACGATTGATGCTGATACTGCCGAATTGCTTGCCGAGGAACTGGGGCATAAGGTCAATCGTGTCACAGATGCAGACGTGGAAGACAGCATCGATTCTGAAGAAGATACTGATGAAGATAAAAAGCCGCGTCCGCCGGTTGTGACTGTTATGGGTCACGTTGACCATGGTAAAACATCCTTGCTTGACGCATTGCGTAAAGCCAGTGTTGTCACCGGTGAGGCTGGGGGTATTACCCAGCATATCGGGGCTTATCAGGTTACCAAAGATGATGGTGAGAAAGTAACTTTCATCGATACGCCGGGTCACGCGGCCTTTACGTCAATGCGTGCGCGGGGAGCCAAAGTAACAGATATTGTTATTCTCGTCGTTGCCGCTGATGATGGAGTGATGCCTCAGACAGTTGAAGCTATCAGCCATGCCAAGGCGGCAGACGTGCCGATTGTGGTTGCGGTGAATAAGATCGACAAGCCTGAGGCTGACCCTACAAGAGTGAAAAACGAATTGTTGCAGCATGAAATCATTTCCGAGGATATGGGTGGTGATGTTCAGTTTGTCGAAGTTTCTGCCATTGCGGGAACAGGTCTTGATGAATTGTTGGAGTCTGTTTTGCTTCAGGCTGAACTTCTTGATCTAAAAGCTAATCCGGACCGTGCGGCTGAAGGCATTGTTATCGAGTCAAAACTCGAAAAAGGCAGAGGTGCGGTTGCGACTGTTCTGGTGCAACGGGGTAAGTTGGCTGTGGGTGATATTTTTGTTGTCGGGGAAGAGTCCGGCCGGGTTCGTGCCCTTCTGGACGACCAAGGCGAAAGCATTACAACAGCATTACCGGCCTCTCCGGTTGAAGTTCTGGGCGCGGGCGGCTCGCCATCTGCAGGTGACATGTTCAACGTTGTAGAGACTGAAGCCAAAGCCAGAGAGATTGCTGAATATCGCGGACGCATCAGTCGTGAGAAGCGAACAGCTTCCGGCAATCGGACAACGCTGGATCAGATGATGCAGCAGCTTAAAGACACTGAGCTTAAAGAGCTCCCTATTGTTGTTAAAGCCGATGTGCAGGGTTCTGCCGAAGCAATTTCTCAGGCAGTGGATAAGCTCGGCACAGATGAAGTTTGTGGTCGCGTTGTGCATACGGCAGTGGGTGGTATTACTGAAAGTGACATTACTTTAGCGGCGGCCTCCAACGCATCCATTCTGGGCTTTAATGTTCGTGCCAATTCACAGGCTCGAAATTTGGCTGATGAGCAAGGGGTTGAGATTCGTTATTACAATGTGATTTATGACCTTGTTGACGATATGAAAGCTGCCATGTCAGGCATGTTAAGCCCTGATTTGCGCGAAACCATGCTCGGCAATGCTGAAATATTGGAAGTCTTTAATGTCTCAAAATCCGGCAAGGTGGCTGGGTGTAAAGTTACTGATGGCTTGGTTCGCCGCGGCGCCAGAGTCAGACTTATTCGCGATAGTGTTGTTATTCACGAAGGTGAGCTCAGTTCCCTTCGTCGCTTTAAGGATGAAGTGAAAGAGGTTAATGCCGGTCAGGAATGCGGCATGGCCTTTGAAAATTACGAAGACCTTAAACAGGGTGATGTAATTGAGTGTTATGAGGTCGAGGAAATTGCCCGTACGCTTGATGATGTCAATTAATAGCCTCGTTCTCTGCCAATAAATTTTGAGCCGGATTATATTCATGGCAAAGCGTTTCAAAAAATCTGCACATTCTGACACGCCGCGAAGTCAGAGACAATTGCGTGTCGGTGAATTACTGCGTCAGAAGTTGTCAGAAGTCTTCTCCAGAGGGGATATTAGCGGTACAAATCTTGATACGCGGCTTGTGACTGTGACAGAAGTGCGTGTAAGTCCTGATTTGAAAAAAGCCACGGCCTATGTTGTGCCACTTCTACAAATGACCGAAACCTTGTCAAAGCGTAAACGCAATACAGTCGCTAGCTCAGCCGCCGATTTGACCGCTGAATTAAACCGTCATGTTGGCGCTTTAAGAATTAAGATGGGGGACGGTCTTCGCCTTAAATATGTTCCGAGTCTTTCTTTTAAATCGGATGATAGTTTTGATAATGCAGCCGTGATGGATAATTTGCTGGCGCAAGATGAGGTCCGGCGGGATTTGTCAGCTGATCCGGAGATTTCAGGCAAGTCACCTGAGGCTGAGCCTGACACAACAAACGAGGCTTAAGTTTGGGTCGAAGACGCAAAGGCTTGCCAATACATGGCTGGGTTAACTTCGATAAACCTGAAGGTATGACATCAACTGCTGCTGTTGGCAAAATTCGCCGCCTGTTTAATGCACAAAAGGCCGGACATGCAGGAACACTGGATCCTTTGGCGCAGGGTATTCTGCCGATTGCGCTTGGGGAGGCTACCAAAACAGTCCCTTTTATGATGGACGCCGCAAAAACATATCACTTCACTGTATGTTGGGGGGTGGCGACCACGACGGATGACCGTGAGGGGGATGTACTGGAAACATCCGCACATCGTCCGACAGATGCTGATATTGAGGATGTTATAGGCGCGTTTATCGGGAATATCTCTCAAGTACCGCCTGCTTTCTCTGCCATTAAGTTAGATGGGCGCCGTGCTTATGACATGGCGCGGGCGGGCGAAAAGCCTGAAATTTCAGCAAGAAATGTTCAGGTTGACCGGCTTACTTTGGTGGACAGACCGGATAATGACATAGCTCAGTTCGCGGTAGATTGCGGTAAAGGCACTTATGTGAGGTCTTTAGCGCGCGATATAGCCTTAAAACTCGGGACTTTTGGGCATGTGCATTACTTGCGCCGAACACGTGTCGGGCCGTTTGATGAAAAAAGCACAATAGGGCTGGATATTCTTGATGATTTAGGCCATATTGCCGCCGAAGTTGATGCTCTTGATGCGTTTAATGCGCAACTAAAGCCCCACTTGCTTCCTTTACAGACAGTGCTGGACGACATCCCGGCTCTGCCAATTAATGAAAAGGAAGCACGCGATATTCGCATGGGCAGAGCAGTCAACATCACCGCTCATGTAGTGGATGATAAGCAGTCAGAAAGTCATGGAGCCGCTCAGGTTTTAGCACTTTGTGACAATCATCCGGTTGCATTGGGGAAGCTGGAAGAGGGCAGATTTCAGCCGGTGCGTGTTTTTAACCTGTCCTATAAAAATTAAAGGAGTTACCGATGTCGATTAGTCCTGAACGCAAGCTCGAGCTTGTGAAAGAATATGCCACACAGGATGGTGATACAGGATCACCTGAGGTTCAAGTGGCTATCCTCACTGAGAGGATAAACAATCTGACCGAACATTTTAAATCTCATGGCAAAGACAATCACTCACGCCGGGGTCTTTTGAAAATGGTCAGTCAACGTCGCCGTCTTCTAGATTATCTTAATGCACGTAATTCTGAGCGTTATCAGACTCTCATTAAGCGTCTGGGTCTACGCCGTTAGATTTTCAACACTTCGGTTGACTAACAGCCTGCATCAGGGGATGCGGGCATATGGAAAGAAAAAATGTTTACAATTTCAAGAGAAGAAATCGATTGGGGTGGGCGTCCGCTTATTCTGGAAACTGGTCGAATTGCCCGTCAGGCTGACGGTGCTGTTTTGGCAACTTATGGGGACACAACTGTATTGGCAACTGTGGTTGCTGACCGCAGCCCTAAATCGGGAATTGACTTTTTCCCGCTCACAGTGAATTACCAAGAAAAGTCTTATGCTGCCGGTAAAATCCCTGGCGGTTATTTTAAGCGTGAAGGCCGCCCGTCAGAAAAAGAGACGCTTGTTTCTCGTCTGATTGATCGCCCTATCCGTCCGCTTTTTGTCAAAGGTTTTAAAAACGAAACGCAGGTCATTGCCACTGTTCTTAGCCATGACCTGGAAAACGATAGTGATATTGTTGCTATGGTTGCTGTTTCTGCGGCCCTGACAATTTCAGGTGTTCCATTTCTAGGGCCTATTGGTGCGGCGCGTGTCGGTTTTGCCAATGGTGAATATATTTTGAACCCGACGCTGGAAGAGATGAAAGAAAGTAATCTTGATCTGGTGGTTGCGGGAACAGGCGATGCCGTTTTGATGGTTGAGTCCCAAGCCGGTGAGCTAACTGAAGACGTTATGCTCGGTGCGGTTATGCATGGGCACCGTGAATTCCAGCCGGTCATTAACGCCATTATCAGCCTTGCTGAAAAATGCGCAAAAGAGCCGCGTGATGTGCCTGAAAATAATGACGATGAGTTGAAAGAAAAAGTTTCCGGTATTGCCCGTGGTGATCTGGAAGCGGCCTATCAGGAAGCTGATAAATCGTCACGTCAGGAAAAAATCGCTGCTGCCAAAGACAAAGTCATGGATGATTTACTGCCCGCAGATGCAGACGCGGACACAGCGATTACACTTTCAGGTGCTTTTAAAGGTCTGGAAAGTGACATTGTACGCGGCGGTATTCTGGATACGGAAAAACGTATTGATGGTCGTGGCCTTGCTGATGTTCGCCCGATTGTTTCCGAAGTTGGTATTTTGCCCCGCGCCCATGGTTCGGCTCTGTTTACCAGAGGTGAAACTCAAGCGTTGGTCGTGGCCACGCTCGGAACGGGCGATGATGAACAACTCGTTGACGCATTAGAAGGTACTTATAAAGAAAACTTCATGCTGCATTACAATTTCCCGCCTTATTCAGTCGGGGAGACGGGCCGCGTTGGCTTTACGGGTCGTCGTGAAGTCGGTCACGGTAAGTTGGCATGGCGGGCTATCAAGCCGATGCTGCCAACCGCTGAAGATTTTCCATACACATTGCGTCTCGTCTCCGAGATAACCGAGTCCAACGGCTCGTCTTCCATGGCGACTGTTTGTGGCGCATCTCTCGCCATGATGGATGCAGGTGTACCTTTGCAAAAGCCTGTCGCAGGTATTGCTATGGGACTGATTAAAGAGGGCGACAGGTTCGCCGTTCTTTCTGATATTCTTGGTGATGAAGATCACCTTGGCGATATGGACTTTAAAGTTGCCGGTACGCAGGACGGGATTACCTCCCTGCAGATGGATATTAAAATCACCGGCATCACCGAAGAGATTATGCAGGTTGCCCTGACACAAGCTAAAGGTGGCCGGGAGCATATTCTGGGTGAAATGGCGAGTGCACTTGGTGAAGCCCGTACTGAAATGGGTGAATATGCGCCGAAAATTGAAACCATTAAAATTGCACAGGATAAAATCCGCGAGGTTATCGGTTCAGGCGGGAAGGTCATTCGTGAGATTGTCGAGACGACAGGCGCGAAAGTTGACATTTCCGATGATGGCACCATTAAGGTCGCGTCCAGTGACGCCGCCGTTATTCAGGCCGCGATTGAATGGATTAACTCCATTGCTGCCGAACCTGAAGTGGGTGTGATTTATGAAGGTACTGTTGTGAAGACCATGGATTTTGGCGCCTTTGTCAATTTCTTCGGCAAACGCGATGGGTTGGTTCATATTTCACAACTGGCTGACAGGCGTGTAGAGAACACAACCGACATCGTCAAAGAAGGCGATACGGTGAAGGTCAAGCTGATGGGATTTGACGATCGCGGCAAGGTACGCTTGTCCATGAAGGTCGTCGACCAAGAAACAGGTGAAGACCTCGAAGTTAAAGTCGATGATGCGGCTGATGATGCTAACAGCGAGGACTAAACACCTTTAGGCTGTTGAACAGTCTTCAAAAAATTAAGGGCGGGGTCATAACAGCACCGCCCTTTTTGTTGGGTGAGGTTACTCAGCTGTAATCGAGAAATTCAGTCACCTGATTTAGTCACCTGATTTAGTCGGTTGTTTGGTCGTCAATCTCGGCATCCGGCGCGTTTCTTTGGCATGACTCGATGCCGTTTATTGCGTTTTGTTTGGTGGTATAGCCCTCACTCACGCAGAGTGTTTCACCATTTGCCGCGTTGAGTTTCCAGTAAAACTGTCCGTCTGTTTGTTTGGCTAAAACGAATGTGCCCATTTTTGCTTTCCTTTGTTTTGTTTTTTGTAGAACGCAACGCACAAAATAATATGAAAATGTAACGGCTTTCATGATTGCCGAGACTGCCTGTTAAGTCAAGTCGGATGAAAGTGCTTGTCGGGAGAACGCGGGGGTTAAACCCGTTTCATCACCAGCGAGCCATTGGTGCCGCCAAAGCCAAAGGAATTTGACAACACGCAATTCAGGCCTGCGTTCTCGCGGGTTTCCTGAACAATTGGCATATCGGCAAAATCAGGGTCCAGCTCCTCAATATGCGCCGAGCCGGCAATGAAATCGTCTTGCATCATGAGCAGGCTGTAAATTGCCTCCTGCACACCGGCGGCGCCGAGCGAATGACCGGTGAGGGATTTTGTGGCTGAAATGGGCGGGCAATCCGCGCCGAAAACTTCGCGCAGTGCTTCTATTTCTTTAATATCCCCGACAGGGGTAGAGGTCGCATGCGGGTTGATATAATCAACCGGCACGTCCAAATCTTTCATGGCCATTTCCATGCATCGTATCGCGCCTTCGCCGGAAGGCTGAACCATGTCATGCCCGTCAGAGGTTGCGCCATAGCCTGCAACTTCGGCATAAATTTTCGCACCACGTTTTTGAGCGCGTTCCATTTCTTCCAGCACCAGAACCCCTGCGCCACCGGCAATCACAAAGCCATCGCGGTTTTTATCATATGCGCGGCTGGCTGTGGCAGGGGTATCATTATATTTGCTGGACATAGCGCCCATCGCATCAAAGAGAGAAGAGAGAGACCATTCCAGTGCTTCGCCGCCACCGGCAAACATGACATCCTGCTTGCCCCATTGAATCATTTCAGCCGCATTGCCAATACAATGTGTAGAGGTCGCACAGGCCGAAGAAATTGAGTAATTAATGCCTTTAATACCAAATGGGGTGGCGAGTGTCGCCGAATTGGTGGAAGACATGCATTTTGGAACGGCGAATGGCCCAATCCTTTTGGGGCCGCTATCGCGGGCAGTGTCGGCTGCTTCAACAAGCGTGCGTGTGCTGGGGCCACCTGAGCCCATAATAAGACCGGTCATTGGATTGATGATGTCATTTTCCTCAAGCCCCGCATCAGCAATGGCCTGTTCCATAGCAACATAATTCCAAGCGGCGCCTTCCCCCATAAATCTGCGGACGCGCTTGTCGACCGTTGCTTTAATATCCAGTGACGGCATGCCGAATATTTGGGATCTAAAGCCAAGCTCAACATATTTATCGGCGCGTGAGATGCCTGACTTGCCGTTTTTTAAACTTTCAGAAACCTCAGCGGTAGAATTACCGATGCACGAAACAATCCCGATACCTGTAATGGCGACACGTCTCATCTTTTATCCTTTTTTGTTTTAAAGCTGCCCGGCTTTGAAAAGGCCGACTCTTAAATCTTTGGCTGTATAAATCTCTTTGCCATCAACTCTCATGATGCCATCCGCGAGACACATAACAAGCGCACGCGCAATGACACGTTTAATATTAATTTCGTATGTTATTAATTTTGCGTCAGGTTCTACTTGACCGACAAATTTTACTTCCCCGGCACCCAGAGCACGCCCGCGCCCGTCTTGGCCGGCCCATAATGGGAAAAATCCAACAAGTTGCCACATGGCATCCAAGCCCAGGCAACCGGGCATAACCGGGTCATTCACAAAATGACAGTCGAAAAACCATAAATCCGGTTTTACATCAAGTTCAGCTATCATGAGGCCTTTGTCATAACTCCCGCCGGTATCAGATATCTCCGTAATGCGGTCAAACATTAGCATGGGCGGTGTTGGTAGGCGTCCATTTTCCGGGCCAAATAGATTGCCTTTGGCGCAATCAATGAGTTCGTCGTAATTATAACTGTTTTTAATTGTCATCGTTGGATTATGTTTCTCAGGATTCATTCTGTAATTTAAGGGCTTAATACCGCCTTGAAGGTTAGCATAAATTGAATAGCTGTGTTGCAAAATCCATATATTCTTTGTAAAATGGTTGAAATTGTTTCTAGTTTATAATAATTATAAGTTTCAAGTTGTTTAACAAAGATTATGATTACCATGGAAAAAGTTTTTAGCCATACGCGTCAAAACGACAGTACCCAAACACTCACAAAGAAATTGCGTGGGGTTGGTTTGCGCGCGACACGACAAAGGTTGGATATTGGAAATCTGCTTTTTTCTGGCAAAGATCGCCATGTGACGGCTGAGAGCCTGCATGACGAGGCAGTTGCCGCAGGCATAAGAATATCATTGGCAACCATCTACAACGCTTTAAACCAATTTAGGGATGCAGGCCTTCTTAGGGAAGTGCTGGTTGACCCTTCGCGCACTTATTTCGATACAAATACATCTTCTCATCACCACTTTTTTAACGTCGATAATGGCCATTTGACAGATATACCTCATGATGAAATCAGTGTTTCATGCCTCCCGACCTTGCCTGAAGGGCAAATCATTGACGGTGTGGATGTTTTGATTAGAATTAAGCCTGACGC
The DNA here is from genome assembly GCA_002450335.1 of Rhodobiaceae bacterium UBA6963. GTDB lineage: Bacteria > Pseudomonadota > Alphaproteobacteria > RS24 > RS24 > Micropelagius. The sequence continues at coordinate 71,302 of DJZB01000049.1, forward strand.
TTAATTTATTTGTTTAGAATTATTCTAAACTGTTGACATATCTTCTCTAAGACATATATAGTTTCCTATAAGAGTTAGGGAAAGCCCTTTTCTCTTTATTACTGGCTTTTCGGATTGGCCGAAAAGCATGCATGGAGGAAGATGATAATGTCACTCGCAGACTCTAAAACTCTGGAAAACCTGAAGGACGCATTTGCCGGTGAAAGCCAAGCAAACCGTCGCTACCTTTACTTCGCGCAAAAAGCCGATGTTGAAGGATATAACGATGTTGCAACTGTATTTCGTTCAACTGCTGAAGGCGAAACAGGACATGCGCATGGTCACCTTGAATTTCTTGAAGAAGTTGGAGACCCCGCAACTGGTGAGCCAATCGGTTCAACCGCTGCTAACCTGAAGGCTTCTATTGCCGGCGAAACACATGAATATACAGACATGTATCCCGGTATGGCACGTACTGCACGTGAAGAAGGCTTTGATGAAATTGCTGACTGGTTTGAAACACTCGCCAAAGCGGAGAAATCCCACGCTGGCCGTTTCCAGAAAGCACTGGACTCAATGGATTAATTTCCAATCTATGTCTCTATGAGGCATATGAGATTAACGGAGACTATGGCGATTATCGTCATAGTCTCCGTGGTCTCTTTTCTCTAAAAAAAGGAACATCTCATGAAAGAGGGCAGCACCGAAGCGCCAATTCGTTACCCATTAGATTGGCATAGCGAAGAGTTTTATGACCGCGCAGCACTCGATGAAGAAGCACGTCGTCAATATGATGTTTGTCACGGTTGCAGACGATGCTTTAACCTTTGTGACAGTTTTCCGCGCCTGTTCGATCTCATTGATGAGTCCGAGTCCGGTGAACTTGATACTGTTTCCAGTGATGATTTCGGGCCCATTATTGACGGCTGTACCATGTGCGATATGTGCTTCATGACAAAATGCCCCTATGTGCCCCCTCACGAATTTAATCTTGATTTCCCCCACCTTATGCTCCGCTATCGCGCAGTTGAATTGAAAGAAAAAGGTAAGGCTCCTTTCACTCAAAATCAGCTTGCGCAGATGGATAGAAATGGCTCGCTTGCGGAAAAAGTCTCCGGTCTGGCGAATTGGGGTTCCTCTAAAGGAAATGCTCTTACACGACCTGTCATGTCGGCGACTTTGGGTATTGATAAAAATGTTGAGCTGCCAAAATTCACTGGTGAGACATTTATGAAGCGTGCTGAAAAATCAGCTAAGAATGGCGAGTTGGAGCCAAATAAAGAGGGCACCGCTCAAGACAGAAAAGCGCTTATCTACGCAACTTGTTCAGTTAATTACAACAACCCCGGTGTGGGTGAAGCTGCACTCAAAGTGCTGACACATCTTGGTGTCTCCGTGAAAACGGATTATCCGGGCTGTTGTGGAATGCCTTATTTGGAGCAGGGTAATCTTGAGAAAGTAGCTCAAAATGCTGCAAGTGTTTCAGCAGCTTTGCGCCCTTACATTGATGAAGGTTACGACATTCTGACACTGACAGCCAGTTGTGGTCTCATGTTCAAATTTGAATGGCCCTTAATCGTGCCGGATAATGAAGATGTGAAAGCCCTAAGCGCCGCGACACGCGATATCAGTGAATATATTGTTCAAATTGCTGATAAACATGGTCTTCCCGATGGTCTTCAGACAATAGAAGGTGGGGTGCAGGTGCATTTGGCTTGCCACGCCCGCGCCCAAAATATGGGGCCAAAATCAGCAGACCTATTACGTCTGATCCCCGATGCTGACATCGGCGTCATTGAGCGTTGTTCCGGTCATGGTGGTACTTTCGGCGTTATGAAAGACACCCATGAGCTTGCTGTAAAAGTTGGAAAACCTGTCGCACGAAATGTTGCCAAATCTGAAGCCAAGACCATTGTTTCAGATTGTCCGCTAGCGGCAAAACATATTGTTCAAGGAGTCGAATATCTGGACTCATCTGCAAAACTGCCGGAGGCGGCGCACCCTGTAGAAGTATTCGCGCGCGCTTACGGGTTACTATAAATGGAGAGTTTTATGTCTAAAGCTAACCCTGAATCTAATAAAGCAATTACCCCTGAAGATATTGTGCCAATGACCACTTATGTTGCTGAGCGTAAAGAAAGACGCCAGGCCGTACTTGCACTCAAAAAACCTCGTCGGATTGAAATCGGGCCGGTTGCAACATTCTATTTTGAGAATTACGCAACCATGTTGGCTCAAATTCAAGAGATGCTTTACATCGAAAAAGGTGGTGATGAACAGCTGGAAGATGAGCTGACTGCCTATAATCCTATGATACCTGATGGTTCTGAATTGACTGCAACTTTGATGTTTGAAATAGATGACCCACAGCGTCGCGGGTCTATTCTGCGCCGTCTGACGGATGTTGAACTGACAGCATATGTAGAAGTAGCCGGTGAGAAGGTTTTCGCAGTTCCAGAACAGGAAGTCGAACGCACAGCCTCCGACGGCAAGACATCATCCGTTCATTTTTTGCACTTCCCGTTTACGGCAGAGCAAATTGCAGCTTTTAAAGATACAAATAATCAAGCCATTTTGGGTATTGGTCATGAGAATTACGCGCATATGACGATTTTGTCAGAAGAGTCGCGTGCGTCTCTGGCCGGAGATTTTGATTAAGTTATTTTTCTGCAAACTCATGTGGATAGACTCCCCAAAGTGAAACACGGGGTATCCAGCCCCGATAACTACTCACACGGATATTGCACCACTCCCCGATGCAGTCTTCAAGCTCGGCAATTATGCCGGGCTGAAGATATGCTTTGATAACAGCTTTCTCGTCGGGTCTTTTGCGGAGCTTATGTGCCGTTGGGTTTTGATGCAGCACAACGCTGCGTTTGCCACGTAGGAGATTGGCCTGTATCCACCCTGTGTCGCCGTCATAATCTCTGATTTTGCGCCAATTGCTATTTTCATCAAGAATTTCAACCGGCCAGCCTATGCGTCTAAAAGTTAATAGGGCAGGATATTGTGTGCCGGGGCCTTGTCTCAAATTCACAGGGTTGCCTTTTATGCTGACAAATCTTGGCAATGGGAGGCCGCTTGCCCCACGTTTGCCGGTTTCCGCGCAGCTTGGGGATACCAGAGTTGATGAGATGACCAAGATAGCTAGCCCGGTTGCAAGAAAACGAAAATGCCGCGCAAACAATACTGAAATCATAACTATGCCTCATGGAGCCAAAAATAATAAGAAACGCATCACAGATTTGCTTATCCTAATGCCTTATTTAATCTCAAATCGCCAGTTCGAATAGAATTAATGCTAAAAAAAGTTTTGCCGGACAGCGGCATTTGCTACACCTTATCAAGATATGACTGTAAAATCTGCAAAAGTAATTATCCTTAGAAAACTCCCGGCTGCCATTGAATCAAGAATGGCGGAGCTTTTTGATGTGGAATTCAGTAATGAAGATCGCCATCTGGGAAAAGAAGAAATTGCTTCAGCAATGGCGCGCGCGGATGTGCTGGTGTCAACAGTCACTGACACCATTGATGCAGAACTGGTTGAGAATGCCGGCGATCAGTTGAAGCTTATCGCGAATTTTGGCAATGGCGTTGACAATATAGATGTTGATGCAGCCTATGCTCGCAACATTACCGTGACGAATACGCCGAGCGTGTTGACTGAAGACACGGCTGATATGGTTATGGCACTCATACTGGCGCTCCCTCGACGAATGGTCGAGGGTGACCGTATTATGCGTGAGCCGGGTAGTTTCACCGGCTGGTCACCAAACTGGATGCTGGGTCGGCGACTGGGTGGCAAGAAGCTGGGCATTGTTGGCATGGGGCGTATCGGTCAGGCAGTTGCGAAGCGCGCTATGGCCTTTGGTCTCGAAATTCATTATCACAACCGCAATCACGTTCATGAAGAAATTGAGCAAGAGCTGGGCGCAACATACTGGGATAGTCTGGATCGCTTACTCGGTCATGTTGATTTTGTATCAGCAAATTGTCCGAGTACGCCTGCAACCTATCATCTCATCGGACCGCGCCGGATGAAGCTACTGAAACAGGGGGCGTATTTGATTAATGCCTCGCGCGGGCAGGTGCTGGATGAAGACGCGTTGGCGGACGCACTGGAAGAAAAACGCCTTGGTGGTGCAGCGTTGGATGTTTTTGAACGTGAGCCTGCGGTTAATCCCCGCCTGTTGGAATTCCAGAATGTAATACTGCTCCCTCATATGAGTTCGGCAACAATTGAGGGAAGGCTTGGTATGGGCGAAAAGGTTCTTATTAATATTCGCACTTTCCTTGACGGGCATCGCCCGCCGGATCGTGTATTACCCACACTTGCTACAGAGAATTAAGAGTGCCTTATGAGCATCAGCGTCACATTAGAATGTTTGAGAATGATGGCTATGAATGAGAAGACAAGTCATTAATTGATGGTGTGTTCCCGTTCAGCGGGTTGGATGGATCCCATGGAAGACCCACAACCCTTGCGGTGGCTGCAAGACCGTCATAAACCATAAGCCGCCCTGCCAGACTGTCTCCCGTGCCGGTAATTTCCTTAATCACCTCAAGCGCCTGAAGACTCCCCATTATGCCCGTTAAGGCGCCAATAATGCCTGTCGTTGCGCAATCATCAGCCTCTTCTGCCCTTATGTTGTCAGGGACGAGAGACCGATAACAAGGATAAGGTATTCCGTTAGTGTCTTTCATATAGGCTTTAAAGGTTGTCAGTTGTCCGTCAAACCGACCTACAGCGGCTGATACAAGAGGTTTACCAGCAAAATAACAGGCATCGTTCACCAAAAACCGGGTCGCAAAATTATCGCAGCCATCGGCGACAACATCATGGGCGTCTATCAAAGTTTGCGCATTATCAGCCGTCAGGCGCGCTTCTATCGGTGTTACTTTGCAATCAGGGTTGAGTTTTGCCAGAAATTTTGCGGCGCAGATGGCTTTAGGCTGACCAATATCTTCATGGTTAAAAAGCACTTGCCGTTGGAGATTGGAAAGTGACACCATGTCATCATCTATTATGCTGATAGAACCCACACCCGCCGCAGCAAGATAAGCCAAGAGAGATGCGCCCAGACCACCTGCGCCAATAACCAACACACGGGCTGCGGAGAGTTTCTGTTGTCCCGCACCCCCAATTTCTTTGAGGACGAGGTGACGCGCATAACGCTCAGTATAATCAGAATTTTCCGGCAGACCGTTACTGCCAGACATCAAAGACCTTCGAACAATGCTGTTGAGAGATAGCGCTCTGCAAAACTTGGAATAATTGTGACAATCCTTTTGCCGGTCATGCCAGGCATAGCGGCAATTTCAAGAGCCGCTGCCGTTGCCGCGCCGGAGGATATGCCGCCAGGGATACCCTCGGTTTTTGCAAGTCGCCGCGCGGTTTCAAAAGCGGTTTCATTCCCGATGGTCACAACACCATCTATGAGTGCTTCATCAAGATTGCCGGGTTTAAAGCCTGCGCCAATACCTTGAATTTTATGAGGCCCGGGGTCGCCACCTGACAGGACCGGACTGTCCTCAGGCTCAACGGCATAGATTTTAATATCAGGATTATGTTGTTTCAAAATACTCCCAATGCCGGTCAATGTGCCTGCCGTTCCGACGCCAGAAATGATGGCATCTAACTTGCCATCCGTATCTGCAAGAATTTCCTGCGCGGTGGTGTTGCGATGAATTTCCGGATTTGCAGGGTTGTCGAATTGCTGGGGCATCACGGCATTATCAAGATTAGTGATAAGCTCCTCGGCTTTTGCAATTGCGCCCTTCATGCCAAGTTCAGCCGGCGTGAGCTCGAGTTCTGCGCCGAGCAGAAGAAGCATTTTTCGTCTTTCAATGGACATGCTCTCAGGCATGCAAAGAACCAGCCTGTAGCCTTTTGCGGCGCAAGCGAAAGCCAACGCAATACCTGTATTGCCGGATGTCGGCTCTACAATCACTGATTTTTCGTTTAACAAGCCGCGATTTTCAAGATCTTCAATCATTGCCACACCAATGCGATCCTTAACGCTGGCCATAGGATTAAAAAATTCAAGTTTCAGAAGGATTTCAGCCGAGACCCCATATTGTTCGGGTAGCCGATTGAGACGCACCAGAGGCGTCGCACCGATTGTTTCGGTTATGTTATTATAAATTTTGCCGCGATTTTCGAATGTCATTATTATACCCGATTGGTTAGATGTTGAAATCTACAGATGTTTCAGAACTTACGGTGCTTTTATTTTGATGGCTCTTACAAATATCGTCAATGCTTACGCTGTCGAGATGTTTCAGAAATTCATCTTCTAGTTCAGTACATTTCTCAAAAGTCATACCGGCCCCGAGTTGACTGTCTTTAGATTTCTGGGCTGCTTCGTTTTCAACGCGTTCAATTTCAGCGATCACGCGCACCACTTCACCGGCAAAAATCTTGCGCCTTTCGCGTGCCAGTCTGTATCCCCCTTTGGGTCCGCGAACGCCGCGAAGAATATCGGCTTTCACGAGGGTTTGCATAATCTGCTCAAGATAACGCTGGGGAACATTTTGTCGACTGGTGATGTCCTTCGCTTGCACCGGGTCGGGCCGCGAATGCAGGGCGACGTCTACAACAGTCTCTAATGCTAAAACTGTTTTTCGGCTTAGAAACAGCATCTTCAACCCTTTGAGCTATTAGAGGTGCCACCCGTGGAGCCAAATCCACCTTCGCCCCGCTCGGTATCAGGAAGTTCTTCTGTTTCTTGAAGAATGCCTTGTGTCACCGGTGCAATAACCATCTGGGCAATCCGATCGCCACGATTTATTACAAAGGCTTCTGCCCCGTGGTTAATAAGGATAACTTTCACCTCACCCCGGTAATCACTATCAACAGTGCCGGGGCTATTGAGTACGGTAACACCAAATTTGGCTGCCAAACCTGAGCGCGGGCGAACTTGAGCTTCAAAACCTTGGGGTAAAGCCATTGCCAGACCCGTCGGCACCATTGCGGTTTTGCCGGGAGCAAGGGTCATTGGATTGTCCTCGGGCAATGCGGCTCTTAAATCCATGCCTGCGGCTTGTTCCGTTTCATAAGATGGCAGGGGCAAGCCCTCGCTATGGGGCAGGCGTTTAATCTCAATGCTGACATTGTGGGCCATTACTGTGCTTCCTGTTTTTCTGGTTTTGAGTGAGTTTCTGAGAAGTAATCAGCGATTTTTCCTGCAAGCCTGAGGGCCACATCTTGTTTGCTGAGCATTTCCCAGCTTTCTTCTGATGTCCGGGTTAAAAAATGTATGGTATTAAAATCACCGCCCATTACCCCGCTATCGGGGGACACGTTATTCGCCATGAGCCAGTCACAGCCCTTACGGTTAAATTTTTCCCGCGCATGATCCATGACCTGTTCTGTCTCAGCGGCAAAACCGACAATCAAATCAGGGCGATGTGTATGATTTGCCAGCCCGGCAAGAATATCCGGGTTTTCTGTTAGCTCTAATGAAAGCGGCGTGTTGTCAGCCCGTTTTTTGATTTTTTCATAGGCGGGCAGGGTTGTTCGCCAGTCTGCAACTGCTGCAGTCATGACGGCAATCTGACTGGGCAAAGCTTCTTCACAAGCTGCTGCCATTTCAACTGCGGTCTCTATGCGTATAACGCGCACCCCACTGGGGTCAGGCAAATTAACGGGGCCGGATACGAGCAAAGTTTCTGCGCCAAGAGCCGCCATCGCTTCGGCAATGGCATAGCCCTGCTTGCCGGAGGACCGATTTGCAATATAACGCACAGGGTCAATCGGTTCATGCGTCGGACCAGCCGTGACAAGCGCCTTCAGCCCTTTAAGGGGTCCCTTTGGCACAAGAGCCTCAGCAACGGCTTCCATAATTTCCGATGGTTCGGCCATACGACCCGGGCCTGTTTCGCCACAAGCCATATCCCCCTCATTGGGGTCAATAATGGCAATGCCGTCATTTATGAGTGTTTCTAAATTGCGCTGCGTTGCATCATGAAGCCACATACGCACATTCATGGCTGGAGCAATCATCACCGGCTTGTCGGTTGCCAATAAGGCCGTGCTGGCGAGGTCGTTGGCAAATCCTTGCGCCATTTTCGCCATTAAATCTGCTGTTGCCGGGGCGACAAGCACAAGATCCGCGTTGCGAGATAACTGAATATGCCCCATTTCGGTTTCATCGGTGAGGTCAAAAAGATTTTGAAAGACTTTATTACCACTTACCGATGCAAGGGTGAGGGCGGTTACAAATTCACTGCCTGATTTGCTCAGCAGACATTGCACATTTGCGCCTTCTTTTACTAATTGCCGGACAAGCTCTGGTGTCTTGTAGGCGGCAATACCGCCACCGACAATCAGCAAAATACGTTTATTTAACAATCGTGCAGACATCCGGAAATCCTTTACCTGTCTGCAACTGGTATAAAACAAATTCTACCGGAATTAAATGTAATTTTAAGCTCTTGATACCGTTTCGGATTTTATTGGAAAATACGATAGGTCAGATAACCGCCGACAGCGAGACCGGTTATCAGCAATATTGGCTTTAGGGTATTTTTCTTTTCATCTTCATAATGAATTTTAAACCCCTTATCAGAGAGAATTTTTTCAAGCTGTTCCTGATTGCGTTCTACGCGTTCCAATGTATCGGGCAGGCGTCCGATGGATTTGGCGGCGCGTTGCATGCCGTCTACTGCATCTTTTAAAATCGCTTCAGGCCCTAATTCACCTTTAATCCAGCCGGAAACAACCGGATCCGCCGCATCCCATATATTGAGTTTGGGGTCAAAACTTCTGGCAACGCCTTCCACAACAACCATGGTCTTTTGTAGTAAGAGTAATTGCGGCTGGGTGTGCATATCGAATTGTTCTGTAACCTCAAACAATTGTGTCAAAACCCGTCCCATAGAAATGCTGTCCGCATCCTGCCCACGAATAGGCTCTCCGATAGCGCGAAGAGCCTGCGCGAATGCTTCCATACTTTTACTGTCCGGCACATAACCGGCATCAAAATGGGTTTGTGCCACGCGGCGATAATCTCTGGTGATGAAGCCATATAGAATTTCTGCCAGAAAGCGTCGGCTATTCTGATCTAGTCGTCCCATAATACCAAGGTCAATCGCGACAAATGTCCCATCGGGGCAAATCAGTAAATTGCCTTGATGCATATCACCATGAAAAAATCCATCGCGGAGCGCATGGGTCAAAAAGGCCTGTATCAGCCTGGTAGCAAGATTTTGCATATCATGTCCGGCGGCCTCAAGGGTTTCAAGGTCTGAAGCTTTTGCGCCATCAGACCAGTGCATGGTAACGACCCGTCTGGCAGTGGCTTCCCATATGACTTCCGGAACATCAAATTTAGCGTCCTTTAATGTGTTTTCGCGCATTTCAGAAAGTGCGGCAGCTTCCATACGCAAATCAATTTCGAGTCTCACGCTATCCCAGAGGGTGCGAACACCCTCGACAGGGCGCAAGCGTCTGGCTGCAGGGATAAGCGCCTCCACCATATGGGCTACAAACATAAAGGTAGATAATTCAGTTGTTAGTTTCTGCTCAATGCCCGGGCGCAATATTTTGACTGCCACAGGCGTCCCATCTTTGAGTTTGGCTTTATGCACTTGAGCGATGGAGGCGGCAGCAACAGGTTCGCTAAAATCGTCAAACAATTCACTGACAGGTTGTTCAAGTTCGTCAATGATGAGTTTTTCGACAACTTTCATAGGAAAGGCAGGCAGGCTGTCCTGAAGATATTGTAAATCCTTTGCCAATTTGAGACCGACAATATCGGGACGTGTTGCCAGCGACTGACCGAGCTTAATATAGGTGGGGCCAAGTGATTGCAGTTTTTTTGATAATTCAACGCCGCGAGAGTCTTGGTCAAATTTTCTTGCGCCAAGGGTAAAAACCTTGCGAAGCGCTTTTAGCCAAAGTGGCGCTTTTTCTTTGAAGTCAGGGGGAAGCAAGCTGTCCTGCGCGAACACCAGACGGATGAAGCCAATTAGTTTGAAGAAACTGAAAAGCCGCATTTTAAATCCGCCACGCGCTATGCAGGGCTACAATACCTCCGGAGAGCCTTTCATATCTGACCTGAGAAAAGCCCGCCGCCTCTATTTCTCGGGAGAAATTATCCGGCCTAGGAAAGCGTCTGATACTCTCAACAAGATATTTATACGCCTCTTCATCGCCGGCAATGAACTTGCCGACTTTAGGGATGATATTAAACGACCAGCGGTCATATAGCTTCTCAAGCATTGGATCAGCCACATGGCTGAATTCGAGGCATAAAAATCGCCCGCCGGGTTTAAGCACTCGGTAGGCTTCGGCGAGTGCTTTATCACGATGCGTGACATTTCTTATGCCGAACGCAATCGTGTAAGCGTCAAAAAACCCGTCCTGCAATGCAAGTGCCTCGGCGTTGCCGGCAGTAAAATTAATATTTTCCGAACGGGGTATATTTTTCTTTTTTTCAAGTCGCGTCTGTCCGGCCTGTAACATGGCTTCATTAATATCAAGAATGGTGGCGGTAAAACCGTCCCCTGCCTTGGCGGCGGCTTTAAAAGCAATATCGCCCGTACCACCCGCTACATCCAGTAGATGAAAATCGCGGTTTCCGGTGGGCAAAGCGAGGCTGTCGACCATATGCTGTTTCCAGACACGGTGCAACCCACCCGACATAAGGTCATTCATCACATCATATTTATCGGCAACGCTTTCAAACACACGATGCACGCGTTTTTGTTTTTCTTCTATCGGCACATCTTGCCGACCGAATGATGCTGTAGTGGTTTTTTCTGTCATGTCACTTCATTGGGCTATTTTTCAGGACGATAGCCCAATCCTGATGAATAGGCTAGAAATAGCGGCACTGAAAACTTGATATAAGTAATATGTATATCAGATTGAAAGATGTTCCATGCCAGAATTACCTGAAGTTGAGACTGTCTGCCGCGGATTGCGGGCACATATAATCGACCGCCGCATTGTTCGTGCAGATCTTCGGCGCCAAGATTTGCGGTTTCCTTTTCCTGAAGGATTGCAAGATCAGTTGGAGGGCAGCACGGTCAAAAACATTACCCGCCGTGCCAAATATATTTTAATTCAGTTGGGGAATGACCAAGCCGGTGAGGCGGGCGATAAAATCTGGCTGACGCATTTAGGAATGACCGGACGTTTTACGGTCTATCCGACACAATCAGATGAAACTGGTGAAACAGCTCGTTTTTATCACTCGACAGATAATCAAATTGGGGCGCATGATCATGTGCATATCTGGTTTGATGACCGAACGGAGCTTGTTTACACAGACCCGCGTCGGTTTGGCTATATGGATATGATGGCATTGACTGATGTTAATGAGTCCAAACATCTGCGCGAGTTGGGACCGGAACCTATCGGAGATGCTTTCGACTCAGAAGTGCTGTTAGAAAAGTTAAAAAATCGGCGGTCACCAATTAAATCTGCCCTGCTGGACCAGCATGTGGTTGCCGGTCTGGGTAATATTTATGTTTGCGAGGCTTTATACCGATCAGGAATTTCGCCCCGAAGGCTCGCCTGTCATGTCGGACCGGTTCGCACCGGGCGGCTTATTGAAGCTATCAAGAATGTTCTTGATGAGGCGATCACCGCCGGTGGGTCTACATTGAGGGATTTTGCGGGTGCACAAGGTTCGGCGGGATATTTTCAGCATAATTTTGATGTTTACGACCGCGAGGGTGAGGCTTGTTTGAAGCCCGAATGTGGAGGTAAAATTAAAAGGCTTGTACAGTCCGGGCGATCAAGTTTTTACTGTTCCAAATGTCAAAGGTGAACAGGTAAAATATTTAAGAGTGAAACTTAATAAGATAAACATGCGGCACGAAAATAATATATTGTCATCTCAAGAGAAATCATGACACAAAACAACATGATGATTAAAAACTTTAAAAATATTTCACAAAAATTGACTGTATGGTCTGCCGTGCTTGTCCTTTCAGTAGGCAGTTCTTTGGCGGCATCATTCTTGTCTGTAGCGCCGGATATACCCCTGGCGCCCGGCTTGTCTGAAGCCGAGACGGGAGCCTTAATTTTTGACAAGCCGGAAGGCCGAATTGTTTCCATTGAAGCTTTGGCGGCAACGCCTTCGGCAGATATTTTCGCTTTTTACCGTTTAAGCCTACCTAATTTGGGTTGGCAAAATAAGCCGGAACTGGCTGTCAGAAACACTGAAATCTTCCACCGAGAGGGCGAGGCGCTAACAATTAAATATGAAGGTGGTGTTGTGTTTTTCCGTCTACAGCCAATCGCCGGAAATTAATTCAAATTTTGTTGCTTTAAAGGTTGACGCTAGCTCATGCGCGGCCTATAAAACCGCCCATCCTGATGAAAAATTTGTCAGGGGTGTTTTACACGAAATTTACTAAATCTTATTGATTTAAAAAATCGTATTAACGAGAAAGACTGCTCATTATGGCGAATACCCAATCTGCCAAAAAAATGGTTCGCAAGATTGCTAAACGTACCGAGATAAACAAAGCCCGCCGTTCACGCATGCGTAGCTTTATCCGTAGCGTTGAAGAAGCCATTACTGCAGGAAATAAGAGCGCCGCGCAGGAAGCCCTGAAAAACGCTGAACCTGCCATTATGAGAAATAGTCAAAAGGGTATCATGCACAAGCGGGCTGCATCACGCAAAGTTTCCCGTCTGTCCAAGCGTGTTGCAAAACTCGGCTAATCACGGCTTTATTGGCGTTTTAACGGCCATAATTCTTAAAACTCAATTCCAACTCACCGGCATTTTTTAAATTTGTCGGGCCTCCTTGGTTATTGTGACGCAAGGTTTTCAAAAACATTAAAAAAAAACAAAAAAAAATAGAAGTTCTTGTTTCCTTCTAGTTGCCAGCCATGCTCCGTCTGGATATGGTTATTATCGGGAGTACAGGTAACAATCATCACAAGGGTCACAGAATCACATCTCGATCAGTTCATAATTCTTAAATATTTTCATAAATGATGAAAAAACGCCGGGTAAAATTAGTGGTCTAATTTGGCGGTATTTAAGGGTCACTTTATAGATTTGATTGAGAGCCAATTTATTTGGACGTTTTATTTAAAAGTAATTTTAATTGAATGTTAATCTTCTTAAATTGTGTGAACGCTCTTAAAGATTTTGTTTCCTAACTCCCTAAGCGTTATGACATGATTTGAATATGTGACGATATCTTAAGTTTTCTTAAGCCATCATCTGCTGAAGCTCCTCCTGTCGCGCTCAAACAAATTGCTGATTATCAGCTAATTATTAAAGGCGGAGACAGAAATGCAGAGTGATATCGAAAGGAAAGAAAAAGCATCTTTCGATTTTTCGATTCTCGAAAACTCTGCAAACGGGTATGACGGTGATGTAACACCTCTCACCGCTTATGAAATTCTCAGTCAGGATGACGACGCTAATCTGGTGGACGTTAGGACTTCTGCAGAATGGGCGTTTGTTGGTATTCCTGATGTGTCCTCAATTCATCACGAAACAAAATTTATAAGTTGGCAAATGTTTCCGGAAATGAATCTTAACGCAGATTTCATAAATATGCTGGAGGCTGCCATTCCGAACAAAACACCACCCGTGCTGTTTTTGTGTCGCTCTGGCGCACGATCTGCTTCGGCTGCCAGAATCGCAAAAGCGAATGGCTATGAAGCGAGTTTTAATATTGCTGGTGGCTTTGAGGGTGATGCTGACCGTGAACATCACAGAGGTGGGGTCAATGGGTGGAAGTCAGATAGTCTTCCATGGGTTCAGCAATGATAATGATAAAGAGATTATTTCTTGCATAAGCAGGATGGAGCAGGGATGTCAGAAGAAAACACAAATCAAAATCGTCAAGACAAAACTACAGACGACCTTGTCATTGCCAAGCGGCAGTGGGAAAGGGTCAGATCGAGATTACGAGCTGAATTGGGGGAGGCCACTTTCAATAGCTGGTTCCGTCATCTTGAAATTTTGAAAACAACCCCTGCCTCGGTCACAATTCAGGTGCCCACGAGGTTTATTGGTAGCTGGATTGAAACGAATTACCTGAAGCGCATTCTCGGTCATTGGAAAAAAGAGAATGAGACTATCAGCAAAATTAACATCAGCATTCAGCCGGCTATGCACCAACCAGTCGCGCAACCTGAGACCATAAGCCGAGTTGTAACGGATAGCCGTTCATCCCAGCCGGTTCAAAACACTCAAGTCAATCAAGCCCCCAGTGAAGAGCGCACTCATGATGACGTGGGCGCGCCTCTGGAGCCAAGATATACATTTGATAATTTTGTCGTCGGCAAGTCCAATGAAATGGCGCATGCGGCAGCCCGTCGGATTACCGACGGAGACCCGTCTTATTATAAATTGCATAACCCGCTTTTCCTTTATGGCGGTGTTGGTCTTGGTAAGACCCACTTGATGCATGCCATTGCTTGGGAAATTCGCCGTAACGACCCGAGCCGACGTGTGATTTACACATCGGCAGAAAAATTCATGTATCAGTTTATTCGTGCGCTCAGATATAAAGACATGATGTCCTTTAAGCAGCAGTTCCGCGAAGTTGATGTTTTGATGGTTGATGATATTCAGTTCATTGCCGGTAAAGAGTCCACCCAAGAAGAGTTCTTCCATACTTTCAATGCATTGATTGACGGCAATCATCAGGTGATTATTTCGGCTGATAGATCGCCTTCAGATCTTGAGGGTATTGAGGAGCGTATCCGGTCCCGATTGGGCTGGGGGCTGGTCGCAGATATTCACCCCACAGATTATGAATTGAGACTGGGTATTTTGCAGTCCAAAGCTGAAACTCTTATGCGCAATCATAAGGACGCATCCGTTCCCGAGCAGGTCTTGGAATTCCTTGCCCAGCGCGTTGCCACCAATATTCGTGAACTGGAAGGTGCACTTAACAGAGTCGTGGCTTTTGCTTCCTTCAGCGGTCGCCCGATAACGCTTGAGATGGCAAAAGAAATCTTACGTGACTTGCTTCGTGCGTCAGAGCGCCGGATATCTATTGATCAGATTCAGCGCAAGGTTGCTGATTATTATAATGTCCGGATGGGGGATATGTTGTCGGCGAGGCGCTCTCGTGCAGTTGCGCGTCCGCGCCAAATAGCTATGTATCTCTCAAAACAATTAACGACTAGGTCTCTGCCTGAAATCGGTCGTAAATTTGGCGGACGGGATCACACAACAGTCATTCATGCCGTCCGAAAAGTGGAGAGCTTGCGCGAGTCAGACCCCTCAATTGAAGAAGATGTAGATCTACTACTTCGTAGTCTTGAGGCGTAACCTGCTCTGTAGCTCTATGCCTGAAAGCCCCACTTTCTTCATCTTGCGTATTGGTATCGCTCAGAACCGCTTATAAAGCTTTTTTCTGCCCAGTTAATCGGCAAAACAGACAAGAAATCCGCACCTAAATAGTGTCATACAGGCCATTTAGGTGTTATATTCTATGGGTGATTCGTCTTTAGGCTTGCAGACGCTTAAGAGCCCTTAGAAATCCCTATCTTTAGGAGATAATGAAGAAATGAAAGTGACAATTGAACAGGGCGCCCTCCTAAAAGCACTTGAACATGTTCAGAGTGTTGTGGAGCGAAGAAATACTATCCCAATCCTGTCTAATGTTGTTCTGGAGGCTCAAAACGGGGCCCTGTTGCTTACCGCGACTGATCTTGAAATAGAAATCAAAGAGAGTATTGAAGCTGAAGTTGCCGAAACCGGTGCTACAACTGCCCCGGCGCACATGCTTTATGACATTGTCAATAAGTTGCCGGCCGGCAGTCAGGTCAACCTTTCCAAGGACGAGACCGCGACACAATTGAGTTTGAACTCTGGCAGCTCCTCCTTTGTTTTGCAGAGCTTACCCCGTGAGGACTTCCCGTCTCTGACATTGGGTGATATGCCGCATGCCTTTGCTCTGCCTGCGGGTGATTTGCTTAGGCTTATTGATAAAACCCGTTTTGCCATTTCAAATGAAGACACACGTCATTATCTTAACGGCATTTATCTTCACATTGTTGATGAGGATGGCACATCCATGTTACGTGCCGTTGCCACTGACGGTCACAGGCTGGCGCAAGCACAATGCCCGCAACCTGTCGGCGCAAGTGAGATGCCGGCAATTATTGTGCCGCGCAAAACGGTCAATGAGCTACAAAAATTATTGAAAAATTCAAGTGGTGAAGTGTCAGCACAGGTTTCAGAAACCAAGATTAACTTCTCACATGAGAATATTTCTCTTACGTCAAAACTCATTGACGGTAAGTTCCCTGATTATAATCGTGTTATTCCATCTAATAATGACAAGCGCCTTTCAGTTGACGCTAAGGCATTCGTGCAATGTGTGGACAGGGTATCCGCCGTTTCAAATGAACGCTCACGCGCCGTTAAGCTCAGTCTGGCTGACGACTCGCTAACCTTCACAGTTTCAAACCCTGAAAGTGGGAGTGCGACGGATGAATTAGGTGTTGGTTATAGCGCCGACTCCCTCGATATCGGTTTTAATGCGCGTTATCTTCTGGATATTACCGGTCAACTAGATGGTGATATGGCGATTTTTGAACTAGCGGATTCCGGTTCACCAACTCTTATTCGCGATGAGCAGGATGCCGACGCGCTATATGTCCTCATGCCAATGCGGGTTTGAGGCGCATGCTTCAAACGAACCATGACTTACCAGACGGCGCGATAAAAAGCGCCCAAGGCAGTATGGCCAATAATGCAAAAGATAAGATTTTTTCTCCGTCAATTGCTGAATTGAAATTGACGGACTTCAGGTCGCATGAGAAAGCCCACATTGTTACCGGCAACGGTATTGTTGTTCTCTCAGGCGACAATGGTGTCGGCAAAACAAATATTCTTGAAGCTATTTCCATGCTCGGCCCGGGTCGGGGTTTGCGAACTGCCAAACTATCCGAACTGGCTCGGCGGGATGGCGCCACGGCGTGGTCTGTGTCAGCACGTGTGCGAACACAAGAAGAAGATATCCAAATTGGGGTTGGGATTGATCCTAATGCCGCTACCCGTCGATTGCGGATTGATGGACAAAATGTCAAAGGGTTTGACCGCCTTACCGTCATGTTGCCACAATTATGGCTTACCCCTGCGATGGATAGGTTATTTGTTGATGGCGCATCCGGTCGGCGCAAGTTCCTCGACCGCTATGCATTGGGTCTGTCGCCACAACATGCAAAAATGTCTCAGGATTATGAACGCGCCATGCGTGAACGTAATCGCCTCTTACAGGAAGACCCATCTTCCGATAGTTGGCTTGATAGTCTTGAAAGCAACATGGCGGTGTCGGGTGTTGCGATTGCCGATGCCCGCCTAACGGCACTGGATGCATTGGCGGCAGGGTTGCAGCATAGCCATGATGCCTTTCCTGAGGCTGAAATTGCACTTGAGGGTTGGATGGAAGCCGCCTTACGGCAAGACTCCGCGCTGGCTGTTGAAGATGCTTTCCGGTTACATTTGAAAAGATCACGTGGGTTGGATGCGTCTGTTGGGCGAACGCTTGAAGGGCCGCACCGGAGTGATTTGGTCGTTCGCCATAAGGGTAAAGATATGCCTGCATCTGACTGTTCGACAGGTGAGCAAAAAGCTCTGCTTGTCGGGTTGGTTCTGGCGCAGGCACGTGTGATGTCGGGTGAGACCGGGCGCGTACCACTTCTCTTGTTGGATGAAGTTGCTGCCCATCTGGATGGGACACGCCGGGCTGCGCTTATCGAGGTGATTGGAAACCTTGGTGCGCAGGCCTGGATTACCGGGACCGATCCGGGGGTATTTAAGCAGATTGATTTTACAGGGACGCATTTAACTTTTGACGGGCAGCTCATCAAGAACGCCTGATAACATTTGGAGAAAATAATGAGCGATAAAAAGAAAAAGTCAAAAGAGGACAATCAGGAAGAGGATTACGGCGCATCCTCTATCAAGGTTCTAAAGGGACTTGAGGCTGTGAGAAAGCGTCCGGGCATGTATATTGGTGACACGGACGATGGCACGGGTCTGCACCACATGGTTTATGAGGTTGTCGATAATGCGATTGATGAGGCGCTGGCAGGTCATTGTGACACGGTGACGGTCAAGTTGAATCCTGACGGTTCGGTTACTGTGTCGGATAATGGGCGCGGTATTCCTACAGAAATCCATGAAGAAGAAAACATGTCTGCCGCCAAAGTGATTATGACTCAACTGCATGCCGGCGGTAAATTCGACCAGAACAGTTATAAAGTCTCAGGTGGTCTGCATGGCGTGGGTGTTTCTGTGGTGAATGCGCTTTCCGACTGGCTTGAGCTGACTATTTACCGTGACGGCAAAACCCATATGATGCGCTTTGAGCATGGCGAGGCGATAGAGGATCTGAAAGAGACCGGCAAAGCTGATACGACCGGCACTCAGATTACCTTCCACCCATCTGATGCCACCTTCACTATGACTGATTTCAGCTTTGATACGCTCGAGCATCGCTTGCGTGAATTAGCGTTTCTCAATAGTGGCGTAACAATTGATCTTAGCGATCAGCGTGGGGCAGAAGAAAAAAAGACCACATTGTTTTATGAAGGCGGGCTTGAGGCCTTTGCCCGTTATCTTGACCGCGCGAAACAACCCTTGCTTGAGAGCCCTGTATTGATTGCCTCTGACAAGGATGGGATCACGGTAGAAATCGCACTGTGGTGGAATGATAGCTATCACGAGACGGTGCTTTGTTTTACCAATAATATTCCTCAACGAGATGGTGGCACGCATCTGGCGGGCTTTAGAGGTGCGCTAACGCGGACTGTCAACAATTATGCCAATGCCAGCGGCATTGCTAAAAAAGAAAAAGTGACGCTGACAGGTGATGATTGCCGAGAGGGTCTGACAGCTGTTTTGTCGGTTAAAGTACCTGATCCCAAATTCTCCAGCCAAACAAAAGATAAGCTGGTGTCATCCGAAGTGCGCCCTGTTGTTGAGAGCGTCGTAAATGATGTGTTGAATAATTGGTTTGAAGAACACCCCAATGAGGCAAAGCATATTGTTGCCAAGGTTGCTGAGGCAGCGATGGCAAGAGAAGCCGCCCGTAAAGCGCGTGAATTGACCCGCCGCAAGGGTGCGCTGGATATTTCAAGTCTGCCGGGTAAGCTTGCCGACTGTCAGGAAAGAGACCCTGCGCTTTCCGAATTGTTTATAGTGGAGGGTGACTCGGCGGGTGGGTCTGCTAAACAAGGCCGAAATAGGCGCAATCAGGCGGTTTTGCCACTTAAAGGTAAAATCCTTAATGTTGAACGCGCCCGCTTTGATAAGATGCTGTCTTCTAATGAAATCGGCACAATGATAACGGCGCTGGGTACCGGTATCGGGCGGGAAGACTTTAATATCGATAAACTCAGATATCACAAAATAATTATCATGACTGATGCTGATGTGGATGGAGCGCATATTCGTACCTTGCTGCTGACTTTCTTCTATCGACAAATGCCGGAAATTATCGAACGTGGGCATCTCTATATTGCCCAACCACCGCTCTATAAAGTGAAAAAACATTCTTCAGAGACTTACCTCAAGGATGAGGCGGGTCTGGAGGATTATCTTATTAATTCAGGGCTCGAAGATGCTGTCCTGGTTCTGCATAATGGCGAGCAGATTTCAGGAAATGATTTGCGTGAACTGGTTAATCAGGCTCTGAAAATCAGGTCGATACTGGCTGGCTTGCCGCCCAGATATCCACATTTTGTTATTGAACAAACTGCCATTGCAGGCGCGTTGACGCCGGATATTATGTCCAAAACTGATCTCGCTGAACAAAGCTCGACTTATATCGCGAAAAGACTGGATATGCTTTTTGAGGATATTGAGCGCGGCTGGCATGGGGAGCCGTCCGGCGATGGCGGTTTGCATCTCTGGCGGGTGCTGCGTGGCGTTCGCGAGGAAATTCACATTGATGGCCCGCTTATCGCTTCAGCGGATGCGCGTAGGCTTGATAAAATGACCAAGGAATTGCAGGCAACCTATCTCGGCCCGGCGCAATTAAATCATAAAGACAAATCTATACGCATCCTGTCGCCGACTGACCTTCTAAATGCAGTGCTTGAAATCGGGCAACAGGGTTTCAGTCTTCAAAGATATAAAGGGTTGGGTGAGATGAACCCTGACCAACTTTGGCAAACAACGTTGGATAATAATGCGAGATCCCTGTTGCAGGTTAAAATCAGCGATGTTGCTGAAACAAATAATCTGTTTGAACAACTCATGGGTGACGTTGTGGAAACCCGTAGGCAATTTATTCAGGATAATGCCCTGTCAGTAACAAATCTGGATATCTAGTTTTGTGCCGCTTTGATGATTGACGTGATTTTTCCGGCAATATCTTCAGCACTGTCACGATGAGTAAAATGCTGTTTGTAGGTGTTATCCGGGCCCATCAGGAAAACGATTGAACTGTGATCAACCGTATAGCCGCCGGTAGTTTCAGGATCTGCAACTTTCTGGAAATAAACTTTATAGGCTTTTGCCGCCTGTTGAATTTGTTCCAAAGACCCTGTGAGGCCAATAATACTTTTATGAAAATTGTCCGTATATATCTTCATATCCTCAGGGGTGTCGCGCTCGGGGTCTAGAGTGATGAAGAGTGTTGTCAGCCATTCTGGGGAGATTTTTGCAATGTCCAGCGCGTGGCTAACGACTTCAAGTTGCATGGGGCAAACATCAGGACAGTAAGTAAACCCGAAATAAACGAGCTTGAACTTCCCCTCATAACTGTCTTGCGTCACCGGCTGTCCGGCTTCGTCGATGAGATTAAAACTGCCATCAAGTGAAAGGGTCTGCGTGGGTTGACTCAAGGGGGGTGAGGGGCTGATAAGAGCCGCAACGAGATAGCCAAGAACCAGCGCTAACAAGGCAATAGCTGCGAGCAGGGTAAATCTGAGTTTAGAAGACAATCTTATAGTTCCGTTTAAAGCGTTTGTTTTGTATGCGTGGCAACAATCCTTATTCTATGCTACAGAATGTTGAACAGTGTCAATGAGAAGCACAAATGAGACGTGCAAATGCTCAATAAGGACGTTATGACCATGCAATTGGATAGCCTTA
>DJZB01000002.1 GCA_002450335.1 Rhodobiaceae bacterium UBA6963
CATCACCTGGCAAGACACACGTATCAATATTATTGATACACCCGGTCACGCGGATTTCGGTGGTGAGGTTGAGCGGGTTCTGGATATGGCTGATGGCGTGATATTGCTCACCGATGCGGCAGAGGGACCGATGCCGCAAACCAAATTCGTTCTCGGTAAAGCGCTCGCGCAAGGCCTCCGCCCTATCGTCGTCATCAATAAGGTTGATCGACCTGACGGACGCCCTGATGAGGTTGTCGATGAAGTCTTTGATTTATTCGTCTCGCTGGATGCCAGCCCCGAGCAACTTGATTTCCCCATTCTCTATGCCTCAGGTCGTGATGGCTGGTGCGTCACTGAACTGGATGATGCGCGTGACAACCTGCATCCGCTCCTGGATGTTATCCTCGCCCATGTGCCGCCACCCTTGGTTGAGCCTGACAAGCCCTTTGCCATGCTCGCAACATTGCTCGACAGCGACCCCTATATTGGTCGTTGCCTGACAGGGCGCGTCTTGCAAGGCAAAGCAACACTCAATGCTGCGGTGAAGGCCATAAACCTTAATGGCGACCAAATTGAAACAGGTCGCCTGACAAAATTATTGCGCTTTGAAGGTACCAAGCGTGTGCCGGTTGATGAAGTCCAAGCCGGCGATTTGATATGTATTGCAGGTCTGACCAAAGCTTCTGTAGCTGACACAATCGGTGATCCGAGCATCACCGATGCGCTCGCCTCGACCCCGATTGACCCACCTACAATGTCTGTCACCATCACGGTAAATGACAGCCCTTTTGCAGGGCAGGATGGCAAAAAGGTGACCTCCACGGTTATCCGTGAAAGGTTGCTTGCTGAAGTTGAAACCAATGTTGCCATCACATTTGCCGAAAGCGACAATAAGGATGCGTTTGAAATTGGTGGGCGTGGCGAATTACAACTGGGCGTATTGATTGAAACCATGCGCCGCGAAGGGTTTGAGATGAATGTGTCGCGCCCAAAAGTTCTGCTTCGCAACGAAAATGGGCAGAAACTAGAACCGGTCGAAGAAGTCACGATTGACGTGGATGAAGAATTCTCGTCCACCGTGGTAGACAGCATGAACCGCCGTAAAGCTCAAATGATGGATATGCGTTCAGCAGGTGCAGGAAAATCACGGATTGTGTTTCATGCGCCGTCTCGTGGCTTGATTGGTTATCAGAGCCGCTTTATGACCCAAACGCGAGGTACGGGGGTTTTGAACCGTGTATTCCACGAATACGCGCCCTATAGCGGTGATATTCCCGGTCGCCGAAATGGCGCACTGATTGCCAGCGAAACCGGTACGGCGGTTGCCTATGCGCTTTTCAATCTGCAAGATCGCGGCGTCATGTTTATTGATCCGCAAACCCCCGTCTATCACGGCATGATTGTCGGCGAGCATAGCCGCGACAATGATTTGGAAATTAATGTACTTAAGGGCAAGAAGCTGACCAATATGCGCGCCTCAGGGACAGATGAAGCTGTAACCCTGACACCGCCGCGTCGTATGTCACTGGAAGACATGATGGCCTATGTCGAATTTGACGAATTACTGGAAGTCACCCCGACCAGCCTGCGGCTGCGCAAGCGTTATTTGCTGGAACATGAACGCAAGAAATTCCGCCGCCAGATGGAGGAGGCCAAATAGAAGAAAAAATACAGACGCATACAGACGCATATAAAGCCGGATACAGGATGGCCTTAAACTTTGCCGCAATAGGCTACTTCATTGTAATGGCAGTCTGGAATGCCGGGCGTGCTTCAATGCGGTCGATATAGGCTTTGATATTCACCATATCATCCGTGACACAGCCAAGTCGGTTGCTCATAAAAACAGAATGCCCAAGCATGATATCTGCCGCCGAAAAATCACCAATCAAGTAATCCTTACCAGCAAGAGTTTCTTCCACGGGCACAAGGGCTTTAGACAGCAAACGCTGGGCCTGCCCAAGAACCGTTGCATCTCTGCGCTCCTCAGGGAGTATGAGTGTATGCACGACAATCGTATTAATTGGGGGCATGGTCATGCCTTCACAATAATGAAACCATTGCAAATAAGCCGGAAACTCAGACGCCTCAACAGCAGGCTTCAGGCCGCCATTTTTGTGGCGCTCGAGAATATATTCAACAATCGCACCGGATTCGTAAATCGAGACATCCCCGTCATCCAGCACAGGCACGCGCCCAAGCGGATGACGCTGACGGTGCTCATCAGATTTTAACGCGTCCGGGTGAAACGCCATCTTGTTAATCTCATAGGGCAAACCAAGCTCTTCAAGCAGCCAGACAATTCGACCGGCACGCGAGTTGGGTGCAAAATGTAATTTCAGCATGAGTAAATCTCCTGTTTCACGCGCTTTGTTTTAATCATTAAATCCATGTTGCCGTATGAGCGCCATCCACGGGCAAGGTCACGCCATTGACAAATGCCCCCGCATCAGACGCAAGCATGATAATTGGGCCGATAAGATCTTGGACCTCACCCGGCCGACCCGCAGGTGTTTGTTGAAGAAAATTCTGCCCATCTTCGGTCTGGAAATAGTCATGGGTGATTTCAGTATCAAACCAGCCCGGCGCAATCGCGTTCACACGAATGTTTTTACTTTGTAAATCCAGCGCCATAGAGCGGGTCATATTCACAACAGCCGCTTTTGACGCGCAATAAATTGTATGCGCTTTCTTGCCGCCCATACCCAAAATTGACGCAATATTAATAATGCTTCCCGCAGCTTGTGCCGCAACCAAGCGGCGCGCACCTTCCTGAGCAACATAAAACACACCTGTAAAATTTGTATTCATGACATGATCGATATCTTCTTGTTCGACATTGAGAATAGATTTTGCCATCCCGACACCTGCATTATTCACAATAACATTCACAGGCTGACCAAATTTTTCTTCCGCCTTGTCAAAGGCGTGTGTGATCGAGTCGCGCTGGGTAACATCGAGGGCAACTGCAAGAGCTTCGCCCCCTTGCTGATCTATTTTTTCCACCAGACTGACAAGTCTGTCTTCTCTGCGGGCTGCGGCAATGACCTTCGCCCCTGCCTGTGCCAGCCCAATGGCAACTTCATGACCGATGCCGCTAGATGCGCCGGTCACGAGTGCGACAGAGCCGTCGAGTGAAAACAGAGATAAATCGTTCATGTTAAATTACCCTTTATTCGCCTTATTCGTTGACCATTCCAGCAAGGCTTTAAGAAAATTAAAGCTTACAGCTAAACAGCCCAACGACAGACAAGACAGACTGACGACCTGAATTTTCAGTAATATTTATAATACCCGTCGGAATGACAACACCTTTCAGCACATTTCGTCCCTGATCAGGTTGCAAAATAACCGAGATTTTAATGTCATCGACTGTAAAGTTCTGGCGGGCAAAAAACCCCTCGACAATTTGTCTGTCGGCAGCGCTGCGCTGAATAATGATATTTTTTCCGTTAACCGGAATGATAGCGCGTGTCTCGGCGGTATTTTGGAAAAAATATAACGGGCGACCTTCTCCTGCGCCCCACAGAAATAGCCCACACTGTCCTTCCGGAAGCGGTTGCGGCGGCAGACTCCCGAACACAAGTTTACCATCGGGAATCGTCGTTACTGTTTCAATATCCGATTTGCCGATTGATGTATTTTGGCTGTCACGTTTCTCCGGCGGAGGGAGAACCATTGGTGTCGTGGCAATGACGACGGGGACAAGCAAATTGGCACAGCCCGTCATAAAACTTGCCAAACAAAGCGACACCAGCACCGTTAAGGACTTTGATAATCTGTTCATCTTAAAACCCTCCCTCCAACGGTAACGCCCACCCATCAGGACGCGCCTCAAAACCGGAGAAACGCAAAACATTCAAAATGGCATCATCGTTATAGCTTGACGCGGGCAAGCGAACGATAATGTCTGCCTTTAAGCGCATCGCTTCCAACGTGCCAGCTATACGAATATTGTCAATCTTTGTCGTCTGAGACGTGCCAGCCGCTAAATCAGCAGTCAGATCAAAGCGCATCACCCCATCCTTACAGGCGGCTTTTCCGTTCCATAACAGGCTGGCGGGTAGCAAACTTCCGACAATTGCATTGTCTGTTGATAGGGTGAGCATCGCCGACCCGTCGTAACATGTGCCAATTTTGTCCAAATCCAATTTTCGTCCTGCAAAGGTGACAGTGACCGGCATTTGAATAGTCTCGGCATTGATGCCGGTAGACTGAAAATATGAGCTGAATTTTCCATCCAGACGGTGAAAGGCAACCCTGTCCGACCCAGCATGTTTTATCGACCCGTTGAAAACACCGCCCGACCCTGACAGCGAAAAATCGCCGCCAAGGCGACCAATTAATAAAGGCAAAACTGCCGGTTCGAAACGTCCTGATGACCATTGACGACCTGCATAGACAAACTTTTCAAGCCGAATGTCCCAAAGACTGCCGGATATGCTCTGCGCATAAAGACCTTGAGGTTGAAGCATGCGCATCCCAAGCGACGCCGGCAATTGGATTATCAAGCTTACCAGAAAAACAACACCAAATAGTTTGGCTAGGCTGGCAGCGCTCAAGCGCACTTCGGACATACGACGCATAAGAGGTTCAATGCGCGCTCTTATTGCCGAAGGATGCGCTAAATAAGCCGAAGCACGCCGCATTATATCTTTCATCTAGCTGGCTCCTATTGTCTTATTTTCGGCCAAAAACAGCGCGCACATTCAGACTTTTTTCAGTCATATTTTTCTGAATCAAAACCTCATCTGCTTGCAGTCCTTGCTCGGATTGAAGCGCTGACAGCCATCGCATAAGCGAAGCGCTACTGGTCTTATTAATACGCACGGTCACACTGCCATCCTCACCGGGCTGAATCATACTCAATCCGATATTGACGCGTTTCGCCGTTTCCGTAAGCGCTGCCCTTAACGGCTTATCGCCCTGTGAAACAACATCGGATTGATTTCCGGCACGCGAGAGAAGCCCGGTAATACGTTCAAAACGAGCTTGTTCAGTTGCAAGCGACATACGACTTTTCTCCAGACTCATATCCAGCGGTCGTATTAAACCAACATAAAGCAAGAAGAGAACAATAGCTGTGCCCGCGACTAAAAAAGCGATTTGCTCGCGCAAGGTCACAGATTGCCAGAAGCCAACAAAATTTGCCGCCATACGCCTCAACATATTTTTTAGCGTTTCCATCATTGGCCAATCCCTGCTGTACGGGACAGAGAAAAATCTCCGGTCACGCCATTCTCGACTTGGCTGCTTTTTCCTTCACTGACAGCAAAACCGGCATCGACAAGTTTTTGTCTGGCGCGTTCCAGTGCTGAAAAATTTTGCGCCCGAAGCGTCACCTGTAAGGGACGAATATCCGTCCGATCAAAACTCAACCTGTCTATTCCTATATTTTCAACATCTTCAATTGCTTGAAAAAGCGTATCGGTGAGATACAAAAAATTACGCGCCGGTAAAGCATTGGACGACATCATTTTATTCATGAGTTGGGCTTCGACATTCACCACACGGGTTACATCAGGGAAGGCCTGCTTGAACAACTGTATCGAAGCATCTTCATAATCGGCGCGTGCGGCCTGATGTTGACCAATTTGTGCAAATGAACCAATGACCCAAATTAACAAGACTGTTGCCGCCAAAATCGCGGGCCGTTTGAGAACAGGCAGGTAACTCATAAATGGAAATTGAGCACCATAAATACCGATTGCCATGCCCTGCCCTTCTTCTGGCGGCAAGCCGCGCATGCCATCCCTGCGGGCATCCTTTGTCACATCCGACAAAGCAGCTTCCGCGAGTTTCTCCGGCATGCGGAAGCCCGTTCCGTCTGCACGGCGGCATAAGATGTCGCCATCTTCATGCAGGACAGTAACCCCCTCATCAGGCGGCGCAATCAGCATATAGTCAGGCCATGCAGCCTTCAGGGATAAATCTTCCGCCAGTGCCGCATCCTGCATCTCACGCATGACAGTTTCGGCACAAGCCAGCAAGAGATAATCATTTGGTGTTTCCGTCTCGATCAAACAAAGATGCATATCCTCAATATCTGTAACCATGAGGTCAGAGACCAGATAGGGGAGCGTCTTACGCAATTTTGCTGCAGACAATGCAGGCAAGGTCACACGGAAACAGCTCACAGTGTCACCAGCTATGACCGCCACCGCATTACCGCCCAGATTACCACTCAGGTTTTCAGCTATTTTTATAAATTCGATTTGTGCGCGCGCCATGAATTGCGTTCCTGAGTGCCTGAGTGCCTATGCACCGAAATAGCGGGAAATGATAATATATGAGCCATCGGGGTTAAAGTGTAGCGCTGAATTCAATCGGGTACGCGCCGTGTTCAGGCGTACATCCACAGTAAGCAGAAAACGTCTCGGTGTGGTGATAAATTGCCCACGTACTGCCTCCGGTATGGCCTTACCCTCAAACATTTTCATTTGCCAGAACCGACGATTATGGTCATAGCCACCCCGCGGGCGTGACGCTATTAATTGCGACGCCTGTTGTATTGTAACCGCATCGCCGAGCAATGCTTTAACCAGCACTGAGTGATGTGGCTGAAGCGTATTAATATTAAGCACGGTTTGCGTATCCAGCGGGTCAATACAAACCAAGGGAGTCAGCGCGTCGATAAGATCAACCGAGAAGTCCCGTATTAAACGCAAGTCCTTGATACTGACCAATCGGCTGTCGGATGTCCGATAAGGCGGGTCAAGACGATTATAGGCAGCACTTTCAGCTCCCATAGGAAGCGGTCGTGTGTCACTATCCTGCCAGTCTGTCAGCGCAGCCGTCAAAGATGCCGCCTCCGTTTTGCCAATACCCATGGCTTGTAACAGGTTTGAAAATTGCTTCATGGCCGTCACATTGGCCACATATGACCCATTCGGCAATTTACTCACCAGTGTCGACAGATTAAAGCAATTTGTATTTTCCTTTAACGCACCTTTTATGCGTCCGCCATCAATCGGCATGTCAACTTTCAACCCGTTATCGGTGTCATTAATGGCATCACTAACGCCAAATAATTCATTTGCTTTGATGACGGCACCGGCACGTTTTGCACCGAGAATTTCTCCCGCCAGCGCATATTCACGCGCTTGCGACACGATTTGACTATTGGTGGTTTTACGAACAAACATGCCAAACATATCAAAGGCCACAACTGCCGTCACACTCATGACTGACACCAGACCCAATACAATAATCAGAGCCGCACCCGTTTGCCTGCCATGCTGCAATGTCTCTGAACCAACAAAAAATTGTTTATCTCTGACTGCCATCATACGCCGCCAGAACTGTTGCCACGATTCCGGCCGGTTCGAAAATAATGCACATAGTCCCGCGACACCCCATCATCTGTCACCGTCCAGCTCACTTCCACGAGACTTGGCAAATCATCCGCACTTAAGCCGCTCACTCCTTTGGGGTTAAACGCACTTACATCCGTTTGCGCATAAGCACTGGGCGTGGCAATTCTCCATTCGCGCACCCAAGCATTATTGACAAGAAACCTGATTTCCACCGTCTCTATATTATCTATAAGGTTGTAGCGGCGCTGGGGCGTATCGCGCACCGCATCAGGGCGGTCATAAGCCTGACGCGTCAAGGTGCCATCCTCTAAACAATAGCGAACGGACTCGATATCTGTTCCGCGTGGGTCATAAATCGCTGCCGGCACGGCGCGTCGGGTCAGGCGCAAAAAACACGAGGCGCGCATATCACCGTAAAATATAACCGGCATATCTGCCGCACCGGAAGGGCGTATCACAGCATGCAGCAAATCATCAGCAAGTTGTTCACGCGCTGACATCATTTCTGAAAGTCGCGTGCTTGCCGCCCCAATCGCCGCTGATCCCCGAAAATAACCGTTGAGCATGACCAGGGCCGTCATCGACACAAGAGATAACAGAAACATGGCCAAAAGCGTTTCAACGAGACTGAAGCCTTTTTCTGACATTATTGCCCTGCCTCTCTAAAGCCAGTTAAATGCGCCAGCTTTATTGCGCTTTCAGGTCTGGACACCGAGACCGACATCATGAGAGGGCCGCTATCTGTGGTTCGGGAAATATCTGCTTGCCATAAAAATACTGTCCCCCCCTGCCGCTGTTCGCCCGACAAAACCCCCGTGCTGACGTCGGCCTTAACCGAAAGTAAGGCCACCGTGTTTTCTGCTACGGTATGTGCCAACACTTTTTCCTGCACATGTGACGCCATACGCACGCTTTGACTTTGATTAACAAGTATCGGGATGGCCGCAAGAGCCAAAATGGACACGGCGACCAGCAATTCGAGCAGAGAAAAGCCCTGCGCGGATGTCGGGGTGCCGGTCATCATAATTACTCGTCCAGCCAGTTGCCGATATCTGCGTCCAATCCGCTACCGCCCAGTCGTCCGTCGGCACCAAGAGAGAAGACGTCATAAGGTCCGAATTCTCCGGGCACAAGATATTGATAGGGATTATTCCAAGGGTCTTTAGGAAGAGATTTGACAAACCCTTCCTGACGAAATGTGTCACCTGCTGGAGCACGGGTCAGCGCATCCAAACCATCTTCCATAGCCGGATATCGCAAGGTCTCCATTCGATACATTTCAACCGCCTGCGATATCAGAGCCACATCACTGCGGGCTTTTTCAACCATGGCGCGGTTTTGGCTCGGCAGCACATTCAACACCACAACGGAAGTCAAAAGCCCCATAATCACAACAGCAACCATGAGTTCAATAAAAGAAAAACCATTGGCCTTGGGCATTTTCAGTGTCGGTTGCGTTTGGCTATTTATGGTCATTTTTTCTTTCCCTAAGATAAAACAAGACTGTTAAGACGCATAATCGGCAACATAATAGACATGACAATCACGCCGACCATAAGGCCCATAATCACGACAATAGCTGGTTCAAGAAGGTTCATCAGGGTGCGCGTTACCCCGTCAAATTCGCCTTCAAGATAGTCGGCTGTTTTTGTCAGCATATGAGGTAGTGAACCGCTTTTTTCGCCCATGGCCACCATATAAACCAGCAAAGGAGCAAAAATACCGCTTTTACGGAATGCAGAGGCAAGAGCGCCGCCTTCACGGACATCTTTATAAATCCCGTCAACAGCGTCGCGCACCACTTGGTTGGACTGAGTTTCACGAGCCGCCAATATTGCTTCCGGAACAGGACTTCCACCCTCCACCAGCGTCCCTAACGTGCGGGCGAGTCGCGCGCTCGCAACCACACGCAATAATCTACCGACCAGAGGGAGGCGAAGCCAGAAGCCATGCACCTTGAGGCGTAACGGCTGGCGGCGTAAGGCGGCTGAATAACCGATAGCTGCCGCGACGATAATCAACAAAAAAGCTGGGCCAAAGCGCGTCAGAATATCTGACAAACCGATAACAAAGCGTGTCAAAGCCGGAAGTTCCGCATTAAAGGACTCGAATTGCACGGCAATCTTGGGCACGACAAATGTCATTAACAGAACAAGAACACCACTAGCGATAACACTCAGAGCCGCCGGATAAACCAGAGCCGCCTGGACCTTGCTTTTCACATCTTCAGATTTGTCGCAATATTCAGAAATCCGCGCCAAAATCCCGCCTAAATCGCCGGACGCTTCACCGGCGGCAATCATCGCGCGATATAAATCATCAAAGGATGCGGCTTCCACTTTCATAGCTTCCGAGAGTTTCTCACCTTCGACAACACGACTGCGAATATTGGTTAATACATCACGTATTAACGGTTTCTCGCTTTGCGCGGCAATAGCCTGCAAAGTTTCATCTACGGGTAAACCTGCCCCAATCATCGTTGCCATTTGGCGTGTCACCATGGCCAGATCGCGCGAGGATATTTTTTCACGACGCGTTGACAGGGCACTCAAGGACGGCAGTAATGATAGGCGCGAAATAGATGATGTCGTCACCGAAGCATCTGACGCTTTAGTTCGACCACCCTCTGTTAGGCTGACTGGAAATAATGTTTTCGATTGCAGACGTTTTTTTGCATCACGCAAACTATCCGCAGCGATAACGCCTCTTTGCTTTTTCCCCTGCGCATCCAGCGCCTCATATTGATAGGCAGGCATTATTCCGGCTCCTTGAGCCGAGAAACACGGAGGATTTCCTCAAGCGTGGTGTCACCCGATAGGACCAAATCGCGCCCACTATCTGCAAGAACCGGCAAACCGTCTGCAATGGCGCGCGCCTCAATATCCAATTCTCCGGCGCCATCCTGAATCATGCGACGGATATCGTCATTCACCATAATAAGTTCATATATTCCAATCCGGCCGCGATAACCTGTATTCTGGCACTCAGAACAGCCGGTCGGTTGATATAATTCAAGCTGTTGGCTTTTCAGGCCCAGCTTGGCCGCTGTATCTTTAGAAGCTTGATAAGGTTGCTTACACGTTGCACAGAGTTGCCGCACCAATCTTTGGGCCAGCACGGCTTTGACGGAAGACGCCAATAAAAACGGCTCTACGCCCATATCTACCAACCGTGTAATGGCAGCCGTTGCGCTGTTTGTGTGGACAGTCGACAGAACCAAATGCCCCGTCAAACTGGCTTGAACGGCAATCTCGGCAGTTTCGGCATCCCGTATTTCCCCGACCATCACCACGTCCGGGTCCTGACGAAGAATAGACCGCAAACCACTTGAGAAGGTCATACCGACTTTGTTGTTTACCTGTGTCTGACTGACCCCTTTCAGGGCATATTCAATCGGGTCTTCAACGGTCATAATATTGCGTGACTGATCGTTCAAAAGTCCCAAAGCAGCATAGAGCGTTGTGGTTTTGCCTGCACCTGTCGGGCCCGTTACCAACAAAATACCGTTTGGTTCAGATAAGGCGCTCTCAAAACGTGAGCGTATCGTCTCCACCATGCCGAGGTCGCCAAGGCTTAAAAATGCCTGATCCTTGTCAAGCAGACGCATGACCACGCGCTCACCATATCGGATTGGTAATGTGGAAACCCTTACATCATAGCTTTTACCGCCAAGTGTCAGAGACAAGCGCCCGTCTTGCGGCAGGCGTTTTTCGGCAATATCAAGCCGGGCCATCACCTTTACGCGCGACACCAGATAGGGCGCCAACTTAGCAGATAATGCTGCAATTTCTGTCAAAAGCCCATCCACCCGCAATCGGACGGCGACTTTATCTTCAAAGGGTTCAAGATGAATATCCGACGCCCCGGCGCGCACCGCTTCACTGAATAAGCTGTTGAGAAGGCGGATAACCGGCGCATCATCATCCCCTGCAAGTAAATCAGCAGATTGCTCTACACCTTGCAAAACACTGTCGAGGTCAGCGCCATTGGTTTCAGATAAACTGTCAGCCTCAGCGTCAATTCCTCGGCTGGCATAAATAGTTGAAAGCAAACTTTCAAAATTTTCATCAGAAAGCGTCTTAACCATATTAACGTCGCGACATGCCCGAAATACTTCGGCAATCATGGCTCGGTCAGCAGCCTGCGACAGGTTCAGACACAGACCTTTTTTTTCTGGTGATAGCGCCAACCCATAATCCCGCGCGAATGCATAAGGCAACATATCAGAAATACCTTGAGCATCTGTATTTGGGGCATTGGGGGTTAATTGGATCATTTGGAGGGTTACTCCTGTTCCGACGGAACGCCCATGACATCTTGCATCATGTCATCCAGTGAGAGCTTGGTTTTAGCCTTTTTCTGGCTGTCTGAAATATAGCCATATTTAAGTTCTGTCACCGCACGGGCATCTTCGGTCGTCCTGACAATTGTAGGGCGCAGAAACACCATTAAGTTGGTTTTGGATTTTGATTTTTGTTCTGAACTGAAAGCTTTTCCAAGAACAGGAATACTGCCGAGCAAGGGTATTTTATCAACGGATATGCTCTCATCCTGCTGGATTAATCCACCGAGGACAATGATTTCGCCATCACCGACCCGAACCGTGGTTTCCATTTCTCTTTTATTTGTAATCAACTCAGAAGAATTTGCTGTAATCGGGCCAGAGACAGAGGATACTTCTTGTCTTATTTTAAGACGGATTTCATCCCCTTCATTAATTTGTGGAACAACCTCCAACTGAACGCCGACATTTTTGCGGTCAATCGTACGGAATGGGTTGGCATTGGACGAACCCAGCGCCTCGCCTGTGGTGATAGGTATTTCCTGACCGACAATGAATTTAGCCGGCTCATTATCCAAGGTCATAATTGATGGTGTGGAGAGGATATTACTTTTCACATCTCCGGATAATGCATTCAGAATAACCCCAAAAATGCCGCCATCACTGCGCGTCCCCGCGGCACCAACCGCCAGCCCATTAATGCCGAGCATGCTATCAATAGCGGCAGACCGCAGAAAGCCCGACAGATTATCTGCGGTATCAGAGCTGCTGCTGTCTGACGAATTGTCCAGCACCAATGCCCCAGTCGCGGCCAGAATGTTTGGTGAGGAATTGCTGTAATTAGCAACTGTGAAAGGTACTTTACTGTCTTTGCCCCCGGCAAGAACATATTGCACACCTAGCGACTTGGCCGCATTGTTGGAAACTTCAACAATAATGGCTTCGACAAGAACTTGCGCACGCGGGACGTCGAGGGAATAAATCAAATCAATCAGCTTCTTCTGGGCGTCTGCACTTGCCTTAATGATGATGGCATTGGCTTCCACATAGCTTGAAATAATGATTTTCTCCGGAGAAAATTTATTAACCCCTGCATCAGGGGCAGCTATGCTATCCGAAAGAGCCTGCAAGGTCGGCAAAAGCGTTTCGGAATTAGCATATTTCAGCTTCACCACTTTCAGCGAACCATTGGAGGCATTTTCGACATCTAGCTTTTCAATGACTGGGAAATAACGCGCCACTGCCTGCGGCTGACCTTTCAAAATCAATGAGTTGCTGGCGATGATGGGAATCGCTTTAATCGATTCATAGCTTGCGTTTTTACTGGAATTCTCACTGGCTATTTGACGAGCAACATCCGCCATTTCACGGGCAGATGTGTTTTTCAACTTAACGATTTTAACAACGGAATTATCGACATCAATCTCGGCAATAATTGACTGAATGCGCGTCAGATTATGCGCATAATCCGAGACTACAATGGCTTGCAATCCCTCGCGCGCGAAACTCAATCCCTTGGGGTTCACATATTGTTGCACAACACCCAAAACCTTTACCGGATCGGCATAACGAAGGAAAAAGACTTTGGTGGCGATACGGTCGCCTTTCGCATCCTCCTCCACGCTATCTTTGAAAGCAACATCGACAGGGATGATTTTATAGCCACCATCAATGGTGGATGTCGCGGCATACCCGTTGACTTTCAGCACTGAAAGAAAAATTTCAAATAGTAATTCGGCATCAACATTCTTACTTGAAACAAGATTTACCTTGCCGGTGACACCCGGGTCGATAATGAATGTTTTCCGCGTGGCGAGGGCGACATCTTCAATGAATTCTCGTAAATCCGCATCCTTGTAATTCAGCCCCCCTGAAATTTGTGCATGAGCATTAAACGACATCAGGGTAAACAACAGAACGACTAAGATTTTCATGAAAGCCACATCCTTTTTAGTCATTGTATTTTTTTTGAAATAAACCGGCGACAAATGACCATCATTAATTATTGAGGGCTAAATCTAAGGAGAAATGCCAAATGTAAGTAGAATGTTTCTATGTGACAGTTTTGTGACGCGGATGTGACAGATTAATAATTCTTGTGAATGGCTTCACTCAAACAGATAAACTCATTTTAACGCGTCGCAGTGGCCGACAAAGGAACAGTAAATGTTAAACTTTGTTTATTCCCATTTCGTTCAATCATCATATCAACTTGCTGCCCAAAACGGATCTTTTCCAGCGCCTCGGACAGGTTTTCATAATTGTGAACACGTTCACCATTGATTTCCATAATGACATCATCAGGCATAAAGGCTGTGCCGGACAGCATGGCTGCATATTCAGCTTGAAGAATAAAACCCACCATTGCGCCATTCTCATTTTTGACAGGCTTAAAATAGCTGGTCGTCAAAAAGGGGGGTTGTGTCTCATCTGTTTCAATAAGTGTTTCATTTTTTTGAGGCGCGGGCGTCGTATCTAGGAAACCACGCAAACGTGAGCTGACCTTGCCGAATGAAACAGTTTCGAAACTCCCATTATTGTTGATTTCAATGCGGTCATTATAAACAGCAAGTAATTTAATCTTATCGGCCATCTGTTCACCAACACGAACATTTTGCTGTTCCTGACCTCCGATTTTGTAAATAACGCTGCCCATGCCGTAACCATCTGAACGAAGACCAAATAATTTAATATCCAATGAAGACTCGGCGGCACGCACCTTCACAATTTTATCATCACCCCCGGTCAATTCGGGGAAGAACATATTTTTAAAATCATAGGATTGCGAAAATTGCTGCATATCCGTAGCGACCGGTTTTTGATAAGCAGAAATCTTGAGGCTGCCCTTATCGTCCAGAAACACCGCAACATAATGAGCAAGAAGAAGTGCTGCCGAAGCAACGAGGAAAAGTTCTAGCGCATTAGCGATAAACTTTGTCGGCGTAGCTTCGGCGGCGGTCATATTTGAAGGGTTTCCTTAACTATAATCAGAATGAGTAATTCAGACCGATAGAAAGTGTTGTGCCAATATCATAAGCTTCAGCAATCTCTGAACCTTGAAGCCTCTCGGCGCCTTCGTCCAGCAGATTTTTAACCTTTACAGAAAGACCCACGGGACGGTCATAAGCTGTATAAATATCACGGCTGTAAACCAGATTAAGCTCGAAAGGAGGCTTCTCGATAAGATCAGGACGTGAGTTTGTACCTAAGCGATAAATCCGTTCATCGACATAGTTAAGCACGACGTTGAAGAACTCATTGGTTTCAAGATTCTCAAATCCGAATTGCATATTGGCTAGAACTTCAGACTGTCCTTGCATCGGACCAATTAGATTGGTCACCTCACCAAAATTAGCAGCGCTACGTATCACTTCTGAGTCAATATATGTAGCATTTGCTTTTATGAATAAATCGCGATTCATATATTCGCCAAGTTGCTTTTCTATCTCGACTTCAATACCTGTGAGTTCTGCTTCATCGGCATTGGCCACCGTATCTAGCTGACCTTCACCCCCGATAGAAGCGATGGAGTATTCGATTGGATTGGTGATGTCTTTGTAGAAAACACCAACAGTAACAGAATCACTCTCTCCGAAATACCACTCATAACGGATATCGTAGTTCTTAATCTCAGCAAATTGTAAATTTGGATTACCCTCTTCCGTCCGGCCGTCTTCACGAATAAAACGGGCTGGAGACAATTCGCGGCTGTCCGGGCGGTTAATGGTTTCCGAATAACCGAAGCGCAATTGCATATTTTCAGCAAATTCCCAAGTCACAGTCGCTGATGGGAGGAAAGACTCAATCTGCTGAGTGACGAGAATAGGTGTCAATGTTGACCTATCGGTTGCCCGAACTAACTGCTCACTGTCTTCATAACGATACCCGGATGAAACGCGGATGGTATCTGTTAATCGTGTATCAATTTGCCAATACGCCTGTGCGTTCTCGAAGTCAGCAGAGAAACTATCAGCGGCACGCGTTAGTGATTGCAGATAAATACCGTTCGGATCAATGTTAGTCGACCCAAAGATAACTTCTGGAACACGGAACAATAAATCACGGTTCGTAACCTGCCCCATATTATAGTGGTAAGTCAGATAATAACTTGAACGCTCTTTTTCATTGTATGCTGCTCCGACTTTGATATCTGTCTCAAAACCGAATAGATCAGCGACTTGTGTCAGATTAACCACTAAATCGCGTGACTCATCTTCCATGTACCCGTATTCAGTCAGATTACCATCTGTCCGCGTGCTAAGTCTGAAAGCACCTGGACCATCATCGTAAAAATATTTATACCGGCGACGTAATGGAACATCGCGAGACGCATTGGTAATATTAAATGACCAATCAAGCATTGTTTCGCCAGCATCAATAAGATCAAAAGTATGTTCACCCGATACCGCATTGGAGATAACTTCACGCTCTTTCCAATCCAGACGTGTCGTATTTTCTAGATCATTGGAGTCGGTGGAGCCACCTTTGATTTGAACCTGTTTCTGGCTCGAACGTAGCAAAACACCTGTATATTTAATCTCATTATTGGCATCAATCTCCCAACCTACGGACAGCAAGCCATTCAAGTTTGTGTTCCATGAGGTGGTGTTAAAACCACAATATTCAGTACTCACACCCTTGCCTACACAAACACTATCTGAAAAGTTTTGTTGAATAACCAGACCGGCATTTGTAGCGGAATAAGAAAATTGCTCACCAAAATAGTTACGAAATTCACTTGAATAATCTAGGGCAAAAATTACCCCAATTCTTCCATTATCTGTATCACGATTAGTACCACCGGAAATTTTGGCCGAAACATCTGGAAGATTTTCATCAAAATCTATAGACCAAATATTTGGAATTGCTTCACCATATTGTTCTAAAGACGCAGGCGTCCTACTGGTAAGCTGGTAGTCATTTCTAAATATGCTTGGTAGCTCTCTGTGACCATCATCAAACGTCGTCCAGTCACGGTCACTACCATAGTAAGAATAACCGTCTTCTAAAGTTGACTCCGTATTATAACCCGTAGAAAGGCTTATATTTAAAAAGGGTTCATCTGGGACACTTTTGGTCCGCAGGTCAATAACACCGCCACCGAAAGCGCCAGGATATTCAGCAGAATAGGTTTTCTGAACAAGGACATTTCCGATAATACTCGTCGGGAAAATATCAAGAGGCACTGCGGTTTTCAATGGGTCTGGAGATGGTAATTGCGTGCCATTCAAAAGTGTGGATGTATATCTTTCCGTCAAACCTCTGACGACGACATATTTACCCGTCGTATCAGGAGAAAGACCCGGAAGGCGCGTTAAGGCGACGGCTATATCGGTATCTCCGGCGAGTGAAAAGTCTTCAGCTTCCAGAACATTGGAAATCTCTGAGGTATTGCGTTTTTCATCGGGAATAAAAACCCCAATAACCTGCACTTCGTCAATATCTTGAGCAAAGGTGAGGCCTGGAAACAAAGCCAGCAAAGCAATTGTAGCTAAACTGGAATTAAAGTGTTTGTAATATGTCATTTTGGCAACCTGATTTTGAAGGCATAAACCGAAGAGTGAAATGGCCGTCGCAGTTAGGCTGCGACGGCCGATATCCGAAAGGACTAGTCGTTCAGCCAGACCGTCCAGCCGGACGTCCAGTTGTCGGAACTCTGAACGGCTCCAACAAAGCCAGCATCTTCGAAGAAGGTACCCAGAGCCGTTGGATCGGTATCAGAAACACCGTTTTCGGTGGCACCGTTAATGTAGCGCTTCTGACCCGTCGTCGCACCACTTAGGGTGGTCAGAGAGTTACCAGTTGTGCTGTCATTATTGGCATCTTCAGCAGCAAACCATGCAGCCAGACCGGTGTCATCAGCATCATCTTGGAAGGCAGTGTCTGCGTCGATGAATATGGACTTCAGATTTATACCGGTTGTGGCACTGTCTCGGTTTGTGTAGGTTGCCGCACCGTCAATGTCAATACCATCTTGGAAACCAACTATGATGGTATTGTATATAGTAGCACCCGTACCCTCTCGTAACAGGATACCGATATCGGACTCTGCGCCAGTTGCGGCTGGGAAGGAACCGACTAGTGTCAAGTTTGACAAAGATGGGTTAGCACGTGGCAGGGCATCATTGCTAGACGAGTTACTGTCGGCTTCAATACCCTGGTCAGTATTACCTTGATTGGCACCGTTCTGAACAACAATGGCATATTGGATGTTACCAACATAACCATTCGTCCAGTCGATACTGTCATCATCCGCACCGGTGACAACAAGGTGCTTGGCATTAACCGTACCGCCAAAGAACTCGATACCGTCATCGGCGCCGTTATGGACCTGGACGTAATCAACTTCTGTACCGGAACCGACACCTTCAAAGGCGATACCGTTCAGCTCGTTATCTGCAGTAAAGGCAAAACCGGCATATTTGACGACTGTGTAGTAAATTTGACCACTGTCATCGGTAGCATCGTTACCACCATATTTACCGCTATCGCCTTCACCGTCGCGCTCACAAAGGTTTGTGAGGACTTCACAGTTGGTACCTTTGTTGATTGGCGCACGGCCATTAATAACCAGTCCACCCCAAAGACCCGTAGCTGAGTCAAGGTTTCTGGATGCATCATCCTCAACTGTAAATGTTACAGGAGCGGATGCTGTACCGTTGGAGTTCAACTTGGAACCACGTGCGATAACCAGATAGGAGAGTGGGTTTTCGCGGGCATAAACGGAGACACCTGGGTCAATCGTCAGCTCTGCCTTGTCACAAGTTGCGAGCTCGTTATCTTTGTCAGGACCGCAATCGGCACCAACAACAACCTTGCCGCGCAAGAAGTAACTAAGACCAGAGACTAAATTAATGTCATCCGTGATAACGCCTGAAAGCTCACAACCTGTAGTGCCGATAGCTGTCGTTCCAGCTGGGCAAGCTGGCGTCGGGTTGATGCCATATGTCCAGTTGAGCGTCCAGTTATCCGTGGCTGAAGAACTTTTCACCGCACCGATATAGGTCGCGAATTCAAACCATGTCAGCGTCTCTTCAGTGTTAACATTGACAGAAGTTATAGAATTCTCGTTATTACCGTTGATAAACCCATTAGACAATGTACTTGCCAGCTCAACATTGTTAGTACCTGCAGCGAATTTAGCAGCAAGACCAGTTCCTGCAGCTGTGTCATCTTCGCCAGCACCAGTGTCAGCTTTGAAGGAAGCATCACAATCAAACAGAACTGATTTCAGTGTAACACCGGTAGCCGTTGTGCTGTTTGTGTATGTTGCAGTTCCGTCAATATCCCAGCAATGCTCAAAATTGGAAACAACTGAGTTATAAATGCCGGCACCTGTTCCCTCTCGGAGCAAGATACCGATATCAGATTCTGCAGGACGCGCTCCAACAAGTGTCACATTTGACAAAACAGGGCGCGCACGTGGCAAGGCATCATTGTCGGAAGAGTTACTGTCTGCCTCAATACCTTGGTCTGTGTTGGCCTGATTGGCGTTTTGCATAACGATGGCATATTGGATGTAACCGCGATAGCCGTTCGTCCAATCGATGCTGTCATCATCAGCGCCCGTTACAACGATATATTTTGCGTTAGCTGTACCGCCGAAGAATTCAATACCGTCATCCGC
>DJZB01000020.1 GCA_002450335.1 Rhodobiaceae bacterium UBA6963
GAACTCATATCAGAAACCATATCAGAACCAATGATGTACCTTTGTGCGCTGACTGCCGTTTTTGCTTTAAAATTGGTGAGCAAGTAGAAGCAGGAATGACATTAATATTTCGAGTGAGGTAGCACAGCATGAGCCCGCTTGCAATAGAGGATAAAGGCGTTTTGACACAGCTTTTGGGGATTAATTTACGTTGACTGTCAGTAGCTTAGAATAGGGTTATAAAAAACTATACGGGTCAATATCTATCGCCACTCGAATCTGACTGGGTGTTTTCACCTTAGAAAGCCAAGAAGCAATGAATTGCTGGATTTTCGCCTGTTTTCCTGCTTTTACGAGAAATCTGAGCCGATATCGGTTGCGGATACGCGCAATGGGTGCAGGCGCAGGGCCAAGAACACGCACATCATCCGAAGCAGGTATCAACGCCGCCAAATCTCTTGAAAAATTATTCAATGCGGCGAGATCCGGACCGGACAGCACAAGTCCTGCCAAACGCCCAAAAGGAGGCATTCCGGACTGTGCGCGCATTTCTGCCTCACGCTCAAGAAATATATCCCGTTCTCCGGCAATTAAAGCCTTTAAAACCGGATGGTCGGGCATATAGCTTTGCAACATCGCAGTGCCTTTTGATGCCTCGCGCCCTGCTCTGCCGGACACCTGAAGCAATGTCTGATATGTGCGTTCAGCCGCCCGCAAATCCCCATTACCAAGCCCTAAATCCGCATCTACAACACCCGCAAATCCCAATTCAGGAAAGTGATGGCCTTTGGCGATAATCTGGGTACCAATAATAATATCTATCTCGCCGCTTTGAATAAGGTTCAGTTGACTTTGGAGTTCTCCGGTCTGTCCGACCATATCAGAGGATAAAACAGCCGCCTTTTTATCAGGAAACACTTGTCCAACCTCTTCCAACACACGCTCCACGCCTGGCCCACAGGCCGTGAGGCAGTCAACTTCTCCACATTCTTCGCATTTATCTGGCACATTGCGCACACTTCCGCATTGATGGCAGGCCATGATGTTTTTGCTCCGATGTTCAACCAGCCATGCATCACAATCCGAGCAAGCATAACGATGCCCACAATTTCTACATAAAGTAAGCGGGGCATATCCCCTGCGGTTGAGAAAGAGCAAGGTCTGTTTTCCGCGGTCAAGTGCATCTTGCATGGAAGACACCATTGCAGGAGACAACCATTGCCCGCGTGCTGGTGGATCTATCCGCATATCAATCATAGACAAATCCGGCATGCCTGCCGAACCATGGCGGCTAGGGAGTTTAACAAGATGATATCGCCCATCCCGCGCATTGACATAGCTTTCCAATGACGGCGTTGCAGATGAAAGAATAACTGTCGCATCAGCCAGCCGCCCACGCACTACCGCCATGTCACGCGCATTATAAATTACCCCTTCTTCCTGCTTGAATCCGGGGTCGTGCTCCTCATCCACGACAATCACACCCAGATCTTGCCAGGGCAAAAACAATCCTGAACGCGCTGCAATCATTACCTTGACTTTACCCTCCGCAACGGCTCGCCATGTGCGCCGACGTTCCGAAGCCGTCAGTCCCGAATGCCATAAAGCGGGTGGACAACCAAAGCGATCTTCAAACCGCGCCAATAATTGCTCCG
This sequence comes from Rhodobiaceae bacterium UBA6963, assembly GCA_002450335.1. Classification (GTDB taxonomy): domain Bacteria; phylum Pseudomonadota; class Alphaproteobacteria; order RS24; family RS24; genus Micropelagius. The sequence continues at coordinate 1,635 of DJZB01000020.1, forward strand.
TCAGAGCAATCTCCGGCAAAAGAATAAGGGCAGACTTTCCATTGGTTAGCGACGCGGCAATAACCTCAAAAAAGACTTCCGTTTTGCCCGATCCGGTCACACCGTCAAGCAAATGGCATTGAAAGCCTCTTGTCTCGATATTATCCGTTAACTTGGTTACGGCTTCAGCTTGTTCATTTGAGAATTGAACACGGCTATAGGTAGGGTCAGGCTTACCAAACAGCATTTCTGCCGAGAGTGCAGACTTTATCAAGGCACCTTCTTTTTCCAGGGATGTCAAGGTAGAAGCTGACACCGATGCTGCCTCGGTCAAATCTCCTGTTCGCATGGTCATGCCGGGCAAGAGCGCCGCAAAGACCCTTTGTCTTGCATCAGTCATCCGCGACGGGCGTTTATCGGATACCTGCCAACCGGTCACAGGCTTTTCAGGTGAAAGGGCATCCGGCACACTCAACAGCAATTTGAGAACCGACCCTTGCGGGCTCATCACATAAGACGAGACCCAATCTACAAATTTTCGGTTTTCCTCAGATAGTGCCGGGATATCATAAATCTGTTCAACTGATTTAAGTTTGTCTTTAGGCGGATCATTTTCCTGCCAAGGGCGTGGTTTTTCCCATATCACCCCTGAAAGTTTTTTTCTGCCAAAAGGAACAAGCACAAACTGTCCCGGCACAAGTTCAGCACCATGTGGCACAGCATAATGAAACACTTTAGGCACGGTAGCGGCTAGGCAAACGGCAACAATTAACATGTCGTCATTTTCTGTCCTCAGCATATTGTTGCGTGTCCCATTCTTGGTTTTATGGCATAATTTATTTCATCATAAGTGAAGCTTTGATTTTGACCAAATGCTACTAGGAAAACATTTAACCTCTTTACGCGGTGTCTTTTCATGACAGCCAATGCCGAACTACAAACTCTGATTAATGCTTGGCTGAAACAACTCAAGCAACGAGATCTTAGTTCTCATACGGTTGAAGCCTATCAGCGTGATGTCACCCAATTCATTGATTTCCTAGCCGGGCATTATGAGCAGGAGGTCAATCCGGCCTCTTTTGATACTTTAAAAGCCATGGATGTAAGAAGTTTTTTAGCAAAACGGCGTGAGCAGGAAACCACACAAAGCCGTTCACTTGCTCGAAGCCTGTCCGGTCTCCGCTCTTTCACTTTATATCTCTCTGAAAAAGATTATCCTGTGAGTTCAGCGTTCAAGATTGTGAAATCACCCAGAATCCCTAAATCCCTGCCACGCCCCATGTCTCAAAATGATGCTCTACAAATGATAGCACTGGCAGGTGACGTGTCTTCACGTCCATGGGAGAATTTACGCAATCAAGCCTTGCTGGTGCTGATTTATGGATGCGGGTTACGGATATCGGAAGCCCTAGACCTGTCTTATGGTGAGCGCCCAAAGCCCGATAATGTTTCTGTCCGCATAACAGGCAAAGGAAAAAAACAGCGCGATGCGCCTATCTTGCCGCTTATCGCAGATGCCATTCAACAATATATAAAGGCCGCACCATTTGACTTTAAAGATGACGACCCCCTTTTCAGGGGCGTCAAAGGTGGGCGCTTCTCGGCGCGGCAAGTTCAGATGATTGTCGCAAAGTGTCGCCGTTTAATGGGGCTGCCGGATGAAGTAACACCGCATGCCTTTAGACACAGCTTCGCAACACATTTATTGGCCGCGGGTGGTGATTTGAGAACCATTCAAGAATTGCTCGGTCACAGCAGTCTCAGTTCAACACAGATTTATACTGAAATCGAAGACACGGAATTGGGGCGTATTTACAAAAACGCCCATCCGAGATCAAAACTTTAAAATTACATATGTATCGCGCGGTCTTCCACGGCCAGCGCCGCTTCCTTCACGGCTTCCGTCAATGTTGGGTGCGCATGGCATGTCCGCGCCAAATCTTCTGCGCTCCCGCCAAATTCCATAGCAACTGCGGCTTCGGCAATCATATTCCCGGCCTCAGGTCCGACAATATGAACCCCAAGAATACGGTCAGTTTTGGTGTCAGCCAAAACTTTCACAAAGCCATCCGTGGTATTATTAACCTTGGCGCGACCATTAGCCATAAAAGGGAATTTCCCGATGCGGTAATCAACCCCTTGCTGGGTCAGCTCTTCTTCATTAAGCCCCACCCATGCAACTTCCGGCGCAGTATAAATCACACCCGGGATTACATCATAATTTACATGACCTGACTTACCGGCCAGCATCTCAGCGACAGCAACACCCTCATCTTCGGCCTTATGCGCCAACATTGGCCCGGTAATGACATCACCGATTGCATAAATGCCATCAACATTTGTTTTGAAGCCGTTCGTTTCAATCCGACCTGCAACATCAAGTTGTACGCCGACTGACTCCAAACCAAGCCCTTCTGTGTAAGGACGGCGACCAATGGACACCAAAACCTTGTCAACCGAC
>DJZB01000016.1 GCA_002450335.1 Rhodobiaceae bacterium UBA6963
GATACCCGTACATCATGTTCCAGCATTTCGAGTCGAAGCGCTTCGGAGAAGCCGGCAACGGCAAATTTGGCAGCATTATATGCCGATTGCGTTGACATGCCGATTAATCCAAGAATACTTGAGACATTAATAATGTGACCGTTGTTTTCTTTAATTTGTGAGAGAAAAGCTTGTGTGCCATTTAAAACACCATAGAAATTAATGCCCATCATCCATTCCATTTCTTCCACGGTCATTTTTTCAACACTGACACGCATGGATACGCCTGCATTATTCAGGAGGAGATCGGCACTGCCGAAATCTGTTTCAACACGCTTGGAAAGTTCAAAAACGGCATCTCTATCCGTAACATCAAGCTGGAAGTGATCGGCTTTTCCGCCATCATTTTGAATAAGCTTGGCAGTTTCCTCTGCGGCATCCGGATTGAGATCATTAACAATAATATGTGCGCCCTTTTGGGCTGCAGCTTGAGCTGTTGTTCGACCAATGCCATCACCGCTTCCGGTAATGATAAAAACTTTTCCATTAAGCTGTGTCATCAACAATCTCCTATACGCAATGAGGAGACTAACATGAAGATTAACCTTGGCCTGAACTTTTTCTGCGACGTCTTTCGACAGGTTGATAGGCCTGAACGACATGAGTTTCGCAATAAGGGTTACCGGGTTTGCTTCTCGCCCCACAAAAATGAAAGTTTGAATTGCCCGGATCGCCGATTGGCCATTTGCAGGTATGTTCCGTAAGGTTCAACACGCTGGCGCGTTCTTCCGGCGACAGAATAGGCTCAGGTGCAGGATCATATTTCATCTCGTCTAGGCTCTCGTCTTTATCATAAGAGAGCTTGGTGCCCGCAATACTGGGTTGTGTCTGTCGTGTTCGGGTGGTCTGAGTGCCTACTTTGGCGGTTGATACCCGCGCTGGTGTAGCCCGTCCTGAGAGACCGAGGCGATGCACTTTACCTATCACGGCATTACGCGTCACACCGCCCATTTGCCGGGCTATCTGGCTCGCACTTAACCCTTCTGTCCAAAGTTTTTTGAGTAATTCTACCCTTTCTTCTGTCCAAGCCATGATTATCTCCTGAATTAGCTGTGCATGTGATGCCGTTAAGAACAAAACTCACTACATCTAGTGGTTTATTTCTTAAAATCTACAAGATGTAGAAATTACGTCAATATACTGAAGGTCATTATCCACAGATGAAACGCCAAAAAACTGAGTTTTCCCCAGATTTACACCCCTAAAATCGTCTATTGCCTGAAACGCAGAGATAATCTATGGCTAAGACATGTCATCTGAACCGCAGAACACCGAAAATTCAACTTTTCATCATACTTGGCCTGCTCAGGGCGCAAGACGCTTTGGATTGGTTAATTGGGTCGGGTTATGGACACTTTATTTGCGCGAGGTCCGCAGGTTTTGGAAAGTCGTCTTTCAAACTGTAGGCGCGCCGGTCGTGACGACCTTGCTGTTTTTGGCGATTTTTTCACTGGCGTTAGGGGGGTTACGTCCTGATATCGGCGGCACACCTTTTACGAGTTATCTCGCCCCGGGTCTGGTGATTATGGCGATGTTGCAAAATGCCTTTGCCAACACCTCATCATCTTTATTAATAGGCAAAGTACAGGGTAATGTGGTTGATATTCTTATGCCGCCATTATCTGCAGGTGAATTAACCACGGCGATTGCGCTGGGAGGGCTGACACGTGGGCTTGTTGTCGGCGTTTTCACCTTTTTAGGCATGACCTTTTTTGTTGATTTCACACTCAGTAATATTTGGGCAGTGCTTTACTTTGCCGTATCCGGTTCTCTGTTAATGTCATTTATGGGCATGTTGGTGGGTATCTGGGCCGAAAAATTTGATCATATGCAGGCGATAACAAATTTCATTATTACACCTCTGACATTCTTATCCGGCACTTTTTACTCAGTTGAACAACTACCCGAACCGGCACAGGTGTTTTCTTCCTTTAATCCCTTCTTCTATATGATTGACGGTTTCCGTTATGGTTTTATCGGTCAGCCGGAGGGCAATCTAGTGGTTGGCGTGCTCCTACTGGCGGCTTTAAATATTATTCTATGGGTGAGTTGTTATATTATGTTTGATCGCGGCTACCGCATCAAAGCCTAAACTCAATCTCACAACCCCTCAATTCATTGACAAAGCTGGGGTTTTTCGTGGATAATAAGAATTGTTGGATTTTTATTAGTCGCCCTGCCTTAAACAGAGTCGGGCGTTTTTTATTTCAATCTAATTTGGTTATTTACGGATATGCAAACGCGCGACGATAATGGGATTAACCCGGTCATGGGTACTTATAATCGCAGTTCTCTGTCATTTGTCAGGGGGGATGGCGCGTGGCTGGAAACAGATTCAGGTGACAAATACCTTGATTTTACGACGGGCATAGCCGTCAATTCTCTGGGCCACGGGCATCCAGAACTTGTTGCAGCTTTAAAAGAGCAAGCCGATAAGCTCTGGCATGTCTCAAATCTTTACACTGTGCCTGAACAGCAAGCGCTGGCAGCGACACTCACTGAACTGACATTTGCAGATAAAATCTTTTTCTGTAATTCAGGCGCGGAGGCCATTGAAGGCTCTATTAAAACCGCGCGGAAATATTTTGCCGAAAAAGGTGATGACGCTCGTTATGAAATTATCTGTTTTGCGGGGGCTTTTCATGGGCGAACGCTGGCGGCACTGGCAGCTACAGGTAATGAGGGATACCTTGAAGGTTTCGGGCCGCCACTGGCAGGCTTCAAGCATGTCGACAGCTTTGATATTGAGCGTGTTAAAGGTGCTATTACACCCGCGACGGCAGCGATATTAATTGAACCCATTCAGGGTGAAGGCGGGGTTGTCCCCGTGCCTTTTACTTTTTTAAGAGAATTAAGAGAGCTTTGTGATGCGCATGGTCTGCTTCTGATTTTTGATGAAGTGCAATGTGGCATTGGCCGGACAGGTAAACTCTTCGCGCATCAATGGACGGATATCACGCCGGATATCATGTCTGTTGCCAAAGGCATAGGTGGTGGTTTCCCCCTGGGCGCGATACTTGCCACCGAAGCTGCGGCAGCAGGTATGGTGCCGGGTACACATGGTTCAACCTATGGCGGCAATCCGCTGGGCATGGCTGTCGGCAAAGTTGTTATCGATACGATTGCGGCGCCCGAAATGCTGGAGACAATTTGTCAAAACGGTTTAGCGTTGAAACAGAAAACCGCGTCAGTCATTGACCGCTTTCCTGATATCCTTTCTGAAATCCGCGGTGAAGGTCTGATGCTTGGTCTGAAAGCCGTGATTGAAAATAAAAAGCTTGTCGAGGCCTTACGGGATCAGAAACTTCTCACGGTGGGTGCGGGCGACAATGTGGTCAGGTTGTTGCCACCTCTCACCATAACGCTTGAAGAAATCGACATTGCCGTTAAAGCGCTGGAGTCAGCTTGTGAGGATTTGCGGGCGACTGAGAATGCATCGGATGAGATAGTGGGTGAGATAGAGAATAAGACAGTTGAGGAGGCTTAGAGATGACGCCAAAGCACTTTTTAGATTTGTCTGATTTAACCTCACAAGCTGTAAGAGATATTGTTGATGAAGCCAGACGCCGAAAAGAGGCGCGTGCGGGATTGCCAAATGGCACCCCGGATGAAGATCGGCCTCTGGCTGGAAAATTACTCGCCTTGGTGTTTGATAAACCCTCTACCCGGACGCGTGTGTCTTTTGATCTCGCCATGCGGCAACTGGGCGGGGATACGCTGATGCTGAACCATAATGATATGCAACTTGGTAGAGGTGAGCCATTGTCAGATACGGCAAAAGTGCTCAGTCGTTATGTGGATGCCATTATGGTGAGGACAGGTCCACACGAAAATCTGACAGAACTTGCTGCAGACGCCAGTGTGTCTGTGATTAACGGGCTCACGGCTTTCAGTCATCCATGTCAGATTCTCGCTGATATTTTGACAATTGAAGAGCATCGCGGCCCCATAAAGGGTCAAAAAATTGCTTGGCTTGGTGACGGCAACAATGTCTCTGTCTCATGGATACATGCGGCCAGCCTTTTGGATTTTGAATTGCATCTCGCCGTACCGGATAATTTCATGCCACCGGAGGATGTCTTGTCATGGGCTGCTGAAAGAGAAGCAAAAATTGTTTTTTCCGATACTCCCGAAGCGGCAGTGGATCAGGCAATAGCGGTTAATACGGATTGCTGGGTGTCAATGAGTGATAACCCTGAAGAAGCAGCGGCACGGGCAAAAGCTTTTGAACCATACCGCGTGACCGACGCCTTAATGAGCATGTCGGATAATGGTGTGTTTTTACATTGCTTGCCTGCCTATCGAGGTAATGAGGTAGAGGCGAGTGTCATAGATGGGCCGCAATCCGTGGTATTTGACGAAGCGGAAAATAGAAACCATATACAAAAAGCAATTCTGCTTTGGTGTTTTGAAGGATAAGCCTCCGGCACAATATGGATAATATTTCTCTCCCCTATAAAATCGAGAATGTCAG
>DJZB01000057.1:0-174 GCA_002450335.1 Rhodobiaceae bacterium UBA6963
TGAGTCAAAACCCGATCATGGGGAAGCCTATTTCTCTCTGGCTAATTTGAAAACCTATACTTTCACGCCACAAGAAGTTGCCCTGATGGAAGCGCAAATAGATCGCCCGGAATTACCTCAAAAAGACCGCGCCTATTTTCATTTCGCAATGGCGCATGCCTATGAAAAAGAAAA
>DJZB01000057.1:492-2533 GCA_002450335.1 Rhodobiaceae bacterium UBA6963
CGCTATGAGGACAGCATTCATCACCTTAAACAGGGAAATTTAATCAAACGCCAACAAAGCAGCTATTCAATCAAAAGAATGACGCAGGAGATGGATGCCCATATGGATGTTTGCACTCCGGCATTCTTTGAGACACATGCCACAGGCGGATGCGATGCGCCTGATCCGATATTTATTGTGGGTCTGCCGCGCGCCGGTTCGACATTGATTGAACAAATTTTGGCTTCTCATTCACAAGTGGATGGTACACTTGAATTGCCCAACATTTTAACGCTTGCACAAAGTCTGCGCGGGCAAGACCGCCTCTCAGGTATCGGGAATTATCCTGAAGTCCTGAAAACCCTTTCACCGGAAAAGCGTCTGGAAATGGGGGAAGCCTATATCAACGACACCCGCCTGCATCGAAGTGAAGCGCCGCGCTTTACCGATAAAATGCCGAATAACTTTCGTCATATCGGGCTGATACACCTTATTCTGCCTAATGCAAAAATAATTGATGCGCGCCGTGCCCCACTTGATTGTTGCTTCAGTGCATTTAAACAGCTGTTTGCTCAAGGTCAGGAATTCAGCTACGGTCTCGAGGAACTCGGTGCTTATTACCGGGATTATATTCGCCTCATGGCACATTGGGATAATGTGTTACCCGGCAAAGTTTTGCGTGTGCAACATGAAGATGTTATTGATGACCTGGAGGGTCAGGTGCGCCGCATGCTTGACCATCTCAACCTACCTTTTGAAGAGCAATGTATCTCTTTCCATGAGAATCGTCGGTCTGTCAGGACTGCTAGTTCAGAACAGGTCAGGAAACCGATTAATACCGATGGGGTTGGTAAATGGAAATCTTATGCTAAAGATTTACAACCGCTGGCACATGCTTTGGGTGATGATTTGATATCTCCAGATGATCTGTCCTTAATTTTATCAGAGTGAGAGTGATGGAAAAAGATAATCAAGAATCACAAGCCTTAACTGAAGATAAATTATTTCCTGCAGATACGGATTATGAAATCGGTCAGGATAATATTGAGATATTCGGGTTGGATATCCATAACCCTGTATTTGCCCTGAGTGCCACATTGGCACTTATATTCTCCGGCCTTGTATTGGCTTTTCCGGAGACCTCAACATCAGCATTGCTTGGCACACGCGACATCATTCTCGACTTGTTCGATACCATGTTCTCGCTATCCATTATTGCACTCACGACTTTTATACTCTTTTTAATAATTTCCCCTTTCGGGCGCATCCGTCTCGGCGGTGAAGACGCCAAACCTGAATTCGGCTTTATATCTTGGGTCTGCATGCTGTTTTCTGCCGGTGTCGGTATTGGTATGACCTTTTATGGGGCTGCCGAGCCGCTTGCTTATTACACAGGGATTTATGGCTCCCCACTTGGTGTCACACCTGAAACACCGGAAGCCTATCGGCTAGCTTTTAGCGCCACACTCTTTCATTGGGGAATTAGTGGCTGGTCTGTCTATGCATTAATAGGTCTTGCCATCGGATTTTTCACTTTTAATCGGCAACTCCCACTTACCATCCGGTCAATTTTCTATCCACTTCTTGGTGAAAGAATTTGGGGCTGGCCGGGTCATATTATTGATGTCGTAGCTGTCTTATCTACTTTATTTGGACTGGCAACCTCTTTAGGCCTTGGAGCTCAACAGGTATCTGCAGGGCTGAATTATCTTTTCGACACACCAAAAACTTTACAAACGCAAGCCTTGGTCATCATGTCCATTACAAGTCTTGCAATTTATTCCGTCGTCCGCGGACTGGACAGAGGTGTAAGGAAGTTGAGTAACATCAATATTGGCATGGCGGCTTGTTTATTGCTGTTTGTCATTCTGGCAGGACCAACAAAACTTATAATTTCTTCATATGCAGACAACTTCACCAATTATTTTGTTGATATGTTCAGGTTGAGCACGCTCGACCGCACTGAAGACAAGCAATGGTACCATGACTGGACTATTTTTTATTGGGCTTGGTGGATATCTTGGTCACCTTTTGTAGGCATATTCATCGCGCGCATTTCCAA
>DJZB01000062.1:0-3280 GCA_002450335.1 Rhodobiaceae bacterium UBA6963
AATGCCAAACTGGCCGGTTTCAGGATCATGTGCAATGAGGGAAAAGGTCATGATAGCCTGCTTTTTTAACGCTTTTTGGATCTGCGGCCGGAAGGTGGCTGCACAGGAGCATCAATTTCAGCAGAGGCGCGTGGCACCACAGCCGCCTTCGCCATACCTGGACCGTCAAGCCCTAGATCCTTTGCTTCCAGGCGACGCAGCTCATCGCGCAGGCGGGCAGCTTCCTCAAATTCCAAATTGGCCGCAGCCTCACGCATCTGAACTTCTAGTTCAGCAATCACTGTCTTCAGATCTTTTTCAATCAGTGCCGTCGCACCCGCAACCCTCACATTAACATGGTCGGCCCGCTCATAAACCGAATCCAGAATATCATTAATCTGTTTTTTCACGGTCTGCGGGGTGATACCATTGGCTTCATTCCAAGCTTGCTGTTTTTCACGTCGCCTTTGTGTCTCGCCAAGCGCATAGGTCATACTGTCTGTAGTTTTATCAGCATAGAGGATGACTCGGCCATCGGCATTCCGCGCAGCCCGGCCGATGGTTTGGATAAGTGAGGTACGCGACCTTAGATACCCTTCCTTATCCGCATCAAGAATGCCAACCAGCGCGCATTCCGGAATATCTAACCCTTCGCGCAGCAGATTAATGCCGATCAGCACATCAAACACGCCGAGGCGCAGATCACGGATAATCTCAATCCGCTCCAGCGTGTCCACGTCCGAATGCACATAGCGCACCTTGATCCCAGCTTCGTGCATATACTCGGTTAATGCTTCGGCCATTTTCTTAGTCAGAGTAGTGACCAGAACGCGTGTGCCAGCCTCAGCGGCGGCGCGGCATTCGGCGATGATGTCATCAACCTGTGTTTCAGTTGGCCGCACTTCACAGACCGGGTCAATCAGGCCAGTCGGGCGGACTACCTGCTCAGTGAACACCCCGCCTGTCTGTTCTAGCTCCCATGTGCCTGGTGTGGCCGAAACATAAATGGTCTGCGGGCGAAAGGCCTCCCATTCCTCAAATTTGAGTGGGCGGTTATCGAGGCACGACGGCAGCCTAAACCCATAATCAGACAAAGTGGATTTGCGCGCGAAATCGCCTTTATACATCGCGCCAATTTGCGGAACGGTAACATGGCTTTCATCCACGATTAAAAGCGCATTTTCAGGCAGATATTCAAACAGCGTTGGCGGCGGCTCGCCCGGGCCACGTCCCGAGAGATAACGAGAATAATTTTCAATCCCGTTACAGCTGCCTGTGGCTTCGATCATCTCCAGATCAAACTGCGTGCGCTGCTGCAAGCGCTGGGCTTCAAGCAATTTGCTAGCCTCATTAAATTCCATCAACCGTGTGTTCAGCTCTGCACCAATTTTCTTAACCGCTTGCTGCAGAGTTGGGCGTGGAGTTACATAGTGTGAATTGGCAAAGACTGTTATTTTTTCCAATCTTTGTGTTTTCTCTCCTGTCAGCGGGTCAAACTCCCAGATGTCTTCAATCTCATCGCCAAACAGGGATATCCGCCATGCTCGATCTTCAAGGTGCGCGGGAAAAAGTTCAATATTATCGCCCCGTACGCGAAAAGACCCACGCCCAAAGTTTAGGTCATTTCGTCGGTACTGCAATTCAGTGAAAGCTCGCAACAGGGTTTGGCGGTCATGTTCTTCGCCTGTCGTGAACCGCAATGTCATAGTGGAATAGGTTTCAACAGACCCTATTCCATAGATGCAGGATACAGACGCAACAATGATAACGTCATCACGCTCTAACAAGGCGCGGGTGGCGGAATGACGCATTCGATCAATTTGCTCATTAATAGAGGATTCTTTTTCGATATAGGTATCGGACCGCGGCACATAGGCTTCGGGTTGATAATAATCATAGTAAGACACAAAGTATTCTACGGCATTGTTGGGGAACAAGGCTTTCATTTCACCATATAGCTGGGCTGCCAGTGTTTTATTCGGCGCCAGAATTAGGGTGGGCCGCTTCGTTTGTTGGATCACATGCGCAATGGTGAATGTTTTGCCAGAGCCGGTGACACCTAGCAACACCTGATCCCGCTCACCTGCTTTTACACCCTCCATCAACTCTTCAATTGCCATCGGTTGATCGCCGTTGGGCGCAAAGTCAGATTCTAGCACATAATCTGCAGGCTGCGATATCCGATCGGTTAAAATATTCTCGGAGCAAATGATTTCAGTCTCACTATCCATTCCGGTAAGATAGTCCGTGTGACTTGAAATGGGAAGGGGGCAACATGAAGGGTCAGGATGCAGAAGAAGCTAGATGCCCTTCTCTTTACATCTCATTGACGGTGATTTATTTTTGCAATTGCTCAGGAGTTTTTGAACTCTTCGTCCTAAATTAAATCACATCAAAGGATGTTTTTCATGCTTGCCTCACGTTTGTCCGCCATTAAGCCGTCCCCGACCATTGCAGTGTCTAATATGGCTGCAGAGATGAAGGCCGCCGGAAAAGATGTAATCGGTCTTGGCGCGGGTGAGCCTGATTTTGACACCCCTGATCATGTCAAGGCAGCTGCGATTGCGGCCATGAATGCTGGCAAAACCAAATATACAGCTGTTGACGGGATTGCTGAGTTGAAAAGTGCCATTGTCGACAAATTTGCGCGGGAAAATAACATCACGTGTACTGCCGACATGGTCACCGTTGGTACTGGTGGTAAACAGATCCTATATAATGGCCTGATGGCCACCCTTGATAAGGGGGATGAAGTGATTATCCCAGCTCCATACTGGGTTTCTTACCCAGATATGGTGTTGCTAGCGGAAGGCACGCCAGTGCCTGTGAAATGTCCACAAGAAAACGGCTTTAAGTTAACCCCTAATGCACTTGCTAATGCGATTACACTTCACACTAAATGGCTTATTCTGAACAGTCCTTCAAACCCGACAGGTGCAGGCTATACGGCGGATGATTTGCGAGCCCTTGCAGAGGTTTTGCGCCAACATCCACATGTCAACATAATGGTGGACGATATTTACGAACATCTGGTTTATGATGGTTTTGTTTTTGCCACTATGGCAGAGGTTGCGCCCGACTTGCAGGAGCGCACCCTTACCATCAATGGGGTCTCCAAAGCTTATTGCATGACCGGTTGGCGTATAGGATATGCCACTGGCTCACAGCCGCTGATAAAGGCTATGGCCAAAATTCAGTCACAATCCACTTCCAATCCCAACTCGATTGCGCAATGGGCAGCGGTCGAAGCGTTGAGTGGTCCATTGGATTTCATGGCAGAGAATTTGTTGCATTTTTCGGC
>DJZB01000062.1:3670-4073 GCA_002450335.1 Rhodobiaceae bacterium UBA6963
GCCCGAAGGTGCCTTTTATGTCTATCCAAATATAGCCGGCTTGCTTGGACAGACTTCACCTAATGGCAAAATAATTGAAACAGACGACGATTTTGTATCCTACTTGCTGGAATCACAAGGTGTGGCGACGGTGCAAGGGTCAGCATTTGGATTATCCCCTCATTTTCGGATTTCTTATGCGACCGAGACAGATGTGCTGGAAGACGCAATGGAACGGATAACTAAAGCCTGCGCCGCGTTAAGTTGAAGCTAAATCAGCAAGCTGCTTACGGCAAATCCATATTTAGAGAAATCTAAGCCAAGCAACATGCTTAATGAGAAGCTGGCGCTGGTGGAACAGCTTGTCCGCTAAATATATTGCCCTAACTCTTCATTAGTACAATGCTCTAAAAAACATCTTTTT
>DJZB01000048.1 GCA_002450335.1 Rhodobiaceae bacterium UBA6963
GACCAATTATTCAAGAACGAAGAATGGTTTTTATAAATGTTGGGGGTTAAGCACCAGTTCAACCATTTATTATGCCTGTGCCGACCTACCTACATGTAATTGATATTTGTCATAATATATATTATGCGAATAGAATAATGGAGATAATATTATGAACATATTAAAACAAACAGCTTTTTCACTGGTCCTATTAATGGCTCCCTCTTCATTAATGGCAGCTCAATCTGTATTGGAATGGGATTGCGGTACCGATGGATATCGCGTTGGGATGAATGAAAATGTCAGCTCTAACTCAACAATTGCAGTTAGCATTGATGGCGGAAGCTCTTTAAGTGGAAACATTAATAGCACTATTGCGACACTCATTGAAGTTAACGGCTCGTTTACATGTCCACCCACGACATCTTTATCCGTAACAATCGACTCCTCTTCTTATAGTGCTGATATTGATTAAACGCTTTAATCTCGAGATTACGATATAAGGATTTATATTCTGACGCGGACTGTTTAGGGTTATTCTATAAGAATAAATCTCTGCAATTTAGGACGGGTCAATGAATAAATCATCCAAGATAGACGAGTTGTTGCTCATTATGCAAAAACTGCGGACACCTGAAACTGGCTGTCCTTGGGATTTAAAGCAAAACTTTAAGTCTATTGCTGCCTATACAATCGAGGAAGCTTATGAAGTCGTTGACGCAATTGAGCGTGACGATATGGATGATTTGAAAGATGAACTTGGAGACCTGCTTCTTCAGGTTGTCTTTCATGCGCGCATGGCCGAAGAAGATGGATTATTCGATTTTGATGATGTTGCTCAAGCCGTATCGGAAAAAATGCAACGCCGCCATCCTCATGTTTTTAGTAATGAAGAATATAAAACTGTTGATGATGTCAAAAACAGTTGGGAAACCATTAAAGCAAAAGAAAAAGAAACTAAATCAGGTGCTTTGCCTCACTCTCTTCTTGAAGACATACCAAGCACCCTTCCCGGCATGACAAGATCTGTTAAATTGCAAAAACGCGCGGCTCGTGTTGGATTTGACTGGCCGGAAATTTCAATGGTTTTTGATAAACTGGATGAAGAATTGAGCGAATTAAGAGAAGAAATAGAACAAAAAGGCTCATCAGATCGCTTGTTGGACGAAATGGGTGATGTCATGTTCGTTATTGCCAATTTGGCGCGACATCTAAAAATTGATCCAGAACAAGCATCACGCGCCGGAAATCAAAAATTTACCAGTCGTTTCAATGATATGGAGAAACAAGCGAAAGCTTCAGGCAAAGATATGGGTAGCCTGACTCTGGTCGAATTGGAGACCATGTGGCAATCAGCTAAAACAAAAGGCTTGTAACCTCAATTTTAGCCTATTCTTCTCTCGGGACTTCATCACCCTGGTCAGCTTCAAAAATTTCTATCGGCTGAGTGGGCATTATTGTTGATATTGCATGTTTATAAACAAGTTGTGAATGACCGTCACGAGCTAACAACATACAAAAATTGTCAAACCACGTAACAACGCCTTGTAGCTTGACACCATTGACCAAGAAGATGGTCAGCGGCATACGATTTTTACGAACATGATTTAAGAAAGAGTCTTGAAGATTTTTCTCAGACATGGGTAAACCCCATTTTTACGACTGGGGAGGCAGCCAAATTAAACGCCCGGATGATTCTCCTCTAACGCAACGATCCGGTGTCTCCAGACATCGAAGACTTTTCTACCTTACACTAATTTTAAAGAAGAAGTTAACTGATAAATGCAGCTATTTCATATTTTATAGTTTTGTAGCAATTGGGTTGTGATTTGTCCCGGCTTCCCATTGCCAACTTTATGACCATCAATTTCAATAATCGGCATAACAATCAGGCTTGAAGCCGTTGAGAAAGCCTCATTACTTGAATATGCTTCATCAATTGTGAAGGGTGTTTCATCAAGCTCAAGCTGCAATTCATCTATAAGTGAAAGAAGCATTTGTCGCGTGATGCCATCCAAAATGTCATTTGCGAGCGGGCGGGTTCTTAGCTTTCCGGATTCATCAACAATCCAAGCTGTTGTAGACGCCCCTTCGGTAACAAACCCCTCCACGTCGATCATCCAAGCTTCCTGTGCACCGGCTTCAACGGCGGCTTGCTTGGCCATGACATTGGGCAAAAGGGAAATGGATTTAATATCGCACCGCTTCCATCTTTGGTCTTCAGTGCTGATGACTTTTATTCCGGTCTCGGCAACATGGCGTCGGTGAGTTTCATTAATAGGTCTGACTGTAACACTCAAAACAGGTTGCGATACTGCGGGGTATGCATGATTACGCGCCGCCCTTCCCCGTGTTATCTGCATGTAGACCAGACCATCTCTAATATTATTCGCGCGGATTGTTTCATTTAAAATGACCAGCAATGCCGAATAAGAAACGGGAGAGGCCAGATTGATTTTTTCAAGCGATAATTCCAGGCGTTTTAAATGCGCATCAACATCCAACATTTGCCCGTCAATAAGCGCAAATACTTCATATATTCCATCTGCAAATTGATAGCCCCGATCTTCTATATGCACCCCGGCCTGATCGAAGGGGAGATAAGCACCATCAACATAAGCAATACGGGTCATAAAATTCTTCTTTAATTTCTACTTTTAATTGCGTGTCTAATTCCGGCGTATTAGTAGTTTCGGCAGTAAAATCACCAGAACAACAAGAAATTCCAGTCTTCCTAATATCATTATGAGTGACATTAAAATATGGCTAATTGGTGGCATACTCATCAATAAATCATATTGCCCTGACATATAAATAACACCACCTGCATTATTCAGAAGCGCCAGTGCAAGCAACCATGCACTTTCAAAATTATTAGTCAGGAAAGACATAATCAAGAAACTAACGACAAAACCGACAAAATACATCAGGAACAATCCCCAGACGGAAGCCATAGTTTCTTTGCTGACAAATTTTCCACCATAATGCATGGACTCAACTGAATTTGGATATGGCAAATTCACCACCTCATAAGTCACACGCTTTACCAAAAGATAAAAGCGCAACACCTTCAATCCCCCTGCTGTTGAAAGCGTCATACCGCCAATTAATACCGGCAAGAAAAAAATGGCGGCAGGTAAATAGTTTGTGATGAGAGCTGGATCTGAAATAACAAATGCTGTTGTTGAAATCATATTGATTGCCATTGTTAAAGAAACAAGCAAACCATTATTTGGAAAAAATAAAGCCAACGCCAAACTCATACAGATAATTGTTAAAACAAAGTCTTGGATTTCTCTGTCCTCTTTAAAAGTCTCGAAATTTAGAGATTGGGCAGCAATCAAAAGAGGATAGCTGAGACTTCCGGCAAACATTAATAAGCTTAAAACAGCCAAAGCCTGAGAGTTAAGTAGACTGTCTAACGGTGTAAACGAAAGAGAAAAACCTGTTGTTGATACAGCATTGAAAGTCAGAGAAACAGTATCAGCCAACTCCGTTCCGGTTAAAGCCAGCAAAATTATACCGATTGCTGTAAGCCCAAGATATGGCTTTACAACATATCGAAATGAGCGTCGCAAGCGATGCGGGAGAGATTCACTCGCATTTTGTCTGATATTTAGGGGTTTAAGATTAATTCCAAATAAACCATTTGGCGCCATGAGCGCCACACCAAGAGAGAGAATAAGTACGCCACCTAACCATCCAAGTGTCGAACGCCATATCAGCAGGGTTTCATTTACCATCTCAGGGTTTTTGAATATTGTTGCGCCGGTAGTAGTGAGGCCGGAAACAGCCTCAAAATAAGCCCCCCAAAAACCAACATTCTGTTCGACATCAATACCTAATGAAAAGAATGGGAGTGCCGCCAGCAAGGGAAGATACAAATAAAGAAAAACAGCAGTTAGAAACAGCTCACTTTTTTGAACAGGCTTAACCTCTTTACTTTTGCCAACCAAAACAAAAGCAACAGATAAAAAGCTTGAAATCATAAGACTGATTAAAAAACGGCCCACATAAATATAGTCAGCTTGAAACAGTGCCCAACCTAGCGGAATAAACATCGTTGTGGAGAGCAGCACTCCGCCCCACCCCAAACAAAAAATAATTGTTCCCCAAGACATAATTCTTAGAAATATTCCAGCCCGACACTAAAGAAGTTTTCAGCGTCATTAACAGCGTCGGTCAAAACAAAGAGAACAATTCTGTCTCCGACTTTAAATTCAAAGTTGCCTCTTGGCATCAAGACCTCACCATTCCGGTAGATTGCTCCAATACGCATCGAGACCGGTAAATTTAATTGCCGTAATTTTTGGCCTACAAATGAGGATGTTTCCAACACCTCGGCCTCGATGATTTCCGCTTCTCCGTCTTCTATTGTATGAACAGAAAGTACATGACCCTTGCGTATATGTTGAAGAACAGACGAAACAGTTATCGCGCGCGGGTTAATGGAAATGTCCAGTCCAATAGATTGCCCCAAAGGTAAAAAAGACGTGTTGTTAATAAGACAAAGGGCTCGCTCACATCCTTCATTACGCGCAAGCATAGTCGTTAGCAGGTTTACTTGATCATCATTAGTAAGTGCCAAAAGTATTTCGGCATCCCTCACACCGGCTTCAGCAAGAATATCAGGCTCAAGGCCACTACCAAGAAGCACTGTGCTTTCACTAAGAGACTCGGCAATATTACGCGCTCTAATTTCACTATTTTCAATAAGGCGTACTGAATTACGAACACCGTTTTTTTCAAGTTGGCGAGCAACGTGATGTCCGATATTCCCGCCTCCGACAATAATAAGATTTCTTGCCTCTTGTTCTTCATGACCAAAAATGGTCATCGTCCGGTCACAATCTTCTGACGCAGTTATCAAAAATGCGCTGTCCCCGGCTCTCATCAAATCATCACTCTTAGGCACAAATAAATTTCCGTCGCGTTTGACTGCTATCACAGTCGCCTGCAAATCCGGAAAAAGATCGGTTAATTGTTTTAAAGGGGTTTCAAGAACCGGACAGTTCTCATCAAGATTAATGGCAAGGAACTGAATATTTTTTTCACCAAAACTCGCAGTATCATATGCACCGGGAATTTCCAGACGCCGCATAACCTGATCTGCAACCGCGCGTTCTGGAGAAATAATAACATCAACAGGAAGTTCATCCCGGCTGAATAAGTCTTTCCATTCTTTTTCCAAGTATTTCTGGTCTCGAATACGCGCAATACGTTTAGGAACCGAAAAAAGTGATAAGGCGACCTGACAGGCAACCATATTCACTTCATCAGAGGCAGTTACGGCGATGAGAATATCAGCACCCTCTGCCCCAGCATCTTCAAGCACTTGGGGGTGAGAACCGTGACCAACAAGAGCACGAACATCCAATGTATTGTTAATTCTCTGGATGAGCTCCGAGGATCTGTCAACAACCGTGACATCGTTTCCTTCTGCAGCCAGATGCCGGGCAATACCAAAACCCACCTGCCCGGCACCACATATAATTACGCGCATTCTCGTTCCTCTGATTGACCTTTAGGCCGGTTTAAGGCGTTTGGCAGGATTTACCCCAAGTGTTTTAAGCTTCCGATGAAGCGCCGAACGCTCCATCCCGACAAATTCGGCGGTTTTAGAAATATTCCCACCAAATCTATCTATTTGAGCCAAGAGATATTGTTTTTCAAATATCTCCCGTGCTTCACGCAATTGGAGAGTCATAATATGCGTGCTGTCACTTTCTTCAATGTTGAGCTTAGTGGCCGATAAGATATCAGCCGGCAACATATCTGCTGTGATTGTATCGTGTTCACTATCAGCTGCAGAAATGAGCATATTCTCAACACAGTTTCTAAGTTGACGAACATTGCCGGGCCACGCGTGAGATTGCATGACAGCAAGCGCGTCAGGTGCAATTTTGCGTGGAGCAAAACCCGAACTATTGACAAGATAATCAACAAAATTGTCGACCAGCATACCAATATCTTCACGGCGTTGCGCCAGAGACGGCACTTCAATTGGCACCACATTTAATCGGTGATAAAGGTCCTCTCTGAACAAGCCCTTAACAATGTGATTGGTCAAATCTCTAGAACTTGACGACATCACCCTGATATCAACAGAGACATTTGGACCGCCTCCAATACGGACAAATTTCTGTTCTGTCAGGACGCGCAAGATTTTACCTTGCGTATCAAGCGGCATCTCACCAACCTCATCAATATAGAGTGAGCCGCCATGAGCTTGCTCGAGCAGACCCGGCATTACATCACCATCTTCAATACGTCCAAAAAGGACGTATTCCATGTTTTCCGGTTCAAGAATGGCCGCATTAATAGCCACAAATGGAGCAGAAGCACGTTCAGAAATTTTATGTAACGCGCGCGCAACCAGCTCCTTACCCGAACCGGATGGCCCGGTAATCAAAACCCGGCTATTTGTCGGGCCTATCTTATTAATGGAGCTTCTAAGCTTTTGAACGACAATGGAGTCACCAATCAATTCATATTGCCCTGTCTTGCGTCGCAATTCAGAGTTTTCTCTTTTGAGCTTAGAGTTTTCTATTGCCCTTTGAATGACCAACAAAAGCCGGTCAGACTTGAACGGCTTTTCAATATAATCATAGGCACCAATCTTGATAGCACTGACGGCCGTTTCAAGATTCCCGTGACCGCTAATTATAACCACCGGTAAGTTTGGTAGACGCTCTTTAAGCAATTTAAGAACTTCAAGACCGTCAAGCCTGCTCCCCTGTAACCAGATATCCAGTAAAACGAGAGACGGACAACGTTTGGCAATTTCATTTAAAGCCGTATCACTGTCCGACGCCGTACGGGTCGCATATCCCGAATCCGTTAAAATCCCGGATACGAGTTCACAAATATCACGTTCATCATCAACAATTAAAACATCCCCTGTCATATTACTTCCTCAACTTTGGAATGCCCTACCTTTTCACGCTTAATCGACGGGAAACTTAAAGTAATCTGTGCTCCAGATCTCCCGTCTCTTACCCACGGTGCATTACCGAGAGTAATCTCACCTCCATGATCGGTCATAACCTTTTTCACAATCGCAAGACCAAGGCCGGTACCCTGCTCCCTTGTTGTGATGTAAGGCTCCAACAGAGCCTCTCGGTTAATGTCCGGCAGACCTATACCTGTGTCTGCAACATCAATGGATATAACTTCTTCCTCCTGCCTGAGGGTCACAACTATTTTGGACTCAACACGCTCTTGATTACGATAAATTGATTCAGCACCATTTTTAAGAATGTTTGTAAGCGCCTGACTAATCAACCTACTATCAGCATTAATTGGCATTTCGCCATCTTCTTCACACTCAAAAATATACTCAATTTCAGGATGCGCTACGCGCTGAAGAAACACGGTCTGACTGACAGCATCTCTGATATCAAAATTCTTGAATACAACACTCGGCATACGCGCGAAGGAGGAAAACTCATCAACCATACGCCCAATATCACCAACTTGACGGATAATGGTCTCAGTACATTGTTTGAAAATTTCAGGGTCGCTGGAAACCTCATCCTCATATTTAGACCTCAATCTTTCTGCAGAAAGTTGAATAGGCGTCAGCGGGTTCTTTATTTCATGAGCAATGCGTCGGGCAATATCAGCCCAAGCCGCGGTTCTTTGTGCAGAAATAAGATTAGTGACATCTTCAAATGTAATCACATAATTTTTTTCTTTGCCCGCACGTCCTTTTGCGACCCGCACAAGAAGAACACGTCGATTGCCGTCGTCATCTTTTAATTCAATCTCAACGGCGCGAGAAATTTTACTATCAGCAACAATAAGCAAATTTGAAAAAGCGGGTAATACCTCATCAATCGGACGGCCAACCATATTGAATTCATTCACACCGCAAATATCTTGAGCCAACAAATTGGCGTGGTTAATTTTTCCATCTTCATCAAGACCAATCACACCGGAGCTGATGCCGGTCAAAACCATTTCAGTGAAATTATGGCGGCGGCTTAAATCATCCCTTGCATCAATCAAATCTTTTCTTTGTTTGCTCAATTGTTCAGTCATCTGATTAAAAGTATGGCCAAGCCTATTAATATCTTCATCAGAACCGTCAATATCAACACGCGTATCAAGCTTGCCGCTACTCACTCTCTTAGAGGCGACAATCAACTGACCTATGGGAGATGCCAGGCCATTGGCAAGCCCAAGCCCAAACCATATGGCAGCGAGCAACAAAACCAAGGCAATGCCGATATAAATCAACGCAAATGTTAGTTGAGCTTCAAACCTTTGAGACTCAAGCGAGTTATATTCCCTCATTGCAATGTCTGTTTTTGCAAGGTGCTCAACAATTTGCGGGTCAACTTTTTTCGCCGTGTAAAGATATACGCCGTCAAACTCATCAAGCTTTAAAAGTGATCTAATTTGTGCCTGTCCACCCAGTGTCATGATGACCGGCTGACCTTCCTTTACGGCTTCAAAAGCTTCCTTTGGCGGTGGCTGCATCGGGATTTGACGCTTGGTTTGCGCGGCAGTAATAAGCTTACCATTTTCATCAATGAGCAAAGCCATCGGAATAGACCGAAGGGCTGCTTGTGCTGTCAAAAATGTCGTGAATTTTGTTTTGTCTTGGTCGAGAGCGCCTGCGGCTCGGTTGAGATCGCTCGCCATGATAACGCTATCACGGCGCAAGTTGGCTCTATGCTCATCAAGGTAAGCATTGGCAACAAGAGCCGTATTATTGATGATGAGTTTCGTCCGATCGCTAAACCAACTATCCAGCCCACGATCCAAGGTCACAAAAGCAAAAATCGCGACCAGAATAGCCGGCACCACTGCAATAATTGAAAACATAGAAACAAGTTTTGCGTTGAGGTGCGAACCCGGCTGTTTGATTTTACGTTTTTTCCAAAGTCGGAAAAGACCAACAAATACAAATAAAATAAGTGGGACAACGAAAAGAAGATTTATAAAGATAAGAAGTTTAAATACCCACTCTGTCGGTGTGACGGGTGTCAATCCACTAATGACCAGATAAGTGGAAATACTACTGACAACACCACCCATAACAACAAACATGGATAAATAGGATAGTACAGAGGCACTTACCAATCCCTTGATGGAATTTATTACATGCGTGACTGTATCTCTATGAGAGTTATTTGTGTCTTTATTATCTATTTTTATACCTGAATCCGTCATTACTTACCAAACTGAGTTCCAAGACGTCCTCACTGACAAGGATGTCACAACCAACCTGTCAAACAAGTTAATTCAACACGTTCTCACATGAGCTAATCACATTAGTTGCATAAATACCACATCAAATATTGGTAAGAAATAAACTGAATTAAGTCTCAGGGTCTGTTTCAAGACGGGGGAAAATCACCTCAGGCTTGGGCAGGTTTTGCCCCGATGTCAGTCTTCCTGAAGATCCAAGAGAGTCAAAACCTCTTTTTTCCTCAGCTACGACTAATAAGTCCAATAAATTTGCAGATCCTTCCGGAATAACCGGCTGAAGTGCAATCGCAGCCTGCCGAATAGTTTCAGCTGCAAGATAAAGCACCGTTCCCATTCTTGCCGGGTCAGTCTTTTTTAAACTCCATGGCTCCTGCTCCGCGAAATAGCGATTAGCTTCAGATACCAATTCAAAAATTGATTTCAAATACTCGTGAATTGCAAGCTTATCCATCGCATCATTCATCTTGGCGTGGAGAGCGTCTGCCAATGTTAGGAGCGCGGCGTCACCCTGCTCATTTAAGTCCGGTGTCGGCATGATGCCGTCACAATTCTTGGCAATCATCGACAGGCTTCGCTGCGCCAGATTACCTAAATCATTAGCCAGGTCAGCATTCACGCGATTGACAATAGCTTCATCACTAAAACTTCCATCTTGGCCGAAAGGCACTTCCCTCATGAAAAAATACCGGAGGTTTTCAGCACCGTAATGATCAACCATATCAAACGGGTCCATTACATTACCCGCTGATTTAGACATTTTCTCACCGCGTAAAGTTAGAAACCCGTGAGCAAAAATATTTTCAGGAAGTTCCAGCTTGGCAGACATCAAAAAAGCAGGCCAATAAACGGCATGAAAGCGGGTAATATCCTTTCCGATAATATGCATGGCGGCTGGCCATAAAGGTGTTTCATTATCCGGAAAGCCTGCTGCTGTTAAATAATTAGTAAGTGCATCAACCCAAACATAGACCACATGCTCCGGATCATCAGGAACGGGAACGCCCCAGCTAAAGCTTGTTCTGGAAATAGACAGATCTTTTAAACCTCCCGATACAAATGAGACAATTTCATTTTTACGGGATGTTGGTGAAATAAAATCTGGATGGCTTTGATAATAATCAAGTAGCTTGTCTTGATAAGCAGATAAACGAAAGAAATAGCTTTCTTCCTCAACCCACTCCACCTCAGTTCCAGAAGGTGCGGTTTTATTACCGGCTTCATCGGAAATTAATTCTGCTTCTGTATAGAAAGCCTCGTCTCTTACAGAATACCACCCAGCATATGAGTCTTTGTATATATCACCATTCTCTTCCATCCGCTGCCAGATAGCCGCAACAGCTTTATAGTGTCGGTCTTCAGATGTACGGATAAAATCATTATTTGAACATTTAAACGCCGCAACCATTTCTCTAAATCGTGGAGTCAACTGATCGGCAAGTTCTAGAGGCGTCATGTTTTTATCGCGCGCGGTCTGAAACATTTTTTGACCATGGTCATCCGTTCCCGTGAGGAAATAAACATCCTCACCCGCAAGGCGATGAAAGCGCGCAATTACATCAGTAGCAATAGCCTCATAAGCATGTCCAATATGAGGAGGGCCATTAGGATAAGAGATTGCTGTGGTTATGAAATAAGGTCGCGACATTATCTACCTGAATTTACCATAAGCTAGACACCCGATTGAATAAGCTTGAAACTTTCAAGTATCGTTTGCTTGCGATCAAGATTGAGACGCTTGGCATTATCAAAAAGTTCCGTCACCTTCTCCCACACATCCACCCATGCTTCAAGGGGTCTATCAGATGCCATCGCCTGAAAAGCGGCTTCTTCTCCCTCAAAAATAACCTCTGGCATTTGCCCTTTTGCTGAAAACCTGACCAACTGATGGAGCCATTGCTGCAGAAACTCCCCCATATCAGTAAAAAGATGCTCGGTATTGCGCTTGGACATTCGTTCTGCGACTTCATGAAGTGAATCTGCTCTGAAAGACGGAAATTGACGGAGCAATTTGACCATATCTGAATAAACCTCTAGGCCATTAGTGTCATATATATGTAAAGCGCGCCCAATACTCCCGCGTGACAAATGGGAAATCGCTGCCAATGATTGTGAAGCATCAGCATTATTAGAACCATCTTCAATAGCCTGCCGCATTAAATGCTGAATGTGATTACTCTTAAGTGGCTGAAAAGCGATTTTCATGCAGCGTGATCGAATGGTATCCAAAAGACCACCTGATTGATGAGAAACAATTAAAAACAATGATTTAGATGGTGGTTCCTCAAGTGTTTTAAGAAGTGCATTCGCGGCATTCAGCGTCATGTCATCAGCTGCATCAATAATGCAGATACGCCAGCCGCCCATTCCGGCACTTAAATTAAAAAATGACCGGATTTTCCGGACTTCATCAACTGATATAGCCTGCTTAAAACGCTCTTTAGCAGGGTCCCAAGGTCGCGTTACAATCATTAAATCAGGGTGACTGCCCTGCTCGATTTGTTTACCCAACCCTTCATCATCCAAAATACTCATATTTTCAGTATTTTTTGCCACTGAGGCCGGGTCCTTGTGATGCAACATGAAACGTGCCGCCATGTGGGCAAAACTTGCTTTACCAACACCTTTGGGGCCGGTCAGTAAACAAGCATGATGAAGTTTACCCTGTGCAAGATTGGATAAAAAATGTGAAACGGCAGTTTCCTGCCCCATCAGTTCACGACAAAAACGGGGCGAGCGCGCGCCGTCAGAATCAGGCAAGTCACCAACAAATTCAGACATCCAAACGCTCACCCAGAACGTCAAGAATTTGAGCGCTTACAGCTTCAATATCGCGGTCAGCGTCAATCACGACCATGCGTTCAGGCTCCTGCGTGGCAAAATCAAGAAAAGCTTCACGTAAAGTTTGATGATACGCCAATGTTTTGCTCTCAAATCTCAAGTCGCCGCCCCGTTCTTGTGCGCGGCGAAGCCCCTTTTCCGGGTCAATATCCAGCAAAAGTGTAATGTCCGGTAATGTTTTGCCGAGGACGGGTTGCTGAAGATTATGAATAACTTCCAAACCCAGTCCGCCTGCAATGCCCTGATAAGCTCTGGTCGAGTCAAAAAACCTGTCACAAACGACGTATTTTCCTTCAGCTAATGCAGGTCGAATAACCCGCTCAAGATGCGCGGCACGGTCTGCCAAAATTAATAATGTTTCAGATAAAGGCGACCACTTGTCCTTATCACCGCTAACCAACAGGTTACGGATTTCTTGCCCCTCAGCTGTACCACCAGGCTCGCGCGTAACAACCACATCAATGCCACGGGACACGAGGTAGTCTTTCACGACCTTTATTTGCGTTGATTTACCGGCTCCCTCACCGCCTTCAAGCGTAATGAAACGTCCGGGACTGTTAGCGCTTGCAGCATTCATAAACCATATCCTTATTCACCGAATATAACATAGGATATGGCAGAAAGCGCCCGCGCAAGCATGCCCTCGCGTTCAATATTGGCGGTAGTAACCAAATCAATCTCTTGCGTTTCCAAACCGGGTAATGTCACACGCAATTTACCGACAGGCACCCCTTTGGTGATTGGCGCAAGAACAGGTTTATCATAGCTTGCCGTAACAACCATTTTGCGTAAACCCGTCCGGGGGAGAACAACGCGAAATGCTTTGGAAGGTGCCAAACCAACCCTTGCAAACTCCCCTTGCCAAACAGGAGCACGGACAAGAACATTGTCAGGGGTTGCAAGGGTTTCATTTGTGAATGCACGGAAACCCCAATTCATCAATTTTCTGGCTTCTGAAGCGCGTTCTTTTTTACTTTGTAGACCGTTAATTACCAGAATAAGACGCCTACCATTTTGTTCTGCTGACGCGACAAGCCCATAGCCGGATTCCTGAGTATGACCCGTTTTAAGGCCGTCCGCACCCATATTGGCATAGAGCAAAGGGTTTCTGTTCTGCTGTGTGATGCCGTTCCAAGTAAAGCTGCGCTCGGCAAACATGCCATAAGATGAAGTATGATGTTTAATGAGATGCTTGGTGAGATAAGCCAAATCCCGCGCAGTTGTTTTATGATCCACATCCGGCCAGCCGGTAGAATTCATGAATGTCGAATTTTCCATTCCTAAATCGCGTGCGCGCTCAGTCATCATTTCAGCGAAACCTGGCTCTGATCCGCCCAACCCTTCAGCGAGGGCGATACATGCATCATTGCCGGATTGGATAATGACCCCACGTAATAAGTTTTCAACCGAAACACGTGAACGTGCATTAAGGAACATCGTAGAGCTACCGGACTTGGAGCCACCACGCCGCCAAGCGTCGTCACTCACAAAGAATTTATCACTCATGCTGATGCGCCCATCATCTAAAGCTTCAAGCACCATGAGAACCGTCATCAACTTACTCATGCTGGCGGGTGACATCAGCGTATCAGGGTTTTGCTCAAATAGGACCAAACCTGTTTCATAATCAATCAATATGGCATGGGTAGCGCGCGTCTCAATGGCATGAGCAACGCTGCTGAACGACGTGATAAATAACAGCATAAACATTAGACACAGTCTTAATTTTTCCACACTTTCCTCCTCATGCTTTCGCCTTCAAATCTTTTAATTATTCTTCTAAAATGAACGCATCCTGATGACCATTATCCAACACATCATCAACTAAAATATTTGCATCAACCCGGCTGTTCACCGGGCCGACACGCACACGATATAACTGCCTGCCCCCAGATGTTAATTCACTCACTTCAACCTGTCCAATTTGTCCAAGTTTGTTGCGTAACGCCTCGGCCGAGTCTCTTCGGCTAAACACACCAAGCTGAACATAATATTTTTGCTTTGGGAGGACGGATAGTTTGGAGGGTAAGTTTTGCCCATCCAGCGATTTCGTTTCCACCTGTGCGACCGGAGCGGCACTGACATATCTATCCCGCGTTGGGGTATAAGGCTTATCAAAAACAAAACTGTCACTTTCATTGCCTGAAATAAGCTGACCGCGTTGATTATAGAGAGGTGCGCGATGAAGATATTTCACCCTCACCCGCGCCGTGCCTTTATCTTTGAAACCCAGAATTTCTGCCGCCCGACGAGACAAATCAATCTCACGATTTTTCTTAAAAGGGCCGCGATCATTAACACGCAGTTTCATGGAGCGTCCGTTTTCCAGATTAGTCACCTGCACCATCACGGGCATAGGGAGAGTCGGGTGTGCTGCCGTAAGGAGATTCATGTCAAAAATTTCGCCATTGGCTGTTCTTCTTCCTTGAAATTTCGGACCATACCAAGACGCAGTGCCAATATTATCGTATTTTGTGTTTTCTCTCGGATAATACCATTCACCGGCAATCTTATAAGGCTTACCAACTTTATAAATACCACCAGCAGCCGTTCTTTTTCCTTGCTTTGCCAGCTCTGCGCCAAACTGCAATTGAGCACAAGCAGGCAAAACTGCTGTTAAAACAAATAAAACACTCAGACTTGTGAAAAACCGCATCATATAAATACCACCAATTATTACTTAACGGGATTCGTTTCAGAGATTGATACTGAAAATGACTTGCCCTAGGCGATCGGTCGCGTTATTCAGATACCGTTGGAGAGGTGGCTGAGTGGTTGAAAGCGGCGGTCTTGAAAACCGTTGAGCGTTTGCGCGTTCCGGGGGTTCGAATCCCTCCCTCTCCGCCACATTATTAGATAAGATATTTATTAAGATGAAGTTAGAACAAAAAAAATCAGATGAACTTTTTTTGAAAGCTC
>DJZB01000056.1 GCA_002450335.1 Rhodobiaceae bacterium UBA6963
GAAGTTAATGATATGACTTATTCAATGCACTCAGGGGATACGGCAACAATCTCAAAGGGTTCAATGCGCCGTTTCCATAATATTTCCGAACGACCTGTCACCTTCTTGCGTGTGCAGGGAAATGATGCCTGATGACATGCCACCGGCAAATATTAGCTGATTATTATGCATGCGAAGTCATGACAGAACGTGATGCCTTCCTTGATCAAAATTTTAGCAAAAATTTTGTTTGGCATGCCGGTGAGCCATGGGGACATGGTTCCAACCTTGCAAGTTGGCAGTCTGAAGTCATGCATCCCTTACTTTCTGCCCTGTCAGCTGCTCATTATGAGGTGCATATTTTATTTGCCGGCAGCACCATGAATAAACCCGACGGCTCAGGTGATGGAACTCAGTGGGCTACCGGATCGGGATATCTGCATGGTAAATTTGTTAGTGACTGGATGGGTTTCCGGGCAACTAACCAGAATATACGCATTAGATTTGCCGATTTCTTTCGCTTTGAAGATGATTGCATTGTCGAATGTTACAGCCAGATTGATATAATTGATTTCTTGCAACAAATCGGGTGTGACCCCCTACCCGCGTCAAATGGTGAGCGTTTTATCTATCCCGCACCGACCGGACTGAGCGGCATCATGATGACATCACAAGACGAAACCGAAACTATGAATACCTTTAAATTATTGCACGGCATGCTCTTTGACGGCCTTAATACCTTTGATGGTGAAGGTCTAGAGAGCATGAGCATGGAAGATTATTTTCACCCAAATTTAAAATGGTACGGCCCGGGCGGTATCGGGGCATGTATGAGTTTTAAAGAATTTCAAGAACGGCATCAGGCACCATGGCTCATTGCTTTTCCTGATAGAGAGGTTCTTGGCTTAGATAATCTTATTTGCGATGGCCCGATATGCGGTGAGGCTTGGTTTCAGAGTGTAGAAGCGACACATGGCGGGCCATATCTAGGTGTACCTGCCACGGGCAAGACCATCAAAGTCAGCGGTATTGATTACTGGCTACGACAAGATGATGTGTTCACAGAGAACTGGATCTTTATCGATTTTGTCGAGCTATTTGACCAGATGGATTACAATCTCTTGGAGCATGCCCGCTCTCTGCAGTCGTAGGTCTCAGTATCTCTTTACCAAACAAGGAGTATATTATTATTCAGGATGAGCACCATTGGAGCTTCAAAATCTAATGGGAACAAAACGCCGAACCTATTGAAAAGGTGTCGTTAATTGCTCTCCTCGGATATCACATAACCTATCAAGCATTTTGTAAGATAGTTTAATATTATTGTAACAGGAAATATAATTAGTGAACGATTTGCCAACCCTATATGCATCAGTTTTACAACTGCTACCAATTGGCAAATGATAGAGACATTTTTTTCGGGGTGAGGATGAAAGCAATTTTTTTGGGCTCAATTGGAGTCATTGCAGAAACATCAGAATTACAAAGAAAAGCATATAATGCAGCATTTGCTGAGTTTGGGCTCGATTGGTATTGGAGCATTGCGAATTATTGCGACATGCTGAAAAACCCTGGAGGTTTTTCGCGCATACAGCACTTTTCAAAAGGCCTTCTGTCTGAGGATGAAATTGCATCTATCCACCAGAAAAAAGAAGCTTTTTTCAGCCAGTATCTTAGTGATGGAATTGCTCCACGTCCCGGCATTTGTGAATGTTTGGCACATTGCAAAGAAAAAGATATTCGGGTTGGTCTAATTACTACAACAACAAAAAATAACATATCAACCTTAGCGCATGCACTAAAAGATAATCTAGACTTATCTGACTTTGATTTGATCACCACAAAGGATGACGTCAGTAAAGAAAAACCAAACAGTGAAGTTTATAGCTATGCTTTAGCTAATTTTGGTTTGGCTGCAAAAGACGTAATTGCTGTTGAAGATACAGAAGTTAATCAAGCAGCGGCATTGAAGGAAGATATATTTTGCTATTTGTACGCTGGAGAGTATGCATCGACTAACTATAATCTCAATTTAATTCGTAATATCGAGACACTTCTTCGATGAGATTAATATTAAAATAGACGCTATTTGTTAAAATTAATTAGAGAATAAATTGCTTCGACAAAATAATATTTCCACTGAAATCTGAATCTTTATCGATTTTATCGAGCTATTTGACCAGATGAATTATAATTCCGTAGAGCATACCCGCTCCCTGCAGTCCTGGAGATCAGACAGATAATTGTTCCCAGAAATAGCCCATCTGGATTACGGTCCTTCTCATCGCATTTGGCCTCAGCTACCATGTCTTCAATGAATGTCTCAGCTTCTGGCCCCTACCATTCAAAACGTCTCTGACTTTCTGGAATTCGGAGCTGACCTACCTTCAATACATCACTAATTGTTTTATCGTCGATTTTCCTAGCCAAGATTCCCCCCAACATAAAAAATGTTTAACTCATTTTTACTTCACCTAAATATCTAAGTTTTGGTAACCCAATCTAAAAGCTTTTAGATCAAAACCATATAACCTTCCTTTTGCTTTAACCCAAACCCCAACCCATAACGTCCACCTACATTAGTAGCCGACCACCCACCTAGCTGGTCAATCATTTCAGTCGGGCAATTCACTGCTCGCAATCTATCTCGAAACGCACGCCTGAAGCCTTGGACAACTGCATCACTGCAAAAGTTAGCTTTCAGCCACTTATTAAGCGCAGCACTTGCAGAATTTCCATTGCAGCCTTCAGCATTTGTGTAGCTTGGGAAACACCAAGTCACAAGTCGCAAAGTACTCAAACCATCTACCCCGTATCTAGGTTCTCGGGGGTTACTGAGAGAGTGGTTGGATTTAGTTTTAAACCTACTGCTACCCCCCCTCACATTAACTGGCAGGGCGCAGCTCGGGACTTGGGGCTTGGGGCTTGGGGCTTGGTTCTGGGTTGGTAGATAGATAATATAATAAAAACGTTATGGTTAAGGGCAACCATCTTAAATAAGCGTCAGAAATAATGGAATCAAGCTAAACCATTTTTCGCAATTCGCAGAATCATCTGTTCATAAGTGAGGCCTAAATTTATATGACATGATCTATAAAAATACCCTGTGCGGAGTCCAGGCATTAAGTTTGCTTCAACAAAATGTGGGATGCGACGGTGATCTAATTTAATATCAATCCGTCCAAAGGCTTTGCCGTTAAGTGCTACAAATGCGGATTTCGCAAGCTCTGAGAGTTGTTCTCTAATAGTCGCATTCTTCACAGCTATCACTTTTTCATTATCAAAGCGCTTTATATCAAAGTCGAGAATACGTTGACCATTTTTATTCTTTGGCGCGATTATTTCTATCGGCATGGCGGTGAGTTTACCGCTTGAGCTATCCTCAAAAATACCGACACTATATTCTCTGCCAGATAAATAAGTCTCAACCAATGAACGGGAATTCTGTTTATCCCAAATATCGGCAACTTTTGATTTAAAATCAGCAAAGTTGTTGACGATAGATTTGGCGTCAATGCCTTTGCTATCGCCGCTAGCGACTGGTTTGACGAAGAGAGGAAATGCTATGGGAATTGAAGCCTCAGTTAGATGTTCATCCGGTTCCGTCGTGAAATAATCAGCAGTAGCCAATCCCGCCTTTTTGATTAATATCTTGGCATTACCTTTATCAAATTCGCCATCCAGTGCCGCCTTGTTTGAAGCAACATATGCGATACCATGCTGATCCAGATAATCATTCAGCCATAATTTTCGATTTTCAAAATTAAAATATTTCACACCAGAAAACACAAGATCTGGGCGTCTGGCAGCAAGTATGTCCAAATCAATTTGCTCGTTAATAACGGTGATACTCACTTGCTGATAAGCGCGTGATAAAATACTACAAATCAGTTGTTCATCTATATCAATTCCAATATTGAGTGGAACAGTACTGCTCATTAAAAGCGAAGGTAGTGAAACGATTTCAATCGTTTTGTTAATTTTCTTAGGGCTGTTAGGAGTGGTGTGAGAGGTTCTATCCTCTAATAAAGTAAGAGATGACAATTGAGTTGATTTATCTCGTGCAAATGCAATTTGCTTGTTGGTATAATCCATCGATAACCTTAAATATGCGCGCATGCGCTATTTTATAGAACCACAATAGGTTCTATAGCTGTAATGTGTAAGAGTGTATTTAGAGATAAGCGTATAGAATTGAATTTTAGATATGTGTTTTTCAAATACGCTTATTGCTCTATATGTAATCAGATGCCGGTGGAGCTAGATACAACTAAGTTTAAGCTGAAATAAGTATCAGGGCTTAAGCTAAAAAGCCTGAGCGACTAGTTGCAAATCCCGTTTGGGGTCTACAGTTTGGTCTACACTCAAATTCATAAAATTAGCTCCTCAAACAAAAATGCTTGAAGATCAATGACTTGAGCCGTGTTTCACGGACCTTGAGACTTTAAAATGGTGCGGTCGAGAAGACTCGAACTTCCACGGGTGTTACCCCACAGCGACCTCAACGCTGCGCGTCTACCAATTCCGCCACGACCGCACTGGTAAGAGAACCCTCGCTTTAGCAAATCCGGCTGGTTGCCTCAAGCTAAAACTTGAAAAGTTTATATGCCCTCTCCATAGACAAATTCGGTGCCGTGCATGCCGCATTCTTCTTTGTCTTGCTCTGACCAACGTCCGGAACGATAGTCATCCCCTTCTTTGACCTTATCCGTGCAAGGCATGCACCCAATGGACAAGTAACCATCTTTGACAAGGGGGTGTTTAGGGAGGTTATGGGTTTCCAAATATCCTTGCAGGTCATCCAGTGTGAAATCTGCAAGTGGATTTATTCTCAAGCGTGCGGCAGTTTCATTTTCTATTTCAATGCGTTGCATGGTGCCGCGCTGAGTTGTCTGAAAACGCTTGCGCCCTGTCAATACAGCCTTAAACCCTTTTAAGGCGCGTTCTTGGGGTAGAAACTTACGAATATGACAGCACATATCATTATTTTTCTGCCACAAATCCTCATTACTGTCTGTTTCTGCCAGATCTGTCGGATGAGGACCGATGGATCTTACATCGGTCAAGCCAAGTAAGGTTTGCAGACGATCTCTGTAACGCAGAGTTTCACCAAAAAGCTTTCCTGTATTTAAAAAGATAACGGGGATGGTTGGGTCAATTTGAGCCACCATATGCAACAGCACAGCCGACTCCGCACCAAATGATGAAACAACACAAATCTCATCTTTGAACTCATCTCTCAGTATGGTGGTCAGGAAATCAACAGCCGAAAGCTCTGCCGTACGTGCCAGCATATCCTTGGCCTGAAGCGAGAGGCTTTCTTCTAAGACTTCTCTGTCTTTAACGGTATTTCCGTCTTTAATGGACAGGGGCATTCCAACCACCCTTCTTCATCAATCAAATCATTCGTGTTCTTGGTGACCTCGCCAAAGCTAAGCCCTTCATCACGCCACTTATGCCGTGCCGCACCTATTCTTTCCAGCCTATCCGCCCATACAGGCGCAAACCGCGCGGCCAGAAACTCCCTTAAGCGACGTGCCAACGCCGGCGACATGCCCCCCGTGGAGGCTGTCATTAGCAATTTCCCCCGCCGGATAATAGACGGCACATGAAAATCGCAAAGCGGCTTCACATCCTCAACATTTACCAGCACACCCTGCTCTCGTGCTGCTCCAGCTAGCTTTTTAGCCTCGTCATCATCAAGATTAGCAATGAAGATAATCGCATATTTGCTTACATCCTCTGTTGTCGGCAGATAAAGCCTCACATCATCTCCGCCGGCAGCTTGCATCTCAGCACCCGGTGCGGGCGCGAAAATGTCAATCTTGTTGACATCCGCATCGCGAAGCATGTCCAACCGCTTCACCGCCTGAAGTCCGTTTCCAATTACAGCAACTTTCAAGGACGATACATCTAAGATAATCGGAAGCATGACTAACCTTTCTCATCATTTATAACGGCTTCATTCATTTTTGTCATTATATAATGTAAAATAATATATTATACATAAAATAAATGTATAATATAAATCACACAGTTTTTTAGTTCTCGTGATAATATTCAATATGACTGAAATTGGCGAGCAAATCACTCATCCTGTCTTACAAAAGCACTCCAATGATATTGTTGGATTACCTAACTGTCGATTATCAACTGCGCCTGTGACCTACCCAGAGGCCGTAGCTGAGATGGAGGCTCATATAGCGGCCATGCGTGCCGGAGAGCGTGACGAACTGTTGTGGTTTCTGGAACATCCCCCGCTTTACACAGCCGGTACGGGCGCACAAGAGAGTGATTTACTCAGCCCTGAAGAATTTCCTGTCTTCAAATCAGGGCGCGGTGGACAGTTTACTTATCACGGGCCGGGGCAACGTGTTGTCTATGTCATGCTTGACCTTAATCAAAGAGGACGGGATGTCCGACGTTTTGTTAAGCAATTACAAAACTGGATTATAAATGCACTTCATGAATGCGGTCTTGAGGCCAGAACTGATAGCACCCATATCGGCGTCTGGGTTGACAGACCGGAACTCGGAGAAAATCGTGCAGATAAAATCGCCGCTATTGGTATCAGATTACGAAAATGGATGAGCTTTCATGGCATTTCTATAAATGTTAACCCAAACTTGTCACACTTTAATGGCATCGTACCTTGTGGGATAGCCGACCAGAATGTTACCAGCCTTCAGGCATTAGGCATGAATATATCCATGTCAGAATTTGATGAGGCTTTGATTAAGACGTTTCAGACAAGCTTTGACAGTGATTAAGTTACTCAAACTCAATCATAACATCATCAACGGCCAACTTGTCACCTGCAGAAACCAAAACAGACTTCACTGTTGCATCTTTTTCGGCACGCAGAATATTTTCCATCTTCATAGCTTCGACAACAGCGAGAGCCTGACCTGACTTAACCTCTTGTCCCTCTTCCACATCAATAGACATCACAACACCAGGCATCGGGCACAATAGTTCTTTACTGCTTGCACCGTCGGTTTTCTCTGGCATATAGACCATCAGCTCTTGCGCCCGCAAACTTCTGATAAATACTTCCTGTGCCTTCCCACGCGCGGTCAGCACATAGCCCTCCGGCATTGTGTCGACTGCAAGCGAGACGGCTTGACCATTCACCTTACCTACGAAAAATAAATCACCCGGTAGCCAAAGGCTTTCAAGCTCAAAAGTTTCATCATCCAGAATAATGCCATTTTCATCAAACCGCGCCGTGAAAACATGATCATCAACCTGCACTGCCATGGCATCCGGCAGTGTCGCTTCATAATTTGGCATGGCTCCGGATATTTCAGATGCGCGATCAAGCATGTAAGAGCGCATATAAAAACCGATAGCGGCGCGTTCTTTGATTTGTTCAGGAGATAAAGGGGCACCTTCAAAACCATCCGGATATTCCTCGGCAATAAATGCCGTGGTCAGCGCACCTTCGCGGAACCTATCATGCAACATAATGGCTGCAAGGAAATCAATATTATGACGGATGCCGTCAATTCTAAATCCATCCAATGCATCAGCCATAGCATCAATTGACGTCATGCGGTCGTTAGCATGCGTTACCAATTTGGCAATCATCGGGTCATAAAATAGTGAAATCTCACCACCTTCATAAACACCCGTATCATTACGCACCGTCACTCCATCCGTCACACCTTCTTGAGGCGGACGATAACGTGTTAGGCGACCGGTTGATGGCAGAAAACCTCTATACGGGTCTTCAGCATAAATACGGCTTTCCATAGCCCAGCCATTCAATTTCACATCCTTTTGCGCCAGTGTGAGTTTTTCTCCGGCAGCAACTTTGATCATCTGCTCAACAAGGTCAATGCCGGTGATCAGTTCGGTAACGGGGTGCTCAACCTGCAAGCGTGTATTCATTTCGAGAAAGTAAAAGTTTTTATCGCCATCGACGATGAACTCCACCGTTCCGGCAGAGCAATAATCCACCGCTTTAGACAGCGCGACAGCTTCCTCACCCATTGCCTTTCTGGTTTTCACATCCAGAAACGGGCTAGGCGCTTCCTCAATAACTTTTTGATTACGGCGTTGAATGGAGCATTCGCGTTCACCAAGATAAATCACATTGCCATGCTTATCGCCCAACACCTGAATTTCAATATGGCGTGGCTGGGTAACAAATTTTTCAATAAAAATTCTATCATCACCAAAGCTGGAGGCTGCTTCATTTTTGGAGGACTGAAAACCTTCCTTGGCTTCCTCATCATTCCAAGCTATCCGCATGCCCTTCCCGCCGCCACCGGCAGAAGCTTTAATCATTACAGGATAGCCGATTTCAGTTGCTATTTTAACCGCTTCATCAGCATCCTCAATCAACCCCATATGTCCGGGGACGGTACTAACACCGGCTTCCATGGCAAGTTTTTTGGAAGTGATTTTATCGCCCATCGCCTCAATGGCCCCAGCCGGGGGGCCTATAAAAGCTACACCGGCTTTATCGAGTGCTTCGGCAAAAAGCTTATTCTCACTCAAAAAACCGTAGCCCGGATGAACCGCTTCGGCGCCGGTCTGCTTAATAGCATCGAGAATTTTATCAATAATGAGATAGCTCTCAGACGCAGGTGCACCGCCTATATGGACAGCTTCATCAGCCTCACGCACATGCAAAGCATCTGCGTCAGCATCTGAATAAACAGCGACTGTTTTAATACCCATAGCTCGGGCTGTCCGAATGACACGGCAGGCAATTTCACCACGATTAGCAATTAAAATCTTTTGAAACATGTGTGTGACCTATAGAGGGATGTTGTCGTGTTTTTTCCAAGGATTATCCAGCTTCTTGCCTTTCAGCAAAGCCAAAGCACGACAAATCCTCATGCGGGTATTTCTGGGCTGAATCACTTCATCAATGTAACCGCGCTCGGCAGCAACAAACGGATTCAGGAACCTGTCTTCATATTCTTCCGTGCGTTTTTCGATCTCTTCAGGATCATCCAACGATTTTCGGAAAATAATCTCAACCGCCCCTTTTGCACCCATCACAGCAATCTCAGCCGTCGGCCATGCGTAGTTCACATCGCCGCGCAAATGCTTGGAAGCCATCACATCGTAAGCGCCACCATAAGCCTTTCGTGTAATAATTGTAATTTTGGGGACAGTTGCTTCCGCATAGGCGAACAGCAATTTTGCACCATGCTTAATTAACCCGCCATATTCCTGAGCTGTTCCCGGCAGGAAGCCCGGCACATCAACCAACGTGACAACGGGAATCTCAAAGGCATCACAAAATCTGACAAAGCGTGCCGCTTTTCGGCTCGAGTCGCTATCCAGAACACCGGCAAGAACCATAGGCTGATTAGCTACAAAACCCACAGTGCTGCCTTCCATGCGACCAAAACCAACTACAATGTTTTTGGCAAAATCTTTTTGAATTTCAAAAAAATCGCCTTCATCAGACACTTTGTAAATTACTTCCTTGATGTCGTAAGGCATGTTCGGGTTGGACGGGATTAAAGTATCTAAAGATAAATCCGGCTTATCAGTTGGCTGATGGCTTGGGAGCACCGGCACGCCGGACCGATTAGATTGCGGTAATAAGTCAATAAACCGTCTTAGCTCTGTAAGTGCCTCGATATCATTGTCATAAGCCCCATCTGCAACTGAGGACTTCGTGGTATGCACTTTCGCGCCGCCCAATTCCTCTGCTGTTACCTCTTCATTTGTAACGGTTTTAACAACATCAGGGCCTGTCACAAACATGTAGGATGAATTACGCACCATAAAGACAAAATCAGTCAGTGCAGGTGAGTAAACATCACCACCCGCGCAAGGCCCCATTATCATGGTAATTTGGGGAACAACGCCGGAGGCTAGGGTGTTTCTTTGGAATACTTCAGCATAACCGCCAAGCGCATCAACACCTTCTTGAATCCGAGCTCCCCCTGCATCAAGAATACCAATAATCGGCAAACCATTGCGTAACGCCATATCTTGAACTTTATTGATTTTTTGGGCGTGGGCTTTAGAGAGTGAGCCACCAAAAACAGTAAAGTCTTTGGCAAAAATATAAATCGCGCGGCCATTTACCGTACCCCAGCCAGTGACAACACCATCGCCGGGGATTTTCTGATTTTCCATGCCGAATTCATGGCAATCATGTTCAACGAACATGTCATATTCTTCGAATGACCCTTCGTCGAGCAGAAGTTCAATGCGTTCTCTAGCCGTCAGTTTGCCTCTGGCATGCTGAGCTTCAATTCTTTTTTCGCCGCCGCCCAGTCGGGCAATTCGACGACGTTCTTCAAGTTCTTCTATGACTTCTCTCATCCCACCCCTACTCAAGTCTGTCTTTAAAACTATGCTTTTAGACGATGATATTTAATAATTTGAATCAGGAAAAAAATAAAGAAAAATAGTCACTTAAAGTCTGTATTTCCCTTTTCAATCCATCCAGCCGCGCCATTGCTTCGCTATCATCACCCCATTGTTCAAACTGGAAAAACTCATCCAAAAATGCAGCACGCCAGATATTTTCGGTTTCAGCTTCACCGGCTTCCATATGTAATGCCAGAACAGCTGACCCCAGTAAACCTGCCCCATGCGCCAGTCCTGTCAAACGCAAAGGATTGGGCTCTACACCCTCCCCCCCTTTTGCAACTCGGGTTAATATCTCAATACTCGATTGCAACTGCTTTATTGGCGCAATGCCAGCCCCAATTTGGAGGGACACACCGTAAGAAGACTTCACCCAGTCTAGATAGGGAGTCCATATCTCGTCCTGACGTTGTAACAATGCGTCGGGATGCGTGGCGCGGTAACACAGTAAATCTGTCTCGCCATATGAAGCAAATGCCTGCGCCGTTGCATCATAGGTCTCCGATACACGATCAAGCGCAGTATAAACTAGACGGCTCATCGGCATATCTGATGAAATAATATCGCCATCAACTTGTCGCCATTCAGCGGCAACGGCTTCAGCCAGCCGCGCATAGGGCAGTGCCAGCAGATTTTTTGCAGGCGTCATGAGTTTATGCTCATCAAGACGAATAATATGACCCTCTGCAGTCTCCTCGACGCTCACCTGTTCATAAAATCTGCGAGCCATAGCTATCTTTCTTCACTGGGGAAAGGGTCGTCATAATCATCCGGTTCAAAACCAAGAAGTCCCCAGCTTTCAGCCATATGATCCTGTAAATCGGCTGCAACAGTCAAGCGACCACCGGAGGGGTGCGGCATGTCAATCATACGAGCATGAAGATGCAGTTTATTTGGCAACTCACCGCCAGACTCAATCTCAGGAAGAGTATACTTATTATCACCAACCAGAGGATGACCAATCGCCAGAGCATGGGCGCGGATTTGATGCGTCCGTCCGGTGATCGGCATAAACGCCACCCAGGAAAAAACTTGGCCCGCCCGCGCTATAACACAAAAGCGCGTAATGGCTTTCATCGCTTCTTTGTCATGATCTTCAGCAGGGCGCACACGCTCATTACCATCGCCGGCGGCACGCTTCACAAGTTTCAATTTAATATCGCCCTGTTCAGGACGTGGAACACCGTGAACCAGCGCCCAATATGTTTTTCTGGTTTCTCTTTCGGCAAAAGATTTTGTAAGTGCCGAGGCAGCTTTGCGGTGCTTAGCAAGCAACAACACGCCGGAGGTATCCCGGTCAAGGCGATGAACCAATCTGGGTCTTTCCCCCTTATCCGACAGCACATCCAGCAACGCATCAACATGCCAGTCAGTTTTTGACCCACCCTGCACAGCCAGACCTGAAGGTTTGTTCAGCGCAATCACATCGGCATCCTCATAGATGACACTTTTTAGCATCATGTCTTGTAGATGCGGAGGAACAGAGCGTTTTTCAAGTTTAACGCGTTGCTTTGATTGGTCCGGTGTTGCTAATGGTGGTATGCGTATCATCTGCCATGCTTCCAGTCGCAGAGATGATTTCGCACGCCCGCCATCAACACGGATTTGACCCTTGCGAAGAAGTTTCTCTAGCTGGATATGACTAATATGAGGAAAAAGTGAACGAAACCAACGGTCAAGCCGCATCCCGGCCTGATCCGGCTGCACCTGTAAATGTTGCACACCGCTCATGTTCGTCCCTTAATTTTCGCTTCGCACTGCAAGCTAACGTATTGACGTTCTGATAATTCGTCCAGCCCGTCTCAGTTCTAAGTTCCACTGTTCAGACGGCTTTTCCAATAATCCGACCAACCCTGCAACATTTTTGATTTCGGTTCTGTTAATAGCGAGAATAATATCTCCCGGACGCAAGCCGACCCTGGCAGCGCGGGTGCGTTTATCAACGGACAAAATAATTACACCTTTTTCCTCAAGGCTTAGTTTAAAAGTCTGTCCCATTTCTTCTACAACAGCAGGGTTAAGATTACTGACCTTCACAGCGTTAAAGATATGCTGTCCGGTCAATGTCGTTTCATTCCGTGGTGGTGTATCCGGTGGAGAAACCAGTTTTACGCTGGCAGTTTTTCTATTTCCCTGCCTGAGATAACCAATTGTCGCCCGGGCACCAACTCCGGCAACTGCCAAACGATAACGAAAATTCTCCGGTTCGAGAATTTCTTTGCCGTTAAAGGTCGCTACGACATCGCCGGATTTAATTCCCGCCTTACGGAATGGACTATTGGGATGAAGTTTAACGATGAGTGCCCCCACGGGTTTTGCCAAACCCAGTGTTTGAGCAAGCGATTGGGAAACTTTTTGCAATTCCACACCGGCCCAAGGACGTACTATTCTCCCATCCGAAAGTGCCGCATCAACAACTTGCTGAACCATATTGGAAGGAATGGCAAAGCCGATACCAACGGAACCACCTGAACGGGTATAAATGGCCGTATTTACACCAAGTAAACGTCCATCCATGGTAACCAATGCACCGCCGGAATTACCCGGGTTAATCGGGGCATCCGTTTGAATGAATGACTGAAAATCCGTTACACCTACACTTGTCCGCGCCAATGCCGAGACAATCCCATTCGTTACTGTCTGTCCAACACCAAAAGGATTACCAATCGCAAGAACAAAATCGCCAACACTCACCGTGTCGGAATTACGGAAAGGCAGAGCCGGAAATTGCTCCTCTGCATCAAGAATTTTCAAAACGGCAAGGTCAGTGCGTTCATCAGCAAGCAATAGCTCAGCCGAAAACTCTCGTCTATCTGACAGAACAACCTTAAAAGCTTCAGCACCGCTAATTACATGATTATTGGTCACGACAATTCCTTCGGCTGAAACAATCACGCCCGAGCCGAGTGAATTTTCCAATCGTTCTCTTTGACCAAAATTGTCTCCAAAGGATTTGCCGAAGAATTCTTCAAAAAACCTGTCATTAAATAAGGAGGGCCGTCTGGCCTTCACACGACGGGTGGCATAGACATTCACAACCGCCGGAGCGGCCTGTTCAACTACCGGCGCAAAGCTCAATTGCACATCTTTGAGAGAGGCAGGGATACGTGGCTCGGCAGAAGCCAAGCTTGTCACAACAAATATACTGACAAACAGAAAAGTAAATTGTAGTGAACGACGGGTAACCCCGAATACAGGCATAAAAGTCGTGAAGACGAGACCGTTAAATGGCTTCTTCAACACCCTCATCATCCACCTGAACAGGGCCCGAGTCTTGACCACGTGCCTCTGGGTCACGGTCAACAAATTCAATCACAGCCATTGGGGCATTATCACCAAATCTGTAACCGGCTTTGAGAACACGCGTATACCCACCGGAGCGGTCTGCATAACGTGGCGCCAATGTTTCAAACAATTTTTTTGCCCATTCTTTTTCAGGCAGTTTGGCAATAGCCTGACGGCGCGCATGTAAATCACCGCGCTTACCAAGCGTTACCAGCTTCTCAACATAGGGACGAAGCTCTTTAGCTTTTGGCAGGGTGGTAACAATCTGCTCATGTTTAATCAATGCGACCGCCAGATTCCCCAGCATAGATTTGCGGTGACTCTGGGTGCGGTTTAATTTTCTGCCTGCTTTAGCGTGACGCATGGTTTTCTCCGAATTCGCAGATAATAGAGTTAAAAGTTTTCTTCAAACCTTTTGGCAAGTTCTTCAATGTTTTCAGGTGGCCATGTAGGTACTTCCATACCCAGATGAAGGCTCATTTCTGAAAGCACTTCTTTGATTTCATTCAAGGATTTACGACCAAAGTTTGGTGTCCGCAGCATTTCTGCTTCGGACTTTTGAATCAAATCACCGATATAAACTATATTGTCGTTTTTCAGGCAATTAGCGGATCTAACTGACAATTCAAGCTCGTCAACTTTCTTCAACAAAGCCGCACTGAAACCAATTTCTTCGGCAACTGACACAGTTTCCGGAACTTGCTCAGGCTCTTCAAAGTTGATGAATGTCTGTAACTGGTCTTGCAGAATTCTAGCAGCCAATGCAAGAGCGTCTTCAGGTGTGACTGAACCGTCTGTTTCAATATCCATAGTCAGCTTGTCATAATCAAGGACCTGACCTTCACGTGTGTTTTCAACATTGTAGGAAACACGACGCACCGGGCTGTAAAGACTATCTACAGGAA
Organism: Rhodobiaceae bacterium UBA6963; assembly: GCA_002450335.1. Classification (GTDB taxonomy): domain Bacteria; phylum Pseudomonadota; class Alphaproteobacteria; order RS24; family RS24; genus Micropelagius. The sequence goes on from DJZB01000056.1 coordinate 14,517, forward strand.
TGAGCCCGATAGGCGCATCATCCGGACGGTTTTGCTCGGCTTGTACATAGCCGTTACCTGTATTGACAGTGAATTCAAAACGGACATCAGCACCATCATCCAGCGTGCAAAGCACAAGATCAGGGTTAAGGATTTCAACGTCAGCGATTTCTTCAATATCGCCGGCTGTAACAACACCCGGGCCTTTTTTGCTCAGGATCATGCGTTTCACGCCTTCGCTGTGGCAATTGACGGACATCTGCTTAATGTTCAGAACAATATCCGTAATATCTTCACGCACACCCGCAATGGATGAGAATTCATGCAGAACACCGTCGATTTGAACGGAAACAACGGCTGCACCTTGAATAGAAGACAACAAAATACGGCGTAGGGCATTACCCAATGTTAGACCAAAACCACGCTCAAGTGGTTCGGCAACGATGCGCACGTGGCGATTGCTGTCATGACCGGGAACAATATCCAGTTTTGTAGGCTTGATAAGCTCTTGCCAGTTATTCTGTATCATGGCGGCTCCTCTTAAAGGTTAATGGCTTCAGTAATTAGACGCGACGGCGTTTTGGCGGACGACATCCATTATGTGGAATTGGTGTTACGTCACGAATGCTGGTGATCGTAAAACCGATAGATTGTAAGGCACGGAGGGCTGACTCACGGCCCGAACCAGGCCCCTTAACATTCACTTCAAGGGTTTTCATACCGTGATCCATAGCCTTTTTACCGGCTTCTTCGGCAGCAACTTGCGCAGCATAAGGTGTGGATTTACGCGACCCTTTAAAGCCCATGGCACCCGCAGAACACCAAGCAACAGCGTTACCTTGAGCATCTGAAATGGTAATCATGGTGTTATTAAAGGTAGAATTGACATGCGCCACACCGGAAGTGATGTTTTTTCGCTCTCTGCGGCGGACTCGGGTTTTATCAGTAACCATAAAACAGTTCCTCTACTTTTTCTTACCGGCAATAGGTTTCGCAGGACCCTTGCGTGTACGTGCATTAGTATGTGTGCGCTGACCGCGAACGGGCAGATTACGACGATGACGAAGACCGCGATAAACACCTAAATCAAGCAAGCGCTTGATGTTCATGGCAATTTCACGCCTTAAGTCACCTTCAACGGTATAGTCACCGTCAATGGTTTCACGGATTTTAATGACTTCTGCATCGGAAAGCTCATTGACTCTCCGCTCCGGCATAATGCCGACTTTTTCACAAATTTCCTTGGCTTTCGTGTCGCCAATGCCGTGAATATAAGTCAGGGCAATCACTACACGCTTGGCAGTCGGAATATTTACACCTGCTATACGAGCCACTTAATTCTCCTCATCTCCGTAAGGGAGTGGAAACTGCAGTCAAAGAAACAGCTGAATAGCCCCAACTGTTAGACATTTCTGCAACATGTCACCGAAAAACGGGATTATAAAAACTTCCGCCCAACAGTCAACTTGTTTCCCCTACCTTATCCTTTCTAAAGTCCTAAAATCTCTACAATTTCTTCAGTCACGGTATCCATATCCTGCATACCGTCAACATGCTTAACCAAACCTTTTTGCGCATAATATTCTGACACTGGCGCAGTTTGTTCTTCATATACTTCTAAGCGATGTGCCAACGCTTCCTCATTATCGTCATCACGCGGCCCACCTTCAGTTTGGGCAGATCTGATGCGAATACGCTCAAGCAACTTATTATGATCAACTTTAAGCTCCAGAACCGTATCCAGCGCCATGCCTTTATCACTTAACATGGCATCAAGCGCTTCGGCTTGAGCAATATTTCTTGGAAATCCGTCCAGAATGAAACCGTCAGCACAATCCGGAGCTTCAATGCGATCGGATATAATGCCGACAACAACTTCATCCGGCACAAGATCACCGCGCGCCATAATATCTTTGGCTTTGAGGCCAATTTCTGTTTCAGCAGCGACGGCGGCACGCAACATATCTCCAGTCGAAAGCTGACGAAGATTGTGGTTACTCTCCAGCCGTGCGGCCTGAGTTCCCTTACCGGCACCCGGAGGGCCTAAGAAAATAAGTTTCATCGTCGAGACCTCCCAACACGGGACTGCTTAATCAACCCTTCATATTGGTGGGCGAAAAGGTGGCTCTGTACTTGACTGACAGTATCCATAGTCACACTGACCACAATCAACAATGATGTTCCACCAAGATAGAACGGCACACTGTATTGATTAATCAAAATTTCTGGCAGGAGACATACAAGTGTCAAATAAAGCGCACCAACCACAGTCAAACGGGTAAGCACCTTATCGAGATATTCTGCCGTTCTCTCACCCGGACGGATGCCCGGAATAAAACCACCACTTCGCTTCAGATTGTCCGCTGTGTCAGACGGATTAAAGACAATCGAGGTATAGAAGAAGCAGAAGAAAATGATCCCGCCGGCATAAAGAGCCATATAAAGCGGTTGGCCACGACCCAACATTGCCGTCACATTGCCCAACAAATCTGAACCACCAGTGCCGGAGAAATTGGCAACAGTGATTGGCAATAACAAAAGAGATGAGGCAAAAATCGGCGGAATAACACCGGCGACATTCAGCTTCAATGGCAAATGGGAGTTTTCTCCACCTGTCATTTTGTTGCCGACCTGACGCTTGGGATATTGGACAATCAAACGACGCTGAGCCCGCTCCATGAAAACGATAAAGGCGATAACCACAGCAACCATGACAAGAAGCATCAGAATAACCAGCGTAGACAATGCGCCCTGGCGACCTAGTTCAAGTGTGCTGACCAGCGCTCCCGGAAGTTCAGCGACGATACCTGCGAAAATAATCAGTGATATGCCGTTACCGACGCCCCGTGCAGTTATTTGCTCGCCGAGCCACATCAAAAAAACTGTACCCCCAACAAGCGTAATAACAGCGCTGATTTCAAAGAAAACACCGGGGTTGATAACAATACCTTCAGCCCGTTCAAGACCAACAGCAATACCGAAACCTTGCATCGCTGCAAGCACAACCGTGCCATAGCGGGTATATTGGTTAATCTGTTTGCGCCCCTGTTCGCCACCTTCTTTTTTGAGATGCTCAAGATGAGGCACTGCCGATGTCAGCAACTGAATAATAATGGAAGCCGTAATATAAGGCATGATGTTCAAAGCAAAGATAGCCATCCGACCGACAGCCCCGCCTGCGAACAGGTTGAACATACCAATGATACCGCCCTGGTTTTGCTGAAAAAGCGCATTCACGGCTTGTGGATCAACACCGGGCAATGGAATATAGGTACCGAGGCGATAGATTAGCAGCGCACCAAGTGTGAACCAGATACGTTGTTTCAGTTCCGTCGCGCCCCTAAAGGAAGACAGGCTGAGATTTGCTGCTAATTGCTCTGCTGCTGAAGCCATTTTACGCCCTGATTAAGCCTTACTCACTCTGATTATCTTCGGTATCTGCATCATCGGAAGCAGTCTCCTCTGCGGGAGCCTCTTCTTCTGCGGCAGTTTCTTCTACATCTGCTTCAGCTTTTTTTGTGGCTTTCTTTTTGGCCTTTTTTTCAGCTTTCGCATCATCTTCGCCTTCGCTTGGTGCGGGGGCGAGAACTGTAATTTTGCCGCCCAGTTTTTCAATTGCCTCTCTTGCAGAAGCTGAAACACCAAAAACTTCAAAATCTAACTTTGTTTTCAATTCGCCATTACCAATAATGCGGACACCATCAAGCTCGCGGCGGATAACACCGGCACTTTTAAGGCTTGCAGTATTTACGGCATCAGATGCGTTCAATTTGCCGGCATCCAAAGCTTGCTGAAGACGACCAAGATTAACCGCATTCAGTTTTTTTGGATTTGGAACATTAAAGCCGCGTTTTGGTAAACGCATGTGAAGTGGCATTTGCCCGCCTTCAAAGCCTTTAATGGAAACGCCGGAACGTGATTTTTGACCTTTTACACCACGCCCAGCGGTTTTACCTTTACCGGATGACGTTCCGCGACCAACACGAACACGTGTTTTACGCGCGCCTTGATTATCTCTTAATTCATTGAGTCTCATAGTCAGTCTCCAGGCCCTCAGGCGTCTTCCACAATACGAACAAGGTGCGCGACTTTGGCAATCATGCCCCGCACAGCCGGCGTATCTTCTAAAGTTTTACGGCGATGCATTTTATTCAGCCCCAGACCAACAAGCGTCGCACGCTGATCCTCAGGTCTCCCAATCGGGCTACCGGTTTGCTCTACAGTCACTGTATTTTTCTTCGCCATCATTCGCTCCTTACCGATTATGCGTCGGCAGCATCTACCCCGCGACGGGAAATAATATCTGAAACCTTCTTGCCACGACGTGCAGCAATCTGGCGCGGGCTTGCTTGCTTGCTTAAGGCATCAATCGTAGCGTGAACCATATTATAGGGATTAGACGTCCCGATTGATTTTGCGACAACATCCTGCATACCCAATACTTCAAACACCGCACGCATCGGACCACCGGCAATAATGCCTGTTCCTGGAGGTGCTGCACGAAGGAGCACCTTACCTGCACCATGATGACCACGAATATCATGATGTAATGTCCGGCCTTCACGAAGAGGCACACGGATCATTTTGCGCTTTGCGGCTTCGGTTGCTTTACGAATAGCCTCAGGAACTTCACGCGCTTTACCAAGCCCATAACCAACCCGACCTTTTTGATCACCAACAACAACAAGTGCAGCGAAACCAAACCGGCGACCACCTTTGACCACCTTGGCAACACGGTTAATGTGCACAAGCTTATCAATAAACTCGTTGTCGCGATCGTCGTCGCGGTTATCTTTACGATTATCACCTCTAGCCACGAGTCAGTCTCCTTAAAATTTTAAGCCGGCTTCACGCGCGGCTTCGGCAAGAGCTTTAACTCTGCCATGAAATAGATATCCGCCACGATCAAAAATAACCGTTTCAACGCCGGCTGTTTTGGCTCTCTCAGCAACTAATTTGCCGACCAGACCTGCAGCCTCTTTATTAGAACCCTTCTGCCCGGAAAAATCCTTATCCTTTGTGGAAGCAGCGGCTACCGTTACACCATTCTCATCGTCGATGACTTGGGCATAGATATGCTGAGACGACCTGAAAACCGACAATCTGGGCTTACCATTAGCCAGCTTTCTCAGACGCATTCTAACGCGTCTTTTCCGTCTCTCATCTTTTGAAATCTTCTTCACCATAGCGAAATCCTATTTCTTCTTACCTTCTTTACGGAAGATATACTCACCGACATATCTAACACCCTTGCCCTTATAAGGTTCCGGTGGACGATATGAGCGTATCTCAGCAGCGACCTGCCCAACTTTTTGTTTATCAATTCCCGACACCGTGATTTCGGTCTGGGACGGGCATTCAACTTTGATACCCTCAGGAACGGCAAAATCAACATCGTGACTGAAACCAAGGCTAAGCTTTAGCTTCTGACCTTGAATTTGCGCACGATAACCAACACCTTGCAGTTCGAGTTTTTTCTCAAAACCCTCTGAGACACCTGTTACCAAATTAGCAACTGTTGAACGGCTCAAGCCCCAAAAACTTCTAGCTGCTTGAGACTTTTCCTTCGGGCTGACAAGAATACCTTCATCTGTCTGCTCAATTGCAATCAAGTCAGATAATACGGCATTCATTTCACCCTTAGGGCCTTTAACAGCCAATGCCTGTCCGTTGAGGCTAACCTCAACGCCACCGGGTACAGGAACAGGTTTTTTACCAATGCGAGACATTTCTTTTCCTCATAGAATTCTCAAATTAAGCCCCATCAGAAGATGCGGCAGAGAACCTCCCCACCAACATTGTTTTCACGCGCAGCAGTGTCAGACATGACCCCTTTTGGCGTAGATAAAATTGAAATACCAAGACCGTTTTGAACAACAGGCATGGTTTTTACAGATGAATACACACGGCGACCGGGTTTTGAAACGCGTTGAATATCCTGAATGACGGGACGCCCTTCATGATATTTCAGCTCGATTTCAAGCTCAGCCATTGTGCCGGTAAACTGTTTTTCGGAATATCCGCGGATATATCCTTCATCCTTCAGCACATCCAGCACCCAACGGCGCAGTTTTGAAGATGGGGAGATAACACTCGACTTGCCACGCATTTGAGCGTTGCGAATACGTGTGAGCATGTCACCAAGAGGATCGTTTAAGTTCATAATACTTTCCCTACCAGCTCGACTTAACCATACCCGGAATCTGACCTTTAGAGGCCAAATCTCTCAACGAGATCCGGGACATGTTCAATTTTCTGTAATATCCACGTGGGCGACCAGTCACACCACAACGGTTGCGCACACGCGACTTGGCCGAATTGCGCGGGAGTTCTGCAAGCTTGAGACGCGCTTTGAAACGCTCCTCATTTGTCAGCGACTCATCCTTGGCCGTAGCCAGCAATTCCGCACGCTTGGCAGCATATTTATCCGCCAATCGGATACGTTTTTTATTACGTTCTACAGAGCTTTTTTTAGCCATAACTACCTCTCTCCGCTCTCGTCAGTTCTTGTCCGAGAACGGAAAATTAAATGCACGAAGAAGTTCACGAGCTTCATCATCTGAAGTCGCTGTTGTGCAAACAATAACATCCATTCCCCAGATTGTATCGACTTTGTCATAGTCGATTTCCGGAAACACAATATGTTCTTTCAGGCCCATCGCATAATTGCCATTGCCGTCAAAACTTTTGGGATTAAGACCTCTAAAGTCACGCACACGCGGCAATGCGATGGTAACCAGACGGTCAATAAATTCGTACATATTCGCCTTGCGAAGCGTAACTTTGACACCCAGTGGCATATCTTCACGCACTTTAAATGTCGCGATAGAATTACGGGCACGTGTGACAACAGGCTTTTGACCCGCAATCAGTTCCATATCAGCATAGGCAGCCTTCACTTTTTTAGTGTCTGTGGTGGCTTCACCAATACCCATATTCAGAACAACCTTATCAAGCTTAGGCACTTGCATCGGGTTGGCATAGCTGAACTGTTCAGTCAGCTGGGCGCGAACGCTATCGTCATAGTGCGTCTTAAGACGTGGAATGTAATCTGCTTCAGCCATCGATGACATCTCCTGACTTTTTGGCAAATCTTTGTTTTTTGCCGTCTTTATCAAATTGATACCCGACCCGACTTGGCGCCCCATCTTTAGGATCGGCAATAGCAAGGTTAGAAATATGAATTTTAGATTCGCGCGCGATGATGCCACCCTCAGTCTGGGCAGATTGGCGCTGGTGACGCTTCACAATATTCACGCCTTGCACAAGCGCACGGTTTTCTGTTGGAAACACACCAAGAACCTCGCCCGATTTACCTTTATCGCGACCGGCCAACACAACGACCTTATCACCTTTTTTAATTTTCAATTTTGTCGGCATTACAGAACCTCCGGCGCAAGAGAAACAATTTTCATATGGTTAGTTGCTCTTAATTCACGCGTAACCGGGCCAAAAATTCTTGTACCCACCGGCTCACCTGAATTATTCACAAGAACGGCTGCGTTTCTGTCAAAGCGGATGACACTTCCATCATTGCGACGAATTTCTTTTGCTGTGCGAACAATGACCGCATGCATAACGTCACCTTTTTTCACGCGACCGCGCGGAATTGCTTCCTTTACGCTTACCACGATTGTGTCACCAATCCCGGCGCTCATGCGTTTTGAGCCTCCGAGAACCTTGATGCACTGCACCCGTCGAGCACCCGAATTGTCGGCAACGTCCAGATTTGTTTGCATCTGTATCATTGTATTATTCCTTACCTAGCCTCAACTATTCCGTTATGACTTCCCAGCATTTCAGCTTGGAAATCGGACGACATTCCCGGATACGAACAGTATCACCTGTCTTGAACTGATTATCAGCATCATGAACGTGGTACTTCTTCGATTTACGAACGGTCTTTTTCATCACAGGGTCTGTCAGACGACGCTCAACCCGAACAACAACAGTTTTGTCGGTTTTATCGCTGACAACAGTTCCTTGTAGAATACGTTTTGGCATTTCTATCTAGTCCTCAATTAAACGACCCTACTCGGCCTGTTTTCCCTTAAGCTCGTTTTTAGCGGTCTGTACGCGGGCAATTTCCTTACGCACCTGACCGATACGTGCCATATTTTCAAGCTGGCCTGACGCTTTCTGGAAACGCAGATTGAACTGCTCTTTTTTCAGTTCCACCAAGCGGTCATCAAGCTGGTCGGTAGTCAAATCTCTGATTTCAGCAATCTTCATAAACCCAACTCCTAGTCTTGGTCGCCAACGCGTGAAACAACACGCGTTTGAACCGGAAGTTTAGCGGCAGCAAGTTTCAATGCCTCATGGGCAACATTTGCAGGCACACCGTCAACTTCAAACATAATCCGACCGGGCTTGACACGGCAGGCCCAATATTCAGGAGAACCCTTACCTTTACCCATACGTACTTCTGTCGGTTTCTTGGAAACCGGCACATCAGGAAAGATACGAATCCATACACGCCCTGCACGTTTCATATGACGCGTAATCACACGACGAGCAGCTTCAATCTGGCGCGATGTGACACGCTCAGGTGTCGTTGCTTTCAGACCAAAAGCCCCAAAATTAAGAGCCGTGCCACCCTTCGCATTACCTTTAATGCGGCCTTTATGGGCTTTACGGAATTTTGTACGTTTAGGTTGCAGCATTGTCCCTAACCTCTTGCCATTTCTCTGGATGAGTTGGCATTATCATCACTGCCTTGCTCACCGCGCTTGTCGCGTGCCATCGGATCATGTTCAACGATTTCACCTTTGAAAATCCAAACCTTGATACCGCAGACACCGTAAGCCGTATGCGCTGACCCGACACCATAATCAATATCTGCGCGGAGTGTATGCAATGGCACACGCCCCTCACGGTACCACTCAACACGCGCAATCTCAGCGCCGCCAAGACGACCGCCACAATTAATACGGATACCCTCAGCACCCAATCTGATGGCTGATTGAACGGCCCGCTTCATAGCACGACGGAAACCAACACGGCGTTCCAACTGTTGGGCAATCCCGTCAGCAACAAGCTGGGCGTCAATTTCAGGCTTTCTCACTTCAACAATATTCAGAAGCACTTCACTGTCAGTGATTTTTGCAATCCGTCCGCGTAGCTTCTCAATATCGGCACCCTTTTTCCCGATAATGACACCGGGACGCGCTGAATGAATAGTCACACGACATTTTTTGTGCGGGCGCTCAATGATGATTTTAGAAACGGCTGCCTGCTTAAGTTCCTTCAGAAGCATTTCACGGATTTTTAAATCTTCGTGAAGAAGTGAAGCATATTCACCTTTTCTGGCATACCAGCGGGAGTCCCATGTACGGTTAACACCGAGGCGCATACCAATCGGATTAATTTTCTGTCCCATTAGGCTTCTCCTCCGGCCTGAGTTTCTTCCATCTCACGAACAACAATTGTCAGCTGGCTGAAAGGCTTAATAATACGTGCGGCGCGCCCTTTAGCTCTTGGGCGGAACCGCTTCATGACAAGGTTTTTACCCACATAAGCTTCTGCGACAAACAGATTATCAACATCCAAATCATGGTTGTTTTCTGCGTTCGCTATCGCGCTTTCGAGAACTTTTTTAACCTCATCTGAAACACGTCTGCGTGAGAAAGTTAAATCAGCAACAGCTTTCTCAGCCTTTTTGCCTCTAATTAATTGCGCGACAAGATTAAGCTTTTGCGGACTGGTACGGATCATCCGGCCCACCGCTTTGGCTTCATTATCAGCAAGTTGTCTTGGTTTGGATGCCTTACCCATCTTACTTCCTCTTAGCCTTCTTATCGGCAGCATGGCCGTAATACGTACGAGTTGGCGCAAATTCACCGAATTTATGTCCAACCATTTCTTCTGTTACGAGAACAGGAATATGTTTTTGACCGTTATGTACACCAAAATTCAACCCGACAAATTGCGGGAGAATGGTTGACCGACGGCTCCAAGTCTTGATGACGTCGTTTCTACCGGACTCACGAACGGCTTCCGCTTTTTTAAGCAGATAACCATCGACAAACGGGCCTTTCCAAACTGAACGTGTCATGATTTATTCCTAACGCTTTTTCTTCATATGACGGCTGCGCAAAATATATTTGTCCGAGGATTTATTCGAACGTGTGCGCTTACCTTTAGTTGATTTACCCCACGGGGTCACAGGGTGACGTCCGCCAGATGTTTTACCTTCACCACCACCATGCGGGTGATCTACCGGGTTCATGGCTACACCACGCACGCTCGGTCTTTTACCCATCCAGCGGTTACGGCCCGCTTTAGCAAGCTTGATATTGCCTTGATCCGGGTTTGAAACGGCGCCGATTGTCGCCATACAATCACCATTAATAAGGCGTTGTTCACCTGAACCCAAACGAATAATTGCGTAGGTTTGATCGCGACCAACAATCTGAGCGAATGCACCAGCAGAACGGGCAATCTGACCACCCTTACCCGGCTTCATCTCAATATTGTGAATAATAGAACCGATTGGAACGGAACGAAGTGGCATTGCACAACCAGGCTTGACATCAACCTTTTCGCCCGCAATGACCTTATCACCAACACCAAGACGCTGAGGCGCAATAATATAAGCCAGTTCACCATCTTCATATTTGATCAGCGCAATAAAGGCCGTTCTGTTTGGGTCATATTCCAGACGCTCAACAGTCGCAGCCATATCCCATTTACGGCGCTTAAAGTCGACAATTCTGTAACTACGTTTATGACCACCACCACGACGACGCGCTGTAATGCGGCCGGCATTATTACGCCCACCGGATTTGGTCAAACCCTCGGTCAATGTTTTAACCGGCTTGCCCTTATGTAGCGCAGAGCGATCAACAAGAATCAGACCGCGTTGTCCGGGAGTCGTTGGATTATATTTTTTTAATGCCATAGCTTTATAACCTTTTCATGATGTCCGGCTTAGAGACCGGTCGTAACATCAATCGAATGCCCTTCTTCAAGCGTTACAATCGCGCGTTTACGATCGCCTTGCTTTCCCAAAATTCCACGGAAACGTTTAATCTTACCTTTACGGTTAAACGTATTAACGGCCTTAACTTTTACATCGAACAGCGCTTCAACAGCTTCCTTAATGGAAGGTTTATCTGCATCGGATGATACATTGAATACAACTTGGTTATGCTCGGAAGCCATTGTTGCTTTCTCTGTGATAACCGGATCGCGTAGAATGTCATAATGACGGGGCGTA
>DJZB01000067.1:0-6336 GCA_002450335.1 Rhodobiaceae bacterium UBA6963
TATCAAGTTACAGCAGCACCGGGCACTGCAATAGATGACCCATATAAGGCACTTTTTGATGCCGACACCACACAAGATGGTGAAATTAACTTTGCGCCAGTTGCTGCTGACGTGAAAACAATCGAGTGGCTTTACCTCGCGGCAAAAGGTCATAGACGTGCCTATTTTGATCTCACGCAAACACCTGTAAAGATGAAATGGTTAGTTCCTTAAAGAATGTTTTTGAAAGTTGCCTATCCATTATTCACTGATTTTAAATTCGCAAGGAGATAATCGATGAAATCAACATCGTTCACTTTTTACACTTTTTTATTAGCCTTATGCCTATTCAGCTTGCCGTTTGCCAGTCAAGCTGGTGCTGAAGATTACCCTGCGGGCGACGCGGCTGCAGGAGCCAAAGTATTCAAAAAATGTAAATCCTGTCACATTGTTGGTGCTGGGGCTAAAAATCGTGTCGGGCCGCATCTCAATAATATAATCGGTCGTGCTGTCGGTAATGTTGATGGTTTCAAATATTCCAAGGGGCTTATGGCTTTTGCGGCTGATAACCCTGTCTGGACAGAAAGTCTGCTGGACGCTTATCTTTTAAATCCACGCCAAGTTATCAAAGGTGGACGTATGGCTTTTGTCGGTCTGCGCAAAGAAAAAGACCGCCACAATGTTATTGCTTATCTCAAAGAAGCGTCAGCTGAATAGTTTCTCACTCTCAGAATAACAAAAACTGCGGGCCAATGTTACAGAGCGCCAATAGTTTTACTTGGCTTCATATGTTTGCATAAGTTTTCAAACTATTTTAAGAATTTAATCACTATAATTTATTAAGAGTTTATATGACGCAGACTGTTATCTGCATAAAATGGGGCACGCGTTACGGGTCGGAATATGTTAACCGCATGAACCGAGCCATCAAACGATATAATAAGCGTCCCACACGTCTAATATGCTTCACGGATGACGTGACAGGCATAGATGAAGATGTAATTACCAGAGACATCCCGCCTGTTAATTTACCAGATTATGAATACAGCCCACCATTCAGGAAAGTTTCCCTATGGCAATATCCACTGGGCGACCTTGAAGGGGATGTTCTTTATCTGGATTTGGACATTGTCATTTGCGGTGATGTAGACCGCTTTTTTGATTATGAGCCTGGCGAATATTGCGTCGCCGAAAACTGGACTCAGATTGGCAAAAATATTGGCAACACATCTTGCTATCGTTTTCCTGTGGGTCGCTACAAGCATATCTTTGATGATTTCAATGCTGACCCGGCAAAAATTGAAAAGAAATATGGTATTTCCCAAAAATATATCAGTGATGTTGTCGGCAAAATGGTTTACTGGCCCGCGGATTGGGTTGTGAGTTTCAAACACACCATAATGCCACCTTGGCCGTTAAATTTTTTCAAAACAGCCGTTCCCGGGCCGAATACATCGGTTGTTGCCTTTACCGGCAAGCCTGACCCCGACGAAGCAATGATTGGGGAATGGCCGGTTGAAGGAGAGCACTGGAAAAAAATCTATAAATTCACAAAACCTTGCCCATGGATTGAAGATTACTGGCTTGATAAATGACCGTCCTGACATGTCGGAAATAACCATATTAGATGCTACAGGTTTGAAGTGCCCCTTACCTGTCTTGAAACTCCGTAAGGCGCTTGAAAACTTATCCGTTGGAGAAAAAATTATACTTTATGCCGATGACCCTGTCGCACCCCTGGATGTGGAGCATTTCTGCAAGACTGCCGGGCATGATTTACTTGATGCCAATCAAAAAGAAAAATTTGTAGAGTTTACGGTCTTAAAAAACTAAAGAGATTTCAAGGTTTCTTGTTGTTCATTCTTAAAGCCGCATATCACAAGCTTTTTACCATCATCAAAAATCGGACGCTTCATCAAAGCCGGTTCACTCAACACTAAAGATGCTGCGTTCGTTTCATTCAGACTTTCCTGAATTGACGGATCGATTTTGCGCCAGCTTGTGCCACGACGATTAATAAGTTGCTCATGACCTAAAGCAGAAAGCCAGCGTTTCAGGTCTGCCTCTGAAAATCCGTCTTTTCTTATATCAAAGAATTTATGTTCAATATTTTCTGACATCAACCAGCTCAGCGCTTTACGGCAGGTATCACAATTCTTTAGGCCGTAAACTTTGAGCATTACTCAGCAGCGCTCAGTTGTTCGTCAAAATGAATGCCACCCTGTTTTAGAGTGGATTCAACAACATCCTGATAGATTGCAGGCGTCTGGATATTCAGCATGCTCCGTGCCTCATCAATCGGACGCGGCAGAACTTCTTTCCAATCCACACCCGGCAACCAAGACATTTGGCGTCCATGGCGGAAACCTTCACCGATCGCCGACCAGAATTTAAAGCCAGGATTAAGCTTTTTTATATGACGGCCGCCGAAAAGGATGATGAGCAATAGCCCGGGATTACCCAGCAGACGATAAGTTACCGCCAGCAGACATAATTCACCCAGCGCGTCGCGCCCATATCCTGTAAGGACATGCCATAAATCATGAGCATCGCGTTGACGCTGGTGAAATTCCACAGTTTCATCTGCTAAGGGGCGCAGTCCGCTAAACCCTTTTTCGCTGGCCTCAACCAACCCTTCGGCTGAAATATTTTCACGCTGGAGAAACTCATAATAATGGCGACCAAGACTTCCCTCCGGCAGAGAGGATAGCCATTTTTTATCACACAGAAAATTCATCAAAGGAGGCTGTTCACGAAGCATGGAATAATTCGGATGCTTTTTGAATTTTTTCCAGCTTTTCTCAGAAGAACGTTTTCCCAAAGCTTCGAGAATAGTGAATACCTGCGATGTGTCTTCTTTATCCGCAATTAAGCGCTTAACCGCCACAAATGCATCATAAAGACCGGGTACTTTGCCTGCTGACCCAGGTGAATTCTCAGCCATAATGAACCTCAATAATTTAACTAACCTTAATTTAAGTGTTATGAGAACAAATTCAATCAATTACTATGTAAGTTAAAACTTAAATCAGGGGCAAATGAGCGCACCAATTTGGCAAAGGCTTCCGGAACGTGTCAAAATCTGACAACCATAAAATCATTATTGTCGGCGCCGGCGTCGCCGGTTTGACAGCCGCTTTATGTTTACGCCAATCAGGGCATGATGTGACCGTGTTGGAACAAGCCGCCGCCTTGCAAGATATTGGCGCGGGAATTCAACTCAGCCCCAACGCATTGCATGTGCTGAACGCGGTAGGCGTCAGTGACCAGCTAGAACCCAAAGTTGACATCCCCACTGAAGTATCAATACGCGATTTCAAATCCGGCACCCCCCTGCTCACCCAAACAATGGGCGCGGCTTTTAACCGCCGATACGGAGCGGGTTACTGGCACTGTCATCGTGCCGATTTAATTGAAGTCCTGTTCAACACAGCTCAAGAGGCCGATATTCAAATTTTGTTTAATGAGAAAATCACAGCCTATGAGGAAACGCCGGAGACAGTTTTTGTCAAAACCCAGTCAGGTAAAAACATTTCAGCAGATCTCCTTATCGGGGCAGATGGTATATCCTCAACAATTCGTTCCACCTTGCAACCCAATAGCATGGCAAACTTTACCGGCCAGATTGCTTGGCGTGGACTGGTGCCAACAGAACGGTTAAAGACGCAGCCCCCCGAAGGGGTTAGTGTCTGGGTGGGACCCGGCAAACATTTTGTTGCCTATCGCCTGCGCCAAGCATCACTGATGAATTTCATCGCCGTTGAGGAACGCGCCGCATGGACAGAAGAAAACTGGATGCTGGAAGGCGATATAAACAAATTGCGGACTGCTTTTTCAGCTTGGGACAGCCCTGTTCAAGATATTCTTGAGGCCTGCACTGAAACCTATCTATGGGGACTGTTTGACAGATCTGCACCAAAAACATGGCACAGTTGCCGCACGGTTTTAATTGGCGACGCCTGTCACCCCATTTTGCCGTTTATGGCGCAGGGCGCTGCCATGGCGATTGAAGACGCCTATGTTCTGGCTTCTTCATTAGAAAACAAAACATCTATGGCTACCGCCTTAAACCTGTTTCAACAAAAACGTCAAAACCGTGTCAAAAATCTTTACGACATATCCCGCCGCAACGCCGCGCTTTATCATGCATCTGGTATCAAAGCAGTCGCCCGTAATACCTTATTTGCAGGCGCCCGCATGTTTCCGCCCGCGCTGACCTATCAACTGGACAGGGTCTATGGGCTTAATGTCACCGAGTGAAGTATTTAGTGTGTGGTGCGCCATTTAGGCGGTGGGGTCTATTTTGTAAGCGTAAGCTTATCGCCATTAATGCTTATTTCGCCAAACTGACTGAGAAATGTCATGCCTAAAAGCGGCATAAACAACGCCCCTTCTGCCACCATCGCCGCGACATCATAGTCATACAAAGATCCTATTTTAATTTCTTGAATGAGAATTTTGGCACTTCTTGAGATACCGTTGGCGGTATAGGTCTTAAAATTATAAGACAATTCATTCGGGTCAATCCCGACTTTCTCAGCCGTCTTTTTATTCAAAACAAGATTTGTGGCGCCTGTATCAAGCAGAAATTTAACCTTCTCTCCATTGACAACTAACTGAAGATAAAAATGTCCGTCCCCCGCTTTTGAATAAACAAAAGTCTCTCCCCTTTGATGACCGATTTGAGGGAAAAGCGCGGCGGTTAAAACATCTTTAAAACCATAAGCCGTAACAAGACCTATAAAAATCAAAGCCCAAGATAGAAAATGCCGGGTTATTCTTTCTAAATTTTTGCGATAATAAAAACCAAATGAACACATGACAAAAATAAGAAGAATAATAAGATAAGTCAGTCTTGCTTGTTCGTGATCTGTCATTTTGAGCCGGCTTTATATTATTCTGTATTTTGATATTATTTACATATTTGAAACAATCAGCAAGTTTCAAAGATTAATAACAAGGCTGGGAGCGACACGCTCATCTGCTATAATTAAGTGCAGGCTTGATAATGACGGCTTATTGGTCCCGTAGCTCAGTAGGATAGAGCACCAGATTCCTAATCTGGGGGTCGCAGGTTCGAATCCTGCCGGGATCACCAGTTTTAAAGTGGGGTCAATTTCCAATAAATTGACCGGTATACATGTTGCGTGATAATTTTATTTAAGGGCTAGTCAATATCTAGTCTCGGGGCTTAAGAACCTCTTGTGAACCGGCAGTAGCATCTGCCATTACCAAACTGCTGCTATCTCGACTTACGTCGGGGTGGCGGCGTTATACAACAACCGCTCGCGGTAAAGGCGCTGCGGTCATGTTCACATGACTTCTTAACACCCCGGCACCAGTGTGAAATCATTGGTGCCGTTTGTTTTTAACGTCAAACAGAGGCCGTTATGGGTGACTATAATTTTTCAGCTGACTTACTCAATAAATTCCTGCAACTCACGCCTTGGGTGCAAGCCTTCATCGGATTAAAGGTGTGCGTTATCATCTTGGGGTTTTTCTACTTCTTCAACCAAGCAATCAATGCCGTTATGAAGCCATTCTGCATTCAGCGGGATAATCGTTCAAAAGAAGAGGAATAAGAGCGAAAACAGCTCAACACCTAACAGTGCCCGGGCAACTGATGCCCGGTTCCATCGACATTTTTTTGTCCATAAGCTTCCATCCGGCGCGCTTATAAACGCAATTCCAAATGCCTTCTTTCTTGGACTTAGCTTTCAATCGGCATGTGGAAGGTTTGGAGGACGGCGTTTCAGCCCGGCGACGGCAATAACGTCTGCCATTATCATTTTTGTCATCTGACCATAATTCACAATGTGTTGTTGCCGTGCCGACAAAAGTTATCCCCCCTGCAATGGCAGTTTGAGGAAAGTACAGGGTTATGGCAAAAAACAATAAGAATCGACGCATGACTATACCTACAGTGACAACAAATAGCTTAGCTATATTAAAGAACTATTAAATTCTGGAGTTTTTCACAAAAAAAACGCCATTTTGTGCGGTTATCATGATTATTCTACGCAGGGGATGCAAAACCGGATTAATGGTTTCTAAATTTGTAAATGGTGCCCTCGGCCAGACTCGAACTGGCACGCCCGTGAAGGCAACGGATTTTGAATCCGTCGCGTCTACCAATTCCGCCACGAGGGCCGCGCAGGCGTGCAATATAACAGAAAGTTTCTTCACGTCCAGAATCACTTTCCCGGTATCACTTTCACCGGAACGCCTTCATACCAAAAGTACTTTTCAAACTGTCGGCACTGCAAATTATCTTTGCAAATACAAGATTAATGAGTAGGTTTTGCCTAAACGCAAAAGGTGCGCCAAAAGATGCAAAAGACCCAAAAGACCCAAAAG
>DJZB01000067.1:6650-15060 GCA_002450335.1 Rhodobiaceae bacterium UBA6963
AAAGACCCAAAAGACCCAAAAGACAATGCAACCGACGATGAAAAAGCTCTATGAATGGTGTCAGTCACTTGCCACCCACGCCAAGGCTAAATGGGCATTGGCAGGCATTTCATTCATTGAGAGCTCATTCTTCCCGGTTCCGCCGGATGTGATACTTGCACCGATGGTGCTGGCTGATAAATCACGCGCTTGGTTTTACGCTTTTATCTGCACATTGGCATCTGTTTTGGGTGCCATTCTTGGTTATATCATTGGGCGTTATCTTTTTGAGCTGATTGGGACACCCATTCTGGAGGCCTATAGCGCCCAAGCCGCATTTGAAAAATTTACAGGGTTTTATGCGGATTGGGGTTTCTGGATTGTGATTATCAGCGCCATCAGCTTTGTTCCCTTTAAAGTTGCCACTATTGCAAGCGGTGTCGTCGCAATGGAGCCAATAGGTTTTCTGGCGGCTTGTATCATCGGGCGCGCCATAAGATTTTACGGGGTAACTGCCGCTTTAATGGTCAATATTCGTCTTTGGTTATTTCAACCTTTGCGGCGCGGTATTATGATTACCCTTGCCAGCTTGGGGGTTCTTGCCGCTGTTTTTGCTTTCGAATATCTCATGGGCCTCGCGCCGTGTCCGCTTTGCCTCAATCAGCGTATTGCTTTTTATCTGGCTGTCCCGCTCGGGCTTTTGGCCGCTTTGACTGCGAGCAAAAAACCAAGCCTTTCAACCATAAGCTTTATGATCCTTACGTTCATATTTTTGGTGAATTCGGCTTATGGCGGTTATCACGCAGGCATTGAATGGGGCTACTGGCCCGGACCGGCCTCATGTGCCGGCAACCCCATGGAAGTCACAAATATTGAAGAGTTGATTTTATCACTTGAAAACGGCGCGCCCCCCTCATGCAGTGAAGCGCCATGGCGGTTATTTGGTTTATCACTGGCCGGATATAACATGCTGGCGAGCCTTGGCCTTGCTTTGCTGGCAGGGTTTCCTATCTTATTTAGAAGACAGGAAACATCATGAGCATGACAGCATCTAAATCCGGCAAGAAACTATCCACCAAAACAGAGCAAATGATACGCGTTGATCATGCCGGAGAGCATGGGGCTGTAAGTATCTACCGCGGACAACTGGCTGTATTCGGTAATACTGACTCGAAAACAGAAATAGCTGACCTCGTCAAACACATGGCTGAACAAGAGCAGTCTCATATGGATAGTTTTGACAAACTCATCCTCGAAAAGAAAATCCGTCCGACTGTATTGGCGCCATTTTGGGATGCCGCTGGATTTACTCTTGGTGCTGTAACGGCATTGATGGGTGAAAAAGCAGCAATGGCTTGCACTGCCGCTGTTGAGGAAGTCATTGACGCACATTATGCCGAACAGATTGAAGAGCTTGAAAAAACCGGTGAAGAAGCCGATCTGCGAAACATGATTGAAGAGTTTCGCGCAGATGAAGCAGAACATCGCGATACAGCAATTGAACATGGCGCTGAAGACATGAAAGGGTATGAAGTCCTGAGGTCTTTGATACGTTTCGGCTGTCGCTCGGCAATTAAAATTTCTGAAAAAATTTAGTTACGGCTGAAGTTCACTATCCCAATAGAGATAATCTTGCCAACTTTCATGCAGAAAGTTTGGTGGAAAACGTCTGCCAATATCATGCAATTCATAGACAGTTGGTTGGCGTGGTTTATGCTGCGGGAACATAGATGCTTCTTTGCAAAGCCGCCCACCCTTTTTAAGGTTGCAAGGCGAGCAAGCTGCAACAACATTTTCCCATGTGGTTTGCCCACCAACCCTGCGCGGCACAACATGGTCAAAGGTCAAGTCCTGATCCGAGCCGCAATACTGACAGGTAAAGCTATCTCTCAAAAAGACATTAAATCTTGTAAAGGCCGGATATTGTGGTGGCTTCACATAGTTTTTAAGCGAAACAACACTTGGCAAACGAATGGCTGTCGTCGGGGAATGAACTTTGGTTTCATATTCTGAAACAATGTTTACCCGATCAAGAAACACGGCTTTGAGCGTGTCCTGCCATGACCAGAGTGAAAGCGGATAATAGCTCAGGGGGCGGTAATCTGCATTGAGAACCAGTGCAGGACAACTTTCAGGATTTTTAAAACGACTGTGATCGGAAGTGAGAAAAGTCTGAGACTTTCTATCCATCAAGCGCTGCATAACCTTAAAACCCCCTGCCGGTGTTAATAATATCGGTGTGACTAATTACGAATCAATATCTCACTATAATTATAGAAGACATATTAAACATGTCATTATTCTTACAAATTTCAAACAAAATGCAGATTTTTAGCCTATTTTGTAATTTGCCTGATTTTATGCGCCATATATAGTGGCGATATGAAACCGCAAGACCAAGCTCATATCACCCGATTTGCCCCAAGTCCGAACGGTAGGTTGCATCTCGGGCATGCTTATTCGGCATTAATGGCGCAAAAACTCGCCGGGTCAGGCAGCTTCATTCTGCGGATTGAGGATATTGATTTAGGACGACGTCGCCGGCATTTCATTGATGCCATTTATGATGATTTGGCGTGGCTGGGGCTTTCATGGCCAACCCCTGTAATGATTCAATCGGACCGCTTTGATATATACAAGACCGCGCTCAACAAACTGAGGGATTTGGACGTTGTCTATCCATGCTGGGCGAGTAGGGCAGATATAAGGGATTACATCAATGTCCAAGCGGGCGGTCGAGAGGCATGGCCTATCGACCCGGATGGGGCGGCTATTTATCCTGGCTTATATAAAGATATTTCTCCTGCAAAAAGAGATGCCATGATGTGGGAAGGCGGCAGTTATGCATGGCGGCTGGACAGTGAAAAAGCTGCCGCGCTAGCCAGAGTGAAAAACGGGAGTCTTACTTATTTTGAAGCCTCGCAGCAGGAAAGTATTGAAATCATCCCCAGCCTCTATGGAGATGTCATTCTTGCGCGAAAAGATATTCCGACCAGCTATCATCTAAGCGTTGTTGTAGATGATGCCGCACAAGACATTTCCCTCGTCACACGCGGCATGGATTTACAGGGTGCGACCCATATTCATCGCGTCTTGCAAATCTTACTGGAATACCCTGAACCTGACTATTATCATCATGATCTTGTAAGAGAAGCCGATGGTCGTCGCTTGTCAAAACGCGCTGGTGATATAGGTATTGAGTATTATCGGGGGCAAGGTTACCGACCTGAGCAACTCATTGAAGAGTTACTTCCTTCCCTTACATTATAAGAATAAGAGGACAATACAGTGACGATTTTCAACTATCTTATTCCTGCCGGTCTTGTGGCTGTGAGCCTCGTATTACTTGCCGGTCTGGCAAATATGCTCAGAAATGGCAGCCCAAACACATCTCAACGTCTAATGCGGTGGCGTGTCGGCCTTCAGCTTATAACAATCATAGTCGTCATGTGTGGCATCTACTTCAGCAAATAATGAATAAGCTTGCCTGAAAAGCGATAAATATCTAGAATCTTAGTGATTTTTATTTGTGTGATTTAGTTGCTTATGAATATTTTTGTATTCTCTTGTATTCTATCAATCATGTTTGTTCCTCTCGACGTGCTCGCAGATGACACGTCTAATCCAAGCCAGAAGGTTTATACTTTTGGTTTGATACAGCAGGATGTTGAATCAAATCCAATTGAAGATAGTGTCAGCATCAATGTTGAAGTTTTATTTCCAACAAAACTCGAGAGTATTCCATGGTCCCCCCGGCCGGTGATTGGCGCGACCATAAACACTGATAATGACACGAGCCAGCTATATGGCGGTGTGGCATGGCAATATGATTTTTCAGACAAATTCTATACCGAAATTTTTCTGGGCGGTTCCATTCATGACGGTGAAGAAGACCCCGATACCGTTCCAGCCGGAGGTCGTAAAACTCACCGCGCTTATGGTTGCCCTGTAAACTTTAGAGAGAGCCTTTCATTTGGATGGCGTTTAAGCTCAGAATACAGCCTTCTGGCCATTGTCACCCACATGTCCAATGCAAATTTGTGCGATTCGAATGACGGGTTGACGAATGCCGGCCTCAGAGTCAGCCGAACATTCTGATATATTATAATCTTGCTATAAAACGCCTGTCGCTGTTATATCAATTCAGGTATTTTTGAAGGTAAATATGGTTACCCTTAACAAAATTTACACCCGGACCGGGGATGACGGGACTACCGCGCTTGCTGACGGGTCCCGACGCGCAAAATATGATTTAAGAATTGAAAGTTATGGTGCCGTTGACGAGGCTAATGCCGCAATAGGCATGGCACGTTTACACACACAAGGTTCAACACTGGACGACATTTTAGCCCGTCTACAAAATGACCTATTCGATTTGGGTGCAGATTTGGCGATGCCTAATGTTGAGAACGATAAGGATAGCTCGTTTCAGCCACTCCGCATTCTCCCTGAGCAAGTGACGCGGATTGAACAAGAAATTGATATGTTGAATGCCGATCTGACCCCGTTAACATCTTTTGTTCTGCCGGGTGGTGAGCCGGCAGCAGCTTTTCTGCATCTCGCGAGAACAATAATCAGGCGTGCGGAACGAAATCTGATTAGACTTTCGGATGAAAGTGACACAGATGAAATTAATGAAGTTACCAAGAGATATATCAACCGCGCATCTGACCTTCTCTTCGTTGCGGGTCGCATAGCGAATAATAATGGTGCGGCAGATGTTTTATGGCAACCAGGTGCGACGAGAGACGCGTAAGGGCTTATTAGAGGTCATTTTAACTAGGCCAATTCGTCGCGGTTGCTTACAAATGTAATAATTGACGGTTTTACGCCAGATGGCTATTTTCCGCATTAAATAAAGTGTCAGGTTTGAATATGAACCTGAAATTGCAAATTAAGGACTTTACGATGAAAATCTTAGTGCCCGTCAAACGTGTCGTTGACTACAATGTGAAGATTCGCGTCAAACCCGATCAAACCGGCGTTGATTTGGCGAATGTCAAAATGTCAATGAACCCATTTTGTGAAATTGCAGTTGAAGAGGCTGTGCGTCTGCAAGAAGCAGGCACAGCTACTGAAGTGATTGCGGTTTCCGTCGGCCCTGCGCAAGCGCAGGAGACTATCAGAACAGCGCTGGCAATGGGCGCTGATAGAGGTATCCTCATCCAAACGGATGTAGAGGTCGAACCCCTTGCCATTGCCAAACTACTTAAAGGTGTCGTGGAAGCTGAAAGCCCCGACCTTGTTATCCTCGGCAAGCAAGCCATTGACGGTGATAACAATCAGACTGGGCAAATGTTGGCCGCTCTACTGGGCTGGCCACAAGGTACTTTTGCCTCTGAAATCAAGCCCGAAGCTGGCAATATTGGTGTGACCCGTGAGATTGATGGGGGGCTTCAGACTATCAAGCTCAACCTCCCGGCCATTGTCACAACAGATTTGCGCTTGAACGAGCCAAGATACGCCTCATTGCCAAATATTATGAAGGCCAAAAAGAAGCCTATTGATGAGAAAACACCTGAAGATTATGGCGTTGATGTCACCCCACAACTCGAAATCGTTAAAGTTGCCGAGCCACCCGTGCGGGAAGCCGGCGTTAAAGTCGAAACCATTCAAGAATTAGTTGATAAACTGAAAAATGAAGCAGGAGTCCTGTCATGAATACACTCGTAATTGCAGAACATGATAACCAGACCATTGCAGACGCCACTAAAAAAGCCATTTCTGCGGCGATTGCGCTCGGCAAAGATGTTCACCTTCTTGTTGCCGGTGAAAATTGCGCTGACGCTGTAGCCGATGCCGCAAAAATTGACGGTGTCGCCAAAGTTTTAAAAGCCGATGATGCAGCCTTCGCCAAATTACTCGCCGAGCCGCTTGCGGATCTCGTCGTTAGTATGGCAGATGGCTATAGTGCGATTATTACTGCCGCTACAACCAATGGCAAAAACTTCATGCCGCGGATTGCCGCGCTTTTGGACATGCCCCAACTTTCTGACATTACCGCTGTTGTTGACGCCAATACATTTGAACGTCCTATTTATGCAGGTAATGCCATTCAAACAGTTAAAGTTTCGAGCGCAACAATAGTCATGACAGTGCGCGCCACCGCCTTCCCGGCAGCGGGAGAAGGTGGGTCTGCAAGTGTTGAAGATTTGACCAGCACCGGAGATAAAGGCATTTCAGAATATGTTGGCGAAGAGCTAACTGTTTCTGACCGTCCTGAACTGACTTCTGCCAAAATTGTTATTTCCGGCGGACGTGGCATGCAATCCGGTGATAATTTCACAATTCTAGAAAGCGTTGCCGACAAACTCGGTGCAGCTGTTGGTGCTTCACGTGCAGCAGTTGATGCCGGTTTTGTGCCTAATGACTACCAGGTCGGACAAACAGGTAAAGTTGTCGCCCCTGAACTGTATATTGCCGTCGGCATTTCCGGCGCAATTCAGCATCTGGCGGGCATGAAGGACTCAAAAGTCATCGTTGCCATTAACAAAGATGAAGAAGCACCGATTTTTCAGGTCGCGGATTATGGCCTTGTGGCAGATCTTTTCAACGCTGTTCCTGAACTCGACAGCGCACTATAACATAAAGCATCTATAGGGTTGCTTGTTGGGAGAGTTTTATGAGCATCCAGAGGATTGCAATCATTGGGGCTGGACAAATGGGAAGTGGCATTGCACATGTCTTTGCCCTCGCCGGCTGCGATGTTTTGCTCAATGACGTATCTGTTGATCGGATAGAAACAGGCATAGCGTCTATAACCGGCAACCTCAATCGTCAGGCAGCAAAAAGCAAAATCACTGAAGCGGAAAGAGACAAAGCACTCGGCCAAATTCATATTGCCGCCAGCCTTAATAATATTTCTGATGTGGATATGGTTATTGAAGCCGCAACTGAAAATGAAGAGCTTAAAGTATCTATCTTAAAAGAAGTCTGTGCCGTTATAGGGCCTGACACAATTATTGCTTCCAACACATCATCAATCTCTATCACGCGACTGGCTTCGGCAACTGATAGACCGGAAAAATTCATTGGCATGCATTTCATGAATCCAGTTCCGGTGATGCAACTTGTTGAGATTATCCGTGGCATTGCCACATCGGATGAAACCTATCAAAGCTCAAATGAGTTGGTGCAACGCATTGGCAAAACATCCGCCTTATCAGAAGACTTTCCGGCTTTTATTGTAAACCGCGTTCTCCTTCCCATGATCAATGAAGCTGTATTCGCTCTTTATGAGGGTGTCGGCACAGTAGATAGCATAGACAAGGCCATGAAACTGGGCGCCAATCATCCTATGGGGCCGTTGCAACTTGCCGATTTTATCGGGCTGGATACCTGTCTGAGTATCATGCAAGTGCTTTATGAAGGGCTGGGTGACAGCAAATATCGCCCATGCCCCTTACTGACAAAATACGTCGAAGCTGGCTGGTTGGGTGTTAAAACTGATAAAGGCTTCTATGACTATTCAGGGGAAAGCCCTGTTGCGACACGTTAAAGTTTGTCAAAGAATATTAAGGAGCTGAAACCTCGGTTTCTCCTTCTAGCTCACCGGAGATTAACGCCTCCAGAAACACTTTTACTTCAGGCGCGTCCCAAACTGCTTCTCCTGCTAGCCGACCAATTTCACGTCCTTGCATATCAAGCAGTAGAGTTGTCGGTAATCCAAAAAGCCCCGTATCCCTTGCGGCTTGACTTTTAGGGTCATGGAAAAACTCTAGTTCCTTAATATTCAAATCAGTGAGAAATTTTTTCGGCTTATCAGCACTGCCTCGATCCGTACTCAGCGCAACCACTTTAAGAGGCTGACCCTTAAAATGGGTTTGAAGCGCATCAAGTGAAGGCATTTCTTCCCGACAAGGCACACACCATGTCGCCCAGAAATTCAACACAACATAATTGCCCGCAAATATATCCAGCCCAACGCTTTCTCCTGCTGCATTAAAGAATGACAGTTCTTTGAATATTTTGGGAGTTTTGTGGAACACCATTTTTTTTAAATTCCCCGTCGCATAGTCTGAGTAGGGCGACGCGACCAAGGTGGGGCCAGTGTCAGTATTTTCTTGTTCAGATACTGCATCATCAGGGTTGCCAGAGGGGGGGCTGGTCATGTAGAAAGCCGCAACGCCGCTTAGGAAGGCAATAATGATAATTATCGGCAAAAGCCTTATTTTTGGTGTCGGTTTTGTCATGTTTCTATATGCTTCCCTTAGGAGTTTAATATGAGCCAAAAAATGTGGGGCGGTCGGTTTGATGACGGGCCCGATGATATTATGGAAGAAATTAATGCTTCCATCGGATTTGACCAGCGACTTGCACATCAAGATGTTGCGGGATCAATGGCGCATTGCCAAATGCTTATGGATACCGGCATTTTGTCTCAAGAAGACGGACAAACCATCTTAGACGGACTTAACCAAATAGAGAAAGA
>DJZB01000065.1 GCA_002450335.1 Rhodobiaceae bacterium UBA6963
TCCCCATGATCGGGTTTTGACTCATACGCCGCCTGATAATTTTGGATTGCGGCTTCATTATTACCAAAGGTCTTGAGCGCATGAGCTTTTGAGGTCAATGTGTTCGGATCTTTTGGGGCAATGGCGAGGACACTGTCAAAGATATCAATGGCTTGCTCATAATCCCCGTTCTGCATCCTCTCAATCGCCATTTGAGCGCGATATGAGAGGTTATCCGGGAAACGGTCACATAGAATTTTTGCTTGTTCTATGGACGCTGCAAAATCCTGTTTTTTCCGAAGGAGCAGCATGTAGTTAAGCCGTAATTCGTTGTCATCAGGACTAAATGCGACGGCACTTTCAAGCAGAAATTCGGCGTCACCCAGATAGCCAAGCCGACCGGCAATATCTGCCAAAAGACTCATACCTGCGGTATTTTTCGGGTTCTGTTGAAGGAATTTCCGACAAAGTTCTTCTGCCTCTGCCAGCCGACCTTCATGCAAAATCTGAGTGATATGCAAAAGAGTAGGGGGCAGGGTGTTAAGCCTGTCTATTTTTTCCTTCACATGAGCGGCAGCATTGCTGTTGTTTTGATGTTTGTAGAATTCGAAAAGAACCTGCCATGAGGCCAGCAAACCCGGGTTACGTTCACAGGCTTGTCGATAATGATTAATGGCAGTTTCAATATCACCAGTCGCTCGGTTAAGGTGACCGAGTTCCTGATAAACCCGCCCCATATCTGGGGCGAGTTTCAGAAGGTGAATAAGATAGTCTTCCGCGCGGTCATATGACTGCATGTAGCGTGAACACACGGCTGCCAGATATAGGCTATCAATATGATCAGGGTCCTGTTTGAGGTTTTGGGTCAGCAAGTCAAGAGCATGCGTAAAATTATGCGCCTTAACGGCTTGGCTGGCTTCCTTAATCACCAAACCCAAATCATCCATACTGGTCCCGGTTTTCCGCGCTAACGCTAACTAGAATTTTCGATTGACCTTGAGACCAATTGTCATTGGACGCATATAGGTCACGCGGTTTGTATCATAAACAAAATCACGGCTGATTTCAGCCCTTTCATCTGTCACATTCTCAATGAATAACTCGCTTGACCACTCTTCACCTGTCACCCCAACCCGAAGGTCAAAGCTCGCCCAACCATCAATTTCAGCACGGTTGATTTGGATAATGTCAGAATAACTCTTATCTGAGACAGTTACTTGTGGCATCACGTGACCGATATATCCGTCACCCATAGCCCACTCGTAACGTACTCTTAGATTACCCTGATAGCCCGGTGCAAAGGCAAGCTCATCGCCGACAACCACATCATTAGTTGGTGTGATTTTCTCGGTGATTTCTGTATCCAGAAACGATGCAGCACCAGCAACGGTCAAACCGTCAATGCCTGTGAGATAAACAAAATCTGCTTCTAGGCCTTTGATTTCTGCATTGGCAGCATTATCAGAGAAGAAGAGGTTAACAATACTGGTATCAAAGATTGTGGTTTGCAGACCATCAACTTCAACAAAGAACATGCTGCCGTTAAGACGCAGTGACCCGTCAAGTAGGAGTGTTTTCCAACCGAATTCGTAGTTTTTAACCTCATCGGTATCTACCGCGTAGGGAACTTTATAGTTATTCGGGCCGCTGGCGCCACCTGGGCGGTTAAGTAGACCGGCTCTGAAGCCTTCTGAATAAGTCAAGTAATACATGATGTCATCTTCAGGCGTGAATTGAACGGTGGCTTTATAAATTGTTCCGTCCGCGCTCGCAGTGTCCGGGTTGCCGGCAGCTCTATTCGGTCCGTAGAGAGCTGAAATATTTGTACCACCAGATTGAACATCTACGGCGGCCCCGAGATTACCGAAGGAAGAGTTCGCAGACCCTTCCATATCCACTTCAATGTCGTAATAACGAGCACCTAAAGTGATATCGAGCATATTGGGAACAATTTCGTAATTAAACTCACCGAAGAGACCCATTTGTTCGTCTGTGCGTAAGATGTCATTTCTGAACACAGTACCGGCAGGGAAGGGACCCGGATCAGAGAAATAACCCGGTGCGGCATTGCCAACAAGGCCTGTAACAGCAGGGTTTGTTAGCGGGTATTGCGCCGGGAAGCCGTTGCCTTCAGCGTCGACAACCAAAACATGACCGGGGTAAATAAAATCATTAAACTCTGTCAGTTCCAGTTCACTCATAAAGCCACCAAAAGTAGCTGAAAAAGGTCCGTCTGACGTCGTGTTGAAGCGCAGTTCATGTGTTTCAACAGTCATTTCGGTTTTGGAGTCAACATACATGCTTGGTGAATAACAATTACCGGCCGGTAAATCACCTGTGGCCGGATATGATACTGTACCATCACAGATATAATAGGGCAGGTACTGACCAACAAAGAGATAGTCTGTGTAATCAATAATTTGTTCAGCTTCGCGGTCCGTATAGGCACCTGCATAGATGACTTCTAGGTCGCCAATACGACCTTCAAGGGTCAAGCTGACATTTGTAAATTCATCTTCACTATATTCATCGTTGAAGCGTTGGATTTGTAGGTCACCGACTTCAGGGTCAGCGTAAAATACGCCGTCTGTTTCAATGGTCTGGTTGGTGACAGACAGCAAAGCGCTCCAGTCATCATTGATTAAATGTTTTACTGTCCCGCGGATACCGGCATAGGAAGACTCGTTGAAGTTATCTTCAACCAGAGCGGTATTGCTAGCATCTGTAAAAATCACATTACCCAAATTAACAGTGGACTGGAAACCTGCACGACCGGGGGATACGGCGACGCCGTTTTTACGGATTGTGCGGACCGGACGGAATCTTGCTGAATCGCGCGTTGAGCGTGTTCCGGCGACGTTATCAATGAAACCGCCTTTTTGATCATAATAGCCGACGACTCTAATGGCTGTTTTGTCGCTCAACGGAAAGTTCACCATGCCTTCAATTTTAGTGCCTGGGTCGCCTTCGGACATATAAGTCCCCTGAGCGGTAATTTCAGCGGAGTAACCGTCAAAATTCGGCTTGTTGGTAATCATGCGAACAACGCCCGCTTGTGAACTGGAACCGAAAAGTGTTCCTTGAGGTCCTGAAAG
>DJZB01000006.1 GCA_002450335.1 Rhodobiaceae bacterium UBA6963
CCCAGAAAGAAATTGCCTTTTTTGCATACTCGGCACTTTGCTTTCTCGTGAGTGCGATAAATTTTTATTACTGGATGGATTATAAAGCCGAGATAAATTCACGCACCACTTAATTCGTGGATGGCGGGGTGGTGGAGAAACTGAGCGTATCGCTATCGGATTTATTTTCGGCCTTATGCACACCGACATAAACCACGCTGTTATCCATCACCTCACCGGCAAGAATTTTTTCGGCCAGCGGGTCTTGAACTTCCTTTTGAATGACACGCTTTAACGGGCGCGCGCCAAACACCGGATCATATCCGGTATGTGCCAGCCATGCCCGTGCGTCATCCACCAATTCCAAATGAATATCACGGCTTTGCAAAATCTTTTCAAGCCGCGCCAGTTGCACTTCTACAATATCAACCATCTGGTCTTCTTTCAGACGCTCAAACAAAATCATTTCATCAAGGCGGTTGATAAATTCCGGGCGGAAGAAACCATGCACCTCGTCTTGAACTTCCTGCCGCACCTTGTCCACGGTCTCGCTGTCTTCCAGTGCCGCGAGATGCGACGCACCGAGATTGGATGTCATGATGATAAGCGTGTTGCTGAAATCAACCGTGCGCCCCTGCCCGTCCGTCAGGCGCCCGTCATCAAGCACCTGCAACAGCACATTGAAAATATCGGGATGCGCTTTTTCAATCTCATCAAACAGAACGATTTGATAAGGCCGCCGTCGGACAGCCTCGCTCATCGCGCCACCTTCCTCATAGCCTACATAGCCGGGAGGCGCGCCAATAAGCCGTGCGACCGAATGCTTTTCCATATATTCGGACATATCAATCCGGCAAATGGCATTTTCATCATCAAACAAAAACGCAGCCAGTGCCTTGCAAAGCTCGGTCTTGCCGACACCCGTCGGGCCAAGAAACAAGAAAGAACCAATCGGACGCGCCGGATCTTGCAAGCCGGCACGCGCACGGCGAACGGCTCTAGAGACGGAGGCAATCGCCTCCTCCTGTCCGATGACGCGGTGATGCAGAGTATCCTCCATCGCCAGCAATTTTTCTCTTTCGCCCGACATTAATTTGTCGACCGGCACACCTGTCCAGCGCGACACAATTTGAGCGACATGTTCTTCTGTCACAGCTTCTTCAAGCATTAAAGGCGTGCTATTTGCGGTCTCATCATCTGTAGCATCGACCTCAAGTTTTTTTTCCAACTCAGGAATAATGCCATATGACAACTCACTGGCACGCTCTAACCTGCCTTGGCGTTGGGCTTGCTCCAACTCAATGCGCGCGGCATCCAGTTGTTCCTTGAGCTTCTGCATATCCGACAATCGTGATTTTTCATGTTCCCAGCGAGCTGACAATGCCGAGACTTTTTCTTCCAAATCCGACAACTCAACCTCAAGCTTTACCAATCGATCAGCAGAGTTTTTATCTGTTTCCTTTTTCAGTGCCTCGCGCTCAATTTTAAGTTGAATCATACGACGGTCCAACTCATCCAGCTCTTCGGGCTTACTGTCCACCTGCATACGCAGACGGCTCGCCGCTTCATCCATCAGGTCAATCGCTTTATCCGGCAAAAACCGGTCATTAATATAGCGGTTGGACAACGTGGTTGCCGCGACAAGTGCAGCATCAGTGATACGCACGCCATGATGAAGTTCATATTTTTCCTTAAGCCCCCGGAGGATGGAAATTGTGTCATCCACATGTGGCTCATCAACAAAAACGGGCTGGAAGCGCCGCGCCAACGCAGCATCCTTTTCCACATGCTTGCGATACTCATCCAGCGTCGTCGCACCTATGCAATGCAACTCACCCCGAGCCAATGCCGGCTTAAGAAGATTTGACGCATCCATCGCGCCTTCTCCTGCACCGGCACCCACGAGCGTATGCATCTCGTCAATAAATAAAACAATACCGCCTTCAGACTCCGTAACATCCTTCAAGACAGATTTAAGACGCTCTTCAAACTCGCCACGATATTTCGCGCCTGCAATCAAAGCCCCCATATCTAATGAAAGCAGTTTTTTACCCTTAAGGCTTTCCGGGACATCCCCATCAACAATTCTCAGCGCCAAACCCTCTGCAATCGCCGTTTTACCGACACCCGGTTCACCAATGAGCACTGGATTATTTTTTGTGCGGCGGGACAGCACCTGAATAGACCTTCGAATTT
This sequence comes from Rhodobiaceae bacterium UBA6963, assembly GCA_002450335.1. Classification (GTDB taxonomy): domain Bacteria; phylum Pseudomonadota; class Alphaproteobacteria; order RS24; family RS24; genus Micropelagius. Next base: position 2,176 of record DJZB01000006.1, read on the forward strand.
CTTCATCCCGCCCAATCACAGGGTCAAGCTTGCCGTTACGTGCATCCTCAGTCAAATCACGGGTGTAACGGTCCAGTGCCTCATAGCTCTCCTCTGCTGAAGCGCTATCTGCCTGCCGCCCTTTTCTGAGCGAAGCAATCGCTTTTTCCAATGCGTCTGCAGTCAGACCTGCGTTTATTAAATGCTTGGAAGTTTCTGTATCATCCGTCTTCAACATGGCAAGAAGCAACAACTCTACAGAAATAAAACTGTCGCCGCGCTTTTGAGCTAATTCTTCAGCAGTAGAAAAAACTTTCACCGTTTCAGGTGACATCATGAGTTGTGACCCACCACCACTGACTTTGGGCATTTTTCCCAAATCAGCGATAACCCTGTCACGAATTTTCTCAGGGCGCGCACCCGCCACCTGAATAAGCCCAGTAGCGAGACCCTCAGGGTCATCCATAAAAACTTTTAAAATATGTGTCGGCTCAAAACGCTGATGACCTTCCCTGAGGGCATGGCCCTGTGCCGAACCGACAAACCCTTTTAACTTGTCTGTTAAATTCTCCGGCAACATTATCTGCTCCATAGTTCCTACCGCTCAAAAATTGCGGCTACAGATTCTATATGGGTAGACCAAATGCCAACTGCAAGACCCTGCCCAGAGACCTGTCAAAATCTCACTGAAGCATTGAAGACGTATTGAGGGTTACTAGCGAGATTATTAAATTTTAAAGGAGTTTATAGGTTTGGTAGGGCAAACAATTAAGCCGATGCGGCTTCGTCATCAGCAGACTCACTCGCAGGAGCTGTTGCAGGTGGTGCGATTGCATCCACTTCTGAACTCGTCTCAACTGAGGCTGTTACCTCACCATTTCCTGCATCCTCTGAAGTGCCATTACTGCCGTTATCATCCCGACGACGGCGTCTTAATGGGCCTCGACGGCGTGATTGTTTTTCTTCACGGGCATCACCATTGTTAGTGCCATTTTCAGCGCCATTAGCTTTCGCAATTGCTTCTGTGTCAGCACCTTCTTCACCGGCACCAAGAACAAGTTGTTCAACCGTATCCGTATCTTGCGTTGTCGGTTGCTGCCCATTTTCACTGGATGCGTCTTCTTCCTGACGAACCGGCTGGTTTGCCTGAACAATGCGATAATAATGCTCTGCGTGCTGAAGGTAATTTTCAGCCGTTATCAACTCACCGGATGAAAGCGCATCATGGGCGAGAGATTGGTATTTCTCGTAAATTGACTGGGCGTTACCCCGTACTTTTAAATTAGGTCCGTTACTTTCGTAATTCCTGTTAGACGAGTTACCTTGACGTCTTCCACGACCGCGTGAGCGTTTCATATTTTCATTCCTGTCAGCGACATTTAACTATTTTTATAGAACTTCTATCTGGTCTGTTCTTTCACAAAGTTTCATACACAACCTTTGGAAGTTCCAAATGTGTTGGTCTTGATGAACAACGCATCTTTTCGGCTGGTATACCCCACATCAAAGCCATGAATGACAAAGACAGAACTTTTAATTTGGGGGTGGGCGGAAAACCCTTATTGAGTTTTTCTCTCCGACGTGGGGAAAGCTACTCAATCCCGAGCCTAATGCCAAGCCTAAACTTCAAATATTTAAAAAAAATTTATTGTGAGATAAAATCTTTACCCTCAAGAAACCTTTCAGTTGTTTCCATCAAACCCCAACTGCACCACCCGGTCCAAACCGGCAAGGTCAGAAACATAACTGATAGTGACTTGTTGATGAGTTGAGATGCTCTGTCTCACAATATCGGTTACCAAAGCGGCTTGATTTGAACCGATTTCAAAAAGAACACTCCCCCCGGGCTTAATAAAAGCGGTCATTGCTGAGATAATATGCTTGTAAGCATCAAGACCGTCAGAACCCCCATCTAGCGCGGCAGGCGGGTCATGCAAGCGAACTTCAGGTGTTAAATCTTCAATCTCTCTTGACGCAATATATGGCGGGTTGGATATGATAATATCAAATTTACCTGAAACATTCTCAAACCAATCGCTTTGTCTAAAATTAACAGAATTTTCTAAGCCATTAATGGCAGCGTTAATGCGCGCTTGTCGCAAGGCTGTTTTAGAAATGTCCACACCTAGACCTTTAATCTGGATACCTCTTTGCCGGCAAGCATGGACAAATGCAACCAGCAAACACCCTGACCCCGTGCCCAAATCAAGAACCTGCAACGGTTGTCGCTCTAATTTTGCAAGCTTCTCAGCAATAATTATGGCTGATTCGACAAGACACTCACTATCCGGCCGCGGGTCCAACGTTGCTGGGGATATTTGGAATGGTAAACTATAAAATTCCTTCAAACCCAATATGCGTGAGACAGGCTTACCTTCCAACCTTGCCAGGCATGTCTTTTCAAGAATTTTATTTTCCTGTTCTGTAACACGCCGCGTTGCCTGCGTGATGAGACCAACTTCATCCAACCCAAGAACAAAACCTGTCAGAATTCGAGCATCCAACTCATAAGTGGGTATGTCGGCATTTTTAAACCTTTCTCGAAGGCTTCTTTGTGCTTGCTCTACTGAATAATGCGCATCAAGTGGCGCGTTACGACTCATCATCAGTTTTCCGGTTTTAATCTGTGGTTGCTGCAAGTTGCCTCGACTGATCCTCAGCGAGAAGCGCGTCAATCACATCATCAAGGCTGTCCCCGGCAACAATTTTTTCCAGCTTATGCAATGTCAAATTTATACGGTGATCCGTCACGCGCCCTTGAGGGTAATTATACGTCCGAATGCGTTCTGAACGGTCACCTGATCCAACTTGGGAACGCCTATCTGCCGAACGCTCACTTTCTAGTCGCTCTCTTTCAGCTTCAAAAAGGCGAGCACGCAGAACCTGCATGGCCTTTGCACGATTTTTATGTTGGGACTTTTCATCTTGCTGACTGACAACAATACCTGTCGGTAAATGTGTTATCCGAACTGCACTGTCAGTTGTATTGACGGATTGCCCGCCCGGGCCGGACGCTCTGAATACATCAACCCGCAAATCTTTTTCTTCAATTTGAACATCAACTTCCTCAGGCTCCGGCAAAACAGCTACAGTTGCAGCCGAGGTATGAATGCGCCCACTACTCTCGGTTTCAGGCACACGTTGAACCCTGTGAACGCCACTTTCAAATTTAAGGCGGGCAAAAACAGAGTCCCCGCGAATGGCGGCAACAACTTCTTTATAACCCCCAATATCACCATCTGACGTGCCAAGAACTTCAACCTTGTAGCCATTCAGTTCGGCATGACGGCAATACATTCTAAACAAATCACCGGCAAACAAAGCCGCTTCATCTCCACCGGTTCCTGCGCGAACCTCAAGAATGACATTCATATCATCTGCCTCATCCTTGGGCAGCAACATGATTTCCAATTCTTTTTGTGCATCAGGCAGTTTTTCTTCCAATTCAGGAAGCTCAGACTCGGCCAATTCCTTCATCTCTTCATCAGTGCCGGCAATGATAGATTTCAAATCATCAATTTCTGCGACTAATTTCTGGTACTGCGTCACGGCCGCGACAACAGGCTCAAGACGCGCATATTCCTTAGACAAGGAAACGAATTCCTGAGGCGGCAATTCACCATTCATTTTTTCCTGCAAGATTTCGGCGCGCGCCAAAATGGCATCCAAACGGTCTTCAGGTAACATGATTAAATCTCATTCTTGTTGCCAAGTTTGTTATCTGGCTGATTGTCACGAATATTCTTGGCTTCGTTTTCAACCAGACCAACAAGATGGTCAACCATTTCCTCATTGGACATTTTATGGTCGGGACGACCAGAGACATAAACCATCCCCGACCCTGCGCCTCCACCGGTAAAGCCGATGTCGGTCTCGCGCGCTTCACCTGGACCGTTCACCACACAACCAATGATCGACAATGTTATCGGTTCCGACACATGCGCCAGTCTTTCTTCAAGCGTCTGGACGGTCTTAATCACATCAAATCCCTGACGCGCACAAGAAGGACAAGAAATTATTGTTACGCCGCGATGCCTCAAACCCAGCGACTTAAGCATTTCAAAGCCGACTTTTATCTCATCAACAGGATCGGATGAAAGAGAAACGCGCAACGTGTCACCAATACCGGCCCATAATAAAGATCCAAGTCCAATAGATGACTTCACCGTGCCGGACGTGTAGCCCCCTGCTTCTGTAATTCCAATATGCAACGGGCAATCAACGGCTTCGGCAAGTTGTTGGTAGGCAGCAACCGACAAAAAAACATCGGAGGCTTTAACGCTTATTTTGTATTCATGATAATCATGGTCTTGCAGTATCCGCACATGGTCCAGCGCGCTTTCCACCATTGCTTCGGGACATGGCTCCCCATATTGTTCCAGCAAATGCTTCTCAAGCGATCCCGCATTGACCCCGATACGCATTGAGCAGCCATGATCTTTTGCGGCTTGAATCACATCGCGCACCCTATCAGCATTGCCGATATTCCCGGGGTTAATCCGCAAGCATGCCGCCCCTGCCTCGGCGGCCTCAATAGCTCGGGCGTGATGAAAATGAATATCAGCGACTATCGGCACCTCTGCAGCTTTAACAATATCTTTTAAAGCCATGGTAGAAGCTTCATCAGGGCAGGAAACACGGACAATATCTGCCCCTGCTTCTTCAAGCTCTTTAATTTGGTTAATGGTGGCTTGGACATCAGCCGTGACCGTATTTGTCATGGATTGAACAGAAATTGGCGCATCTCCGCCCACCGGAACCGCGCCAACATGTATCTGACGTGACACACGTCTATCTATATCTCGCCACGGGCGTAAACTCATAACAACTGCCTATCGAATGCTGTCTAAAATGCTCTTAACGGAAATTGTCTTACCACGCAAATTTTCCCCGTCTTTGCCTAGGCGGGATCCCGTTTTATCCTCGTAAACATATTCAAGCTGACCGGCATCGAATGTATCAAGACGGATACTGCCCTCTGGTGGAAGTTGGAACGTTTCCCCTTGAAGAATGATACTTGAATATAAAACTTTACCATCCTCATCTGAGACTCTTAACCATGTCTGTCCAAGGCCACGAATATAAAGTGGGGGTGCAGCAATGTCCGGTAAAGGCTTCATATCCACCACTGTGTCCGGAACAATTTCTTCAACTCCGGCAGGTTCAGTCTTTTCTTCAATCACGACTTTTTTTTGCTCTGATTTTTGTGAGATGACATCTGCCGTCTCCTCAGGCAAGGCTTCATCATTCATGAGCGGTCTGTCCATGGATCTTTCTTCAGAGCTTTCAGGAGATGAAGCTGGGTCAACATCGTTGTCACTCGTCTCTTCATAGGCACTGATGGAATTTGTTTTATCCATCACAATTTCTTCTGCATCAATCAGGAAAGCCCAAAAAAGATAGGCAATGGTCGAGACCACGACCAGACCGGAAACAAGAATAAAACTCGGCAATTCGTAATCATCTTCAGTAATAGGAAAATCAAGCCCATTGCTCATGCCTGAAGTCTGGCTTTTATATTGCGCGATGAGGCCTTCGGCATCCAACCCAAGATGGTCAGCATAACTTCTGATAAAACCTACAGCATAGGCTAGCCCGGGAAGACCGTTCACATTGTCTTCTTCAAGCGCCTTGAGATGTTCATGGCTGATACGAAGATTTTCCGATATCTCCGGCAACTTTCCTTTTTGCGCAAGTCTGGCCTGACGCAAAAGCGAACCTACCGATTTGTTTTTTAAATCATCTGACATGGCATAATGCCCTACCTTGCATATTATTATAAATCTTGCTGCGTGGTAAATGCAAACGCTTAAAGTTTAACTCTTAAAAACTCTGCAAGGTTTTTAAACCCTTCGCGGGTGTCCAGCTTGATATGCGGTGGTGGATTTTTCATCAAGCCCTGCAGTTTTTCAAGATTTAAAGACCTTATCATTCTTTTTACAGGACCGACAGATGTTGGTGGAACAGATAATTTTGAAAAGCCCAACCCAAGCAAAGCCATTGCTTCCAACGGACGCCCACCATACTCTCCACAAATTGTTGCCGGCTTGTCATGGCGCTTACATGTATCTGCAATGTGCTGCATCATAGCAAGCGGCGCCGAACTGAACAAATCATACCTTTCCCCAACCCTTGGATTCCCACGGTCACTGGCAAAGAAAAATTGTAACAAATCATTTGTACCAACACTGATAAAATCCAAATGAGGCAACAATTCATCCAGTTGCCAGACAAGTGATGGCACTTCCAGCATGGCGCCAACTTTCAGGGACTTTGGTGCTTTCTGACCCAACTTATTAAGCCGTGCCAATTCTTTGTTCAAAATTTCTCGTGCTGCCAGAAACTCATCAACGACTGCAATCATGGGAAACATAATCTGTAAATCCCTGCCTTGCGCTGCATCAAGGAGTGCCCGAATTTGTATTCTCAACAAGCCGGGGCGGTCCAGCGCAATACGAATCGCGCGCCACCCCATTGCAGGGTTTTCCTCCTGCATCTGACGCATATATGGCAGCATTTTATCACCACCAATATCAACAGTTCTGAAAATAACAGGTTTTTCGCCAACCAAATCCATAACGCGGCTGTAAAAAGCGGTTTGCTCTTTCGTCTTGGGCAACTTCGCCGAAATCATAAATTGTAATTCTGTCCTAAAAAGACCGATGCCCTCTGCCCCGCTATCATTCATATTTCGGACATCGACCATCAACCCTGCATTCACGGCGAGGTTAATTTTTTTGTGATCTCGAGTTACAGCCGGTTGTTTTCTTAGGCGTGCATATTGCTTTTGCCGCCGCGCCATAAGTTTGGTGCGTTCATTATAAGAGTCCAAAACCTCTGATGACGGATTGAGATAACAAACACCTGAGTCAGCATCAACGACAATTGATTGCCCGTCCGTTACAAGATTAACAATATTAACAATCCGTCCAATCGTCGGAATACCCAGCGCACGCGCAACAATAGAGACATGCGCGCTGGCTGTACCTTCTTCAATTACCAGCCCGCGTAAATTTTGGCGCTCATAGTCCAGAAGCTCTGCAGGCCCCATATTCCGTGCCACCAATATGGCATTCTTGGGAAGTTTCTCTGCACTCGCCGTTAAGGTTTTGCCAACAAGTACCCGCAACAAACGATTTGAAAGGTCTTCAAAATCGTGAAGGCGTTCCTGGAGATAAACATCACGCTGCCCGGTCAATCTGGCACGAATATCATTTTGAACACGCTCTACTGCGGCTTCAGCGGTTAGACCGGTACGAACGGCTTCGCGCATGCGGGAAAACCAGCCCTCATCATTGGCAAACATCCTATATGTTTGCAGCACATCAAGATGATCACCCGCGTGAGAGACATCCTCTGTTCTAAGCATTTCATCAACAGCTCGCCGTAATTCATAAATCCCGGCCTCAAGGCGGGAAAATTCGACTTCCATATCTTCAGCAATCAAGCTTTCAACAGCAACACGCGGCTCATGCATCACCACCTGCCCGATGGCAAGCCCCTCGGTCAGAGGATATCCGACAAGTCGAGATGGGCCTTTCGGATTATCATCAATGGCGCGAAATTGCCCCTCAGCTGCCAGCATTTCCGACAACACCATGGCGACAGTTTGCAAGGCCTCAATCTCTTCATCAACAAATGAGCGATGGCTTGTGTTTTGAACAACCAAAACGCCAATTACTGTCCCACCGCTCAGAATAGGCACACCGACAAAAGACTGGAACGCTTCTTCACCGGTTTCAGGGCGGTAGACAAATCGAGGGTGAGACTTTGCTTCAGCCAAATTTAAAGGCCGTGCATGTAAAGCCACATCGCCCACAAGGCCCTGTCCGATTTTCAAGGTGGTTTTATGAACGGATGACGGATTCAACCCCTCCGTTGCACAAAGTTCAAGCGTATCTTCGTCGCTTTTAAGATAAATCGAACACACTGCCGTGTTCATGCTTGTGGCAATCAACTCGACAATTTTATCAAGACGTGTCTGCCTGTCAGCCCTGTCAGCCATGACCTGACGCAAGCGACGCAACAATACCCTTGGCCCCTCCATCGTTAGAGGCATACTAACCCTCCTGACGGGTTAAAGGCATTATCCTGCACCCTCATGACCACCATCCAGATTAAAGGCAGCATGCAATGCACGCACACCAAGTTCGGTATAATCCGCATCAACCAGCACACTGATTTTAATTTCAGATGTAGAAATCACCTGAATATTGATGCTTTTATCCGCCAATTCCGTGAACATTTTTTGAGCAACACCAGCATGGCTTCGCATCCCAACACCCACAATGGAAATTTTAGCAAGCCCACTCGTGCTTTCAACTTCTGCAAAGCTGATATTTTCACGCATGGCTTCAATCACCTGATGCGCACGCGGCAAATCATCATTGGGAACAGTGAAAGTCATATCTGTATACCCACCATCTGCAGAAATATTTTGAACAATCATATCCACATTAATTGCTGCATCTGCCAAAGGGCCAAAAATCGCTGCTGCTGTTCCCGGATGGTCAGCCACCCGTCGCAAGGTGATTTTCGCTTCATCCTTAGAATAAGCAATGCCACTTACAATTTCTTGTTCCATAATTTCTTCCTCACTGCAGACCATTGTACCTGCAATACCGTCCTCAGAAACATCTTTCTTCTTGGCCGGATCATCAAAACTTGAACGCACTTGCAGTTTGACCTTATGCGCCATAGCAAGCTCAACTGAGCGAGTCTGAAGCACTTTTGATCCCAAAGATGCCATTTCCAGCATCTCCTCATAACTTATTTTTTTCAAACGTCGTGCATCCGGTACAAGCCGAGGGTCTGTCGTATAAACCCCGTCAACATCGGTATAAATATCGCATCTATCGGCCTTAAGAGCTGCTGCCACTGCAACAGCTGAGGTATCAGACCCTCCCCGACCTAAAGTTGTAATTCTATTTTCCTGAGATAGCCCCTGAAATCCTGCAATAACGGCTACGCGCCCATCAGCGAATTGCGCTTCAAGAGCCTCTGTATCAATATCTTGTATCCTTGCAGATCCGTGAACTGAGGATGTCTTAATTGGAAATTGCCACCCCAACCATGAACGTGCCGGAACATCAATTTTGTTTAAAGCCATCGCCAAAAGTCCGACACTCACCTGTTCACCGGCAGAAACGACCACATCATATTCACGTGCGTCATGGAAAGCAGAAATATCCCGGCACAATGATACCAGTCGGTTGGTTTCTCCTGACATAGCGGAAACAACCACCGCAACCTGATTGCCGGCGTCATATTCTTCTTTAACGTGGGCGGCCACATTATTGATGCGCTCAATGTCACCAACAGACGTGCCACCAAATTTCATGACGATACGCGCCATAATCTTATCCTCGATTTTAAGCTGCAACATCATCGTTTGAACGATTTAAAGTCTTCATCTGCCTATGAAGTGCTTAAAATGTCGCAGTTGCGGCATGCTTACACGAAAAAAGCCTATTGGTGCAAGTGCCTACTAACTGTAAGATTGTCGTTATTAAAGTTTTGAGGTTTAATGCGTTATGAATGCGTCAACGATAAATCCTGAGGAAGTCGCTAAATTTGAAGCCATGGCAGCAGAATGGTGGAGTCCTGACGGCAAATTTAAGCCTTTACATAAGTTCAACCCGACGAGATTAGACTATATGGTTACTCATATTTGCGCCCAGTTTAACAGGCTTCGGAGCGCGCCAGACTGTTTAAAGGGTGTCAACATTCTTGATATTGGGTGTGGCGGCGGTTTGCTCTGCGAACCCCTCACACGTTTGGGAGCTTCAGTAACAGGTATAGATGTTACCGAGGCTAACATCAAAGTCGCCAGCCTACACGCCGAACAAGAAGGTCTTGATATTGATTACAAGGTTATCTCCTCAGAGGAACTTGTTAAAACCAAAACAACTTTTGACGTCGTGCTAAACATGGAAGTGGTAGAGCATGTTGGTGATGTTGAACTTTTCATGAAATCATGTGGTCAACTGGTTAAACCAGGAGGCTTGATGTTTTATGCAACCCTCAACCGCACGGCAAAATCATATTTGCTGGCAATATTGGGGGCAGAATATATTTTGCGCTGGTTACCTACCGGAACACATGACTGGCATAAATTCCTTACGCCACAGGAGTTAACGGATTACCTGACCCTGAATGGAATGCATAATATTGATACTGCCGGCATGAGTTTTATGCCATTGACAGGCAAATGGTATTTATCAAAAGATCTCGGCGTTAATTATATTGGCCTTGCACAGAAACAATTCGATTAATTCCGGTTTCCTATACCCAAATGATTTTTCATAGTCCGCCAGATGCCCTCCCCGTCGCTATCATAGGCTGATACGCCGGTAAGTGGAGTTGCGGCAACAACGCGAAGAACACTATCCCCCTCACTGACACCTGCATCCATTCGGACTATCAGATCACTGGTCTGGATGATGAAATTATCCGTTGTTATACCCGGCGCAACCATTCTATAAATCGTGCCATTTACCTCTAATGCGGGGGGCGCATAATGTTCATCTTCTCTCAAAACACCCCGATCGGTTTCAAGGTTGTAAACAATCTCATCGCCAATCTTTTTTTGTAAACTAACAGGATTACCTTTGGTCGCCAACTCGACAAGTGCGGCTGAAATCATCAAGTCCATAATTTGTTTCCTTTATTTTCAAAACGCGATGAAAACGAAACGGAACAAACGCAACTTTTAATTTTTTAACTTATCCGGTACGCCGGGAATAGGAGTAACGGGTATGCCCTCTTCAACAAGCTCTTTTGCTTCTTGCAAACTGGACTCGCCGTAAATATCTCTTTCTTCAGAGTCACCATAATGCATGGCGCGGGCTTCACTGGCAAATTTTTCGCCCACATAGTCGAAATTATTTTCTACATGTTCACGCATTCGGCTCATCATCTGCGTAATTTCTGCAGATTTATTCTGGTCGGTAAGCGTACCTGATGTGTTGGACTTTTTACCCAGATTAGGCGCCATAATAGATTTTGACACTTTGGAAGACGCACAATGGGGGCACACCAAATTGCCCGATGCCAATTGGTCATCAAAGGTCTGACTGTTCTGAAACCACGACTCAAATTCGTGGTCATTGTCACATATTAAAGCGTATTTAATCATTTTCCTAATGTGGTTAAGCTGGTGGCTCAAAGTGCCGAGCATGTCCAAGAGCAGGAATTTGACGTCGCGCCATTAGTACCTGCTCGGTATCAATATCGGCATAAATGATTTGTGTTTCAAGTCCAGCATCTGCCAGAACACGTCCCCATGGGCTGACAATGATACTATGACCATAGGTTTTTCGGCCGTTTTCATGAGTTCCCGCTTGAGCAGGTGCAAAAATAAAACAGCCGGTTTCTATTGCGCGGGCGCGAAGCAAAACATGCCAATGCGCCTCGCCGGTCATTTTGGTAAAAGCTGCCGGCACAGAAATAAAATCAGCTCCATGCATTGCCAGCGACCTGAAGAGAGCAGGAAATCTAACATCATAGCAAACCGTCATTCCTAATTTACCAAAAGGCAGATCGGCGATAACAGCCTCCTGCCCTGCCTCATAATGCGCCGACTCGCTATGGCGTTCGCCATTATCCAACTCGACATCAAAAAGGTGGATTTTGTCATAACGCGCAACAATGTCTCCGAGAGGGTTGAAGCATATCGACCGATTGACGGCCTTATCACTGTTCCCGGTCAATATGACTGAGCCTGCAAGCAAAGTAACCTTCAATTCTGCCGCCAGCGCGGCGAGGGATGCCACCGTCTTATCATCACTCTCGGATTGCATAGTCGAACAACGGGCCTCTTTATTTTGTGGCATAAAATTGCAGGTTTCCGGTGTAAGAATGAACTCTGCACCCTCTTGAGCCGCTTCCTTGATAAGCGATGTCAACGCGGTAAGATTATCCTCGGGGGTTGTCCCCGTGCATGTCTGCAAACAGGCTACACGAAATTCACTCATTTTAATTTTCCTGAAACTAAGAAGTGATTATACCGCGACAGTCTCATGCATGACAACCCGCGCCACACTCAGAACATCTATACGGGCAACCCCAGCCTTGCGGAGTGTTTTAGCGCAAGCTGTCACCGTTGATCCGGTGGTAATCACATCATCAATAAGAATGATATTTTTACCCACCAAGGCATCAACCTTATTAGGCTTCACTTCAAAAGCCCCTTTAAGATTTTTTCGCCGCATATCGCGAATCATGCCAACCTGTTGAGACGTTTTTTTGACCCGGCGTAACCATTCAACTTTCATGGGGACACCGCTTGATTTTGACAGCGTCCTAGCCAGTTCCGCTGATTGATTATAACGACGACTGACGATACGAAATAAATGCAAAGGGACAGGGATGAGATAATCTGCATCTTTGAGTAAATCCTGCCCACATGTCTGCAACCACGGGGTAAGAAGGTCAGCGATTTCAGGCCGATTATGGAACTTGAATTTATGAATGAGTTGACGCGCTGTTCCATTATATATCAGCGCACTGCGAGCACGGTCATAGGCAGGGGGAAATCTCATCGCGGAAAGCGATACGCTTTCAGGCCCTAAATCAAAAGGAAGCGGGACCCCCGTGCGGGCACATATCGGGCTTTTGATAAAATGCAAATCCATCCAGCATGTCGGGCACAATGCAGGAGCAGTTGCGAGTTCAGTCATGCAGACAGAACATCGGCGCGGCAACAGGAAGTCTGCAAATTGCTCAAATTGAGCCTGAGTGGCTTGGCAAAAACTTTTAGCTTTAGGCAAAACTGTAGAAGTAAATGTCATTTTATTTTTTTCTTTTAAAAGATTTACAGGTCAAACATGCATTTGTCATACTGCTTGCATGATTAGTGTGCCGCAATGAACAACTCTGTTCCAGACCTTTTTGACAGACAGCTCTATCTCAGCAGACGCGAAAAGCTTTTGCAAAACCCCAATAGAGAAGATTTCCTCTGGCGTTATATGGCAGAGTCCATTGATACTTCCCTACAAGATGTGGCCTATAATTTTGACCGGTGCCTCCTGGTTCTCCCGGATCCTGCCATTGCCGAATTCATGCCAACACTTCAGACAAAAACCCAAAACTTTGTCATTGGCGGACAAGCCGAGAACTCTTTTGATTTATTCCTGGATGAAGAAAACCTGTCGATTGAGCCGGAATCTTTTGACCTGATCATTTCCATTGGGGGACTTCATGTCGTGAATGACCTCCCCGGAAGCCTTGTAAATTATCGCCGCGCGCTGAAACCAAATGGGCTGTTTCTGTGCATTATGGTGGGTGGTGAAAGCCTTAAGGAATTACGCCAAGTTTTTTCTCAGGCCGAAGCAGAATGTGAAAACGGCATCAAGCCACACATTCACCCTTTCGCCGAACTTTCTGACCTTGCAGGATTACTTCAACGCGCCGGTTTCTCTCTTCCTGTTGCAGATACTGAAAGACTTAAAATCAGATATCAAAGCCCTTTAAAACTGCTCCATGACCTTCGGCTAATGGGCGAAACCAACACACTTAAGGCCCGGCATAAAAAATTCATGCGTCGTGAGACTTTTTTGCGTGCCATGGAAATTTATCACGATTTGTTTGCCGAGGCTGACGGCAAGGTCACGGCTCACTTTGACCTGCATAGCCTGTCAGGATGGGCGCCGCATGAGAGCCAGCAAAAGCCTCTGAAGCCCGGAAGTGCCAGGGCGCGGCTTGCGGATGCATTAAATACGGATGAGAAAAAACTCTAAATCATATCGCGGAGCATGGCGATAAGCGGCACATCTGCTGCTGGCATATCAAGGTTTTTCATCTCATTGGGCTTCAACCATTTTGAGTCAGTTGCTTCATTAAGCACAATCTGCCCGTCCCATTTCCGACATACATAAAGCGGCATGAGCAGGTGAAAATCATCATAAGAATGACTGGCAAAAGTCAGAGGTGCGAGGCAATTTGCCGTCACATCTATCGAGATTTCTTCTTTAAGTTCTCTAATGAGCGCTTGCTCCGGGCGCTCTCCCTTTTCAACTTTACCGCCGGGAAACTCCCACAGCCCTGCCATAGGCTTTCCGGGGGGGCGCTGAACGACAAGCACACGCCCGTCAATATCGACCAGCGCGCAGGCTACAACCAATTTCATGTCAGCTTCTATAATCGGCATTGATGGAAATGTAATCATGAGTCAAATCTGATGTCCAAACTTTGGCGACACCTTTGCCAATACCAACATCGACAGAAATAACAATCTCACGCCCCCTCATATATTTGGCAACAGGGCGTTCATCATAATTGGCAATTACACGCCCGTTTTTGGCGATGTTAAATGTACCGATTTTGACTTTCAACTTGTCACGGTCTGCCGGCTCACCCGATTTGCCAACCGCCATAACCACACGCCCCCAATTCGGGTCTTCGCCCGCAATAGCGGTTTTAACCAATGGCGAATTGGCAATAGACAAAGCAATGAGCCTGGCTGAAGCATCATCTGCGGCGCCACTGACATTAACTGTTATGAATTTAGTCGCACCCTCCCCGTCACGCACAATCTGCTGAGCCAAATCCTGCATGGCTTCTTTGAGGGCTTTAGTAAACCCTTTGAGGCGCGTGTCTTTAATAGACCTAATCGGCTTACCTGAAATCTTGCGAGCACCGGTCGCAATCAGCAAAACGGTGTCAGAGGTTGAGGTGTCACTATCCACCGTGATGGCATTAAAACTCGACGGGAGATTATCATTCACAAGTTGCCTGAGGACGGATGGCGGCAAATCCGCATCCGTGAAAAAAAACGCCAGCATCGTTGCCATATCCGGGGCAATCATACCTGATCCTTTGGCAATGCCATTAAGATTGACTTCGACAGAACCGATTTTGGCAGTGCGTGTCACGCCTTTCGGGAACGTATCCGTTGTCATGATAGCCCCGGCACATTTTTTCCATGCCGTTGGGGAGAGGCCACCATCTGCAAGACCCGATAGGGTTTTGATTAAGGCAGGCGTTTTTAAATCCTCACCAATCACACCTGTCGAGGCGACAAACACCTCCTCCGGCAAAACATTGAGAGCTTTAGCGGCGCCGGCGGCTAATTGATAATTAGCCTTATCCCCCGTTTTGCCCGTAAATGCATTGGCATTACCTGCATTAACAACCAGCGCCCGAATCCCACCCTTAGGCAAAAGGGATCTGCACCATTCTACCGCCGCAGACGGCATAGATGATTTTGTAAGAGCGCCGGCAATGGCAGATTTCTTCTCCACCGCAACCAACATCACATCGGGACGCCCCTTATATTTTGTCCCGCTTTCTCCCGCGCCAAGCCACAACCCGTCAATGACCGGCATTTTTGGAAATGACTTCGGCGCCAATGGAGATTTTTGTGG
>DJZB01000015.1 GCA_002450335.1 Rhodobiaceae bacterium UBA6963
TCTTGTCATTCATAATGCACCATGTAGCATTATATTTTCAGAAAGTCCTGAGAATGTTGACCCCAAATGAACAACCAAGATGCACCCCCAATCAAACCTAAAGCCAAGCCTGCCTCTACACCTATGCAACTTGCGCTTCAGCAAGCCACAGCCGCAGCCGAAAGGGGAGAAGTGCCTGTTGGCGCCGTCATTACGGATGCAAAGGGGCAAGTAATCGCAGCCAATGGCAATAGAATTATAGAACATGCCGACCCTACCGCACATGCCGAGATGCTCGTCATCCGTGAGGCAACGACAATATTAAAAAATGAACGGCTTGTTGATTGCAATCTCTATGTAACGCTGGAACCCTGCCCAATGTGCGCCGGGGCAATTTCACTCGCACGCATCAAACGGCTTTATTATGGGGCTGGGGATGAAAAGGCTGGCGGCGCAGAACATGGTGTAAGATTATTTTCTCATCCATCATGTCATCACAGTCCTGAGATTTATGGGGGTCTAGAGGAAATTGCTTGTGCGACAATTTTGCGGGATTTTTTTGCCGCTAAGCGTCAATCATAACTTGCATCAAATCTCCATTCATCTGAATATGATGCCCAACAAGGAGAAGACCAATGAATTTCGATTATTCTGATAAAACCAAGTCACTGATTGACGATGTCTCAAGTTTTATGGATAAACACGTTTATCCTGCTGAGCCGGTTTACTATCAACAGATGAAGGATTTCGGAGATGATCGCTGGCAAGTTGTGCCGGTTCTCGAAGAATTGAAAGCCAAAGCACAAGATGCTGGCCTTTGGAATTTATTTCTGCCTGAAAGTAATCTAGGTGCCGGTTTGACTAATTTGGAATATGCTCCGCTCGCAGAATTAATGGGGCGGGTAGGCTTTGCCTCCGAAGTGTTTAATTGCAGTGCGCCTGATACAGGAAATATGGAAGTGCTTGTCCGTTACGGTACACCAGCACAACAGGAAGAATGGCTGACGCCTCTCCTTGCCGGAGAAATTCGCTCTGCATTTTTGATGACTGAGCCGGATGTCGCTTCCTCAGACGCCACAAATATCAAAACATCTATCACCCGCGATGGTGACGAATATGTCATTAATGGTCGTAAATGGTGGTCTTCTGGCCTCGGTGACCCGAGGTGTAAAGTGACAATCCTGATGGGAAAATCCGATTTTGATGCCCCCCGCCACCAACAGCAATCCATGATACTTGTCCCAGTTGATACGCCCGGCGTTGAGATTATAAGACCCCTTACTGTTTTCGGCTATGATGATGCCCCGCATGGTCACATGGAAGTTAAGTTGGATAATGTGCGTGTCCCGGCTGAAAATATGCTGCTTGGTGAAGGCAGAGGGTTTGAAATCGCCCAAGGACGTCTTGGCCCGGGTCGTATCCACCATTGCATGAGAACAATCGGTCTTGCCGAGCGCGCTCTTGAAAAAATGTGTGCTCGCCTTGCTTCACGACAAGTTTTTGGCAAGAAAATCTATGAACATTCGCTCTGGGAAGAGCGCATTGCTGAAGCCAGAACTGATTTGGAAATGACACGTCTCTTATGCCTTAAAGCCGCCCATATGATGGATACGGTCGGTAATAAAGTGGCACAAGCTGAGATTGCCATGATTAAAGTTGCCGGTCCAAAGACAGCGCTTAAAATCATTGATAATGCAATACAATCCCATGGCGGCGGCGGTGTCAGTCAAGATTTTGATCTGGCAAAAATGTACACAAATGCGCGCACCATGCGTCTGGTTGATGGCCCTGATGAAGTTCATAACCGCGCTATTGCCCGTATTGAAATGAAAAAATATATTGATCAGTCGCAAGCTTAAAAACTAACGACGCCCAAAAAGTTTTTCAATATCAGCCAGTTTTAGCTCTACATAGGTCGGGCGACCATGATTGCATTGCCCGGCATGTGGCGTGGCTTCCATCTCGCGCAGCAATGCATTCATTTCTGCACCATTGAGCCTACGCCCGGCGCGCACAGAGCCGTGACAAGCAAGTGTGCTGCATATTTCTTCAAGTTTTTCCTTAATGGCAAGTGCCGCCCCAAGCTCCACAATTTCATCCGCCAGATCCTGTACAAGTTGTTTCACATCTGCGCCCCTAAAAAGCGTCGGAATTTCTCTTACCAGAACCGCACCATCGCCAAAGCTTTCAAGTACAAATCCAATCTCAGCAAGCTCCGCGCTTCGCGCCATAAGACGGTCAGTCTCGGCGCTATCAAGCTCGACCACTTCGGGCAGGAGTAAAATTTGACGTTCGACCCCTCTGGCCGCCATATCCTCTTTCATGCGCTCATAAACCAGTCTCTCATGGGCGGCATGCTGGTCAACAATCACCAGCCCGTCAGCTGTTTGGGCGAGAACATAAGTCTCGTGAAGCTGTGCGCGTGCCAATCCCAAAGGATAAGCGTCTAAACTCTCATTTGGGTTTTCAGCCCCGGTCAAACTGGTTTCACCGGTTTGGGCGTCACTAATCTGGGTTAAGTTGGCATGAGGCGGCGCTTCATAACCACTTAGCTGAGCAAAACCGGCTTGTTGCCCATCGACTTCATGGGGTTGCGTCATATCCAACATGGGAGGCGCTGTGGGTCTTTCACCTCGACCTCCATACCCATAGGATGGCACGGAAAAAGATCTTAATGCTGTATCCGCCACTGTTGTAGACGCTCGGTGGCCCGCTTCAGCGAGTGCAGTTCTGAGCGCACCGACAATCATACTGCGTATCAAAGCCGGGTCACGAAAACGCACCTCGGTTTTCGCCGGATGAACATTCACATCAACCTCAGACGGGTCAAGATCAACAAAAAGCGCTACTGCAGGGTGTCGGTTGCGCGCCAGAAAATCCTGATATGCCCCCCGCACTGCACCGTTCAGAAGTCGGTCTTTAACAGGACGCCCATTAACAAAAAGATACTGCATTTGTGCGGTTGCACGATTAAATGTCGGCAACCCGGCAAAACCCGTAAGACGCATATCCCCCTTTTCTGTCTCCCTTTCGGCAGAAACAGGCACGGCATTACGTCCAAAATCTTGCCCCATGACGCCAGCAAGGCGGTTTAGACGAGATGTATCTGAAACATCTGGTTCAGCTGAAACTGCAAAACTCCTGCGCCCCTCCGAAGTCAGACTAAAGCCAACCTCTGGATATGCCATAGCCAGTCGGCGAACCACATCACCAACAGCTGTGGTTTCGGCCCGGTCGCTTTTTAAGAACTTCAGCCGCGCCGGGGTTGCGAAGAATAAATCCCTGACCTCTATGCGCGTGCCTTGTGAGCCCGATGTCGGCTTTAAATCACCAACTTTTCCTGCGGTTATATCTAATTGCATAGCTGAATTTATATCGGTCTCACCACCAGTCTTAAGATCCTGCAGAGGTCGGGATGTAATGGTCATTTTCGACACAGCGCCAATAGAAGGTAATGCCTCGCCGCGAAAACCGAGCGTGGACACACGAAACAGGCGATCACCACCATCACCCTCCGGTAATTTAGATGTCGCGTGACGTTCAATCGCCAGCATCATGTCATCCGGGGTCATGCCATGACCATTATCACTGACAATAATCAAAGACTTGCCACCTGCGCCCAAGGTTATGTCAATACGGGTTGCGTCCGCATCAATTGCATTTTCGACAAGTTCTTTGACAACGCTGAACGGTCGCTCAACAACCTCGCCTGCGGCAATGCGATTAATTGTTCCCTCAGGTAATTTGCGTATCTTTTTTTCAAACATTTTTGTGTTACCAGACTGATTCTTTTTTGATTTTAACAAAATCATCTCCCTTGCGTCGCCCCACAGAGGCGATTAGCATGTTGATAAATTTTTGAGGGTCGAAAACATGTCAGACACAAACAACAACAATTCATCAAATACTGCCAAAATTATCTCCGGGATTATTCTCGGACTTATTTTATTTTGCGGCCTTTATGTGGTTGGCATCTACCTAGACCTCTATGGCAAAACCCGTGACGCAGGGGTTATTCAAGCCGGCGGTCTCGCACCGGAAATCATTTCCCAGCGAGTAGACACGCAACAAGCCGCCATTGGTCAAATGGATGAAAATAACGAAGCGCAAATCTTATTCGGCGATTTACATGTTCATAGCACCTTCTCAACAGATGCATTTTTATGGTCCATGCCACTTTATGGCGGCGAAGGTGTTTATCCAATCGCAGATGCTTGCGATTATGCGCGCTACTGCTCTGGCATAGATTTTTGGGCAATCACCGACCATGCCGAAGCCACAACAAAAAAGCGATGGTCACAAACCAAGCAATCACTGCGTGATTGTAATGCCCGTGCGGGTGACCCATCTAACCCGGATATGATCAGTTATCTTGGCTTTGAGTGGTCTCAAGTCGGCGCTACACCAGAAACGCATTATGGTCATAAAAATGTAATTTTTGAAGGTCTTGAGGATAAAGAACTGGCTATGCGTCCTATTGCCTCCGGCGGTCTGGCAACAGAGGTACTTCGTAATCAGTCCTCAAATATGATGCCCCGCTCAACCGTATTTCTAGATTTTGAAAATCGTCAGGTCTATTACGACATCAGAAAATATCTCGCAGAGATTGGAGAAGCACCATCATGCGACCCGTCATTACCTTCAAACGAATTGCCGGAAGATTGCTTTGAAATTGCCGAAACACCCGCTGATTTGGTCAAGCGCCTCGGGCAACAAAATCTAGACCCTTTGATTATTCCGCATGGTTCAAGCTGGGGCTTTTATACCCCATTCCTAACCACGTGGGACAAGCAACTTAAAACCGCTATGTATCCGGATAAATTTAAGCTGATTGAAATTATGTCCGGCCATGGAAATTCCGAGGAATATAGGGATTATAAAAACGCTATTCCCGGTGAAGACGGCATGCTCGCTTGCCCTGAACCCACAGAAAATTTCACACCATTATGTCATCGAGCCGGCGAAATTTTAATGGAAAGATGCCTGGTTTCAGGTGAGACACAGGATGTTTGCGAGGACCGCGCCGAATATGCCCGCTTTGCAGCCGTCAATATGATTACTGCCGGGCATTTATCTATCGGGGCCAGCGAACCAAGCGATTGGCTTGATACAGGTCAATGCATTGACTGTTTCAGACCTTCTTTCAATCACCGCCCCGGCACCAGCATCCAATATGGGTTAGCGATTTCCAATTTTGACGACCCTGAAAATCCTACCCGGTTTAACTGGGGCTTTATATCAGCCAGTGACAATCACCGCGCCCGACCCGGCACCGGCTATAAGCCTGCCCAAAGATTGCGGACAACCGAAATGGCACGTATCGAGTCCGATTATCTGATTGATATGATGCGTCAGACCAATGAAGAATATGCCGAAGCAGTATTAGAGACACTTGAAGACCGACGTGATGACCTTAGCTTCAATATGCTGGAGGTTGAACGACAGGGCAGCTACTGGACAACAGGCGGTCTTGCCGCGGTCCACACGCCAAGTCGTGACCGCAAAACCGTTTTTAATGCCATGGAAAACCGTCAGGTATATGCCACATCAGGCCCGCGAATTTTGCTCTGGTTTGATATGAAAACCAATAATGAAACAATACGCATGGGCGGCACAACCAGCACAGATGCCAACCCGACATTCAGCGTCAAGGCAGTTGGTGATTTTGATCAACTCCCCGGATGCCCGACCCATGTTGTTGACAATCTGGGTGCGGAACGCGTGCAGAAATTATGTGGCGGCGAATGTTACAACCCGTCCGATGAGAGATTGCCAATCACCCGCATTGAGATTATTCGGATTAAGCCCCAAATATCACCCGATGAAAGTGTCGGCGATTTGATTGAAGACCCGTGGCTTGTGCATCAATGCGATACATCAAGTGAAGGCTGCCAATTCAGCTTCACTGATGAAGATTTTGTCAAAGACGGACGTGATACAACTTATTATGCCCGCGCCATTCAAAGCCCGACACAGGTCATAAACGCCGATCCGTTACGTTGTGAATATGACGAAGCCGGGCAATGTGTAAAAGTTAACCTTTGCTATGGCGATTACCGTCAAGATCCAAATGACCCCTGCGATGACCCAAGCGAAGAACGCGCATGGTCTTCGCCAATTTATGTAAATATTGAGTAATGACTGATATGGAAAAACCTTCTTCTGAAAACCTGCCCTATATGCCATTTCTGCTTGGGCTAATGGCACTTGCAGGTCTCGTCGTCGCGGTCAGCACAGTTTTTGATACCCCAAAACCTGACTATGAAGGCACCGCCGTCGCGTTTGTTAATGAAGCGCCCATACCTGAAACAGGTTACCTCAGAGCCTTGTCTATGCTTGAGCAAGATAAGCGCGGCCCAATCACAGATGCAGACAGAACACGCATCCTGGATTTATTGATTGAAGAAGAATTGCTCATTCAACGCGCTGATGAGATTAATCTTATTGGGATTGATAGCTCAGTCCGTAAATCACTAACCAACGCGATGATACAATTTATCATATCTGAAAATGGTGACACCGAGATAACAGAGGACATTCTGAACTCGCATTTTTTGAATAACCTCGATTATTTTACCCCGAGCAAACAAATATGGGTGAAACGCATTTATGTCAGAGGCGCGCGTGATGATGCTGAACAACGACTGCAAGAAATTCGTATGGCCCTCCAGCAGGGTGAAAATTTTGATACTGTCGCGGCGCGGCTTGGTGATGAAATTTTTCCTGAAATTCCGAATAGCCTATTGCCACCAGCCAAATTACAAGCCTATTTAGGCCCGGCTCTGACCCAAACCGTCATTTCTTTGAATGAAGGGGCAATTACGAATGCACTTCGTGTCGGTAGTGGGTGGCATTTTTTATATTTAGTTCAGCAGCGCAAAGGCGTTGTTCCGGAATTTGACGATATCCGAGATCAGGTCGAAAATGACTATCTCAGAAAAGTCGAAGAAAAAGCGCTCCGCGATTATCTTGATTGGCTTCGGGAGCGAGCCGATATTGATCAAACCGCTTCTCAACTTCAACCAGCCGATTTTTAGACTGGAAAGCTAATGCTCAAAAGTCTTATGAAGGCTTGTGCTCAAAAATTGTTCGGCGTTGCAATCATGGTTGCACTTACACCGGCTTTATTGGCAAGCCATGAACTTATTTTAAGTGGTGTTGGCGTAGAAAGTGTCCGCGCACATGAAAAAAGTCAGTCCTTCTCAAAATGGCGCAGTACTGAAAAAGGTATTGCCGTTATTTTCACCGTGGCCGCGCGTCAGATAACACTTTTGCCCCCTGTCAATCCCAATGCCCCATCGCTTGAGCGCACATTGAGCCAACATCTAGATAACACAATAACATTATCAAAACTTGAAGCCCACTGCATTGCCTCCGGCTTTTCACCACGTAAAGCGCGCCCCGGCTTTATCAGCATGGAAAATTACTTCATGTGTCCTGCCGAAGAAACCGAGGATAGCGATACAGTCACTATCGGCATTGAAAGCTTTGTAGATTATGCCGAAACCCATATTCATTTCGCACAATTCAAGAATGAAACCGGACAGTATCGCGGCTATCTATTTAATTATGACCGGAGACAGGATGTTCTGAGTCTTGAGGCAGACGGCAACATGGTCGCCGAGGACATAGGGCTCCTTCAAACCTTTTTCCGTTATAGCCATATAGGTATTACCCATATTTTAAGTGGCGTTGACCATTTAGTTTTTCTGCTCGGTCTTTTACTTCTTACCAACCGCTTAAGAGACGTTGTGCTGGTGGTGACCGGCTTTACCATCGGTCACAGTCTTACACTGGGACTGAGTGCCATGAAGATTGTCTCAACTCAGTCTGCCATTGTTGAGGGGCTCATCGGATTTACCATTTTGGTCGTTGCTGCCGAGGCCGTTATGGCGCGGCGAAATCTAATGTGGTTGGCAGGTGGAGTATTTGCGCTGATGCTGTTTTTCATGGGGCTCTATTCCATCACGCTTGAAGCCCCTATGCCAATTAATGGATGGGCCGGCTTAATGCTCTTTGCAGTCGCTTACGGATTTTATTCTCAGAACCTAAACATCGTGAGACAGACATTGCCTATTATGGTTGTGATTTTTGGTCTCGTACATGGATTCGGGTTTGCCGGTGTTTTGGTTGAAGCAGGTCTCCCGAATAATCGACTGCTATCAGCCCTTATCGGGTTTAATATTGGCGTCGAAATCGGTCAGCTTTTGATTGTCGCCGTTATTTGGTTCGGTTTTTTCCGGTATATGCATACACGCTTTCCGGAAAAACTGCGTGGGGCAATTACCGACTTTGCTGGTATCGCAATGTGCGGCGTCGGCATGTTCTGGTTTGCCTCAAGACTGCTGATTTAGATACTGGTAGTTTTTATTTAAGCTTTTGAGAGGCAATAATAACGCCGTCTGAGTCGGCATAAAGCCATGCGCCGGGATAGATATTAATACCATCAATACGCAGAGGCACATTTATACTGCCCACACCACGTTTAATGCTCTTTTTTGGGTGCGTGCCCAAAGCTTTAATCCCGACATTAGCCTCAGCCAGTTCAAGCGTATCTCTCACGAAACCGTTTATTACAATGCCGGCCCAACCGTTTGCTTCAGCAAGCTTGCCTAGATTGCCGCCCAGTAAAGCGCACCGGGTGGAGCCGTGGCCATCAACAATAATCACCTGCCCCTCACCCTTACTTTCCAGCAATTCCCTCAGCGCACCATTATCCTCAAATGTATCGAGTGTCACAATCGGCCCGCTGAAAGCCAAGCGCTTCCCAAAATCTCTGAACGCCAGCCCGAGGTAAGCCAGTTCGTCAGAGTAAGCATCTGACAAGTCGGCTGTACAAATTAACTCTCCGGGTGTTGGTTCAGAAGTTCCAGCCATTAAAACTGGTTCATGGTGTTATCTTCGCCAGATGCCAGTAGGGCATTATCACCAGAGAAATATTCTTTATGGTCATCCCCGATATTTGAACCGGCAAGGTCTTGGTGCTTCACGGATGCTTGACCACGACGGATTTCCTGACGCTGAATATCCCGAACATAAGCCAGCATGCCCAAATCTCCGAAGTAACCTTCAGAAAGCATATCCGTTCCAAGAGCTGTTTCGTGATAAGTCGGCAGAGTAATGAGATGGTGAAATATACCGGCCTCACGAGCGGCATCCGCTTGGAAAGATTGAATGAGCTTGTCTGCTTCACCTGCCAGTTCGGACGTATCAAAGTCGACGCTCATCAAACCGCGCGGCACCTCCACCGGATCTGGATAGGCCGATACGTCTTTACCTGCAGCTGACCACTCAGCATAGACTTGCTCGCGGAAGGACAACGTCCAGTTAAAACTTGGAGAGTTGTTATAAACCAGCTTGGCATTCGGAATAACCTCACGAACACGATTGACCATGCCGGCAATCTGGTCGAGATTTGGCTTTTCGGTTTCAATCCAAAGCAAATCCGCCCCGTTTTGAAGACTGGTGACACAATCAAGCACAACCCTGTCTTCACCGGATCCGTCGCGGAAGGCATAGAGGCCATTCGGCAAACGATGCGGCTTCACAAGGTCATCATTATGTTTGAAAACAATATCGCCTTCACCCAATGTTGCCGCGTCTGTTACCGGCTCAGTTTCCAAAAATGCATTATACTGGCTCGCCAAATCACCCGGCTGTTGGGAGACAGGGATTTTTTGAGTCAGTCCGGCTCCAAGTGAGTCAGTCCGCGCAACGATGACACCATCATCAACGCCTAACTCTATAAAGGCATAGCGAACGGCGTTAATTTTGGCGAGGAAGTCCTCATGTGGCACCGTCACTTTACCGTCTTGGTGACCACATTGTTTGGCATCAGAAACTTGATTTTCAATCTGAATACAGCACGCACCCGCTTCAATCATTTTCTTGGCCAGCAAATAAGTTGCTTCTTCATTACCAAAGCCAGCATCTATGTCTGCAATAATCGGCACGATGTGGGTCTGGAAGTTATCAATCTTATTGAGCACGGCATCAACGTCACCACCGGCGGCTTTGACGTCATCCAGTTCAACAAACAAATGCCTCAACTCTCTGGCATCTGCTTGCTTCAAAAAGGTATAAATCTCTTCAATCAAGCCTGATACAGCCGTTTTTTCATGCATGGATTGATCCGGAAGCGGGCCAAAATCTGAACGCAGAGCCGCGACCATCCAACCGGACAGATAAACATAGCTTCGGTTGGTGGTATGCTTGTGGCGTTTAATCGCCATCATCATTTGCTGGGCGGTAAAGCCGTGCCAGCACCCGAGAGACTGTGTGTATTTCGAGGTGTCGCCATCATAGTTTTCCATGTCAGCGCGCATGATAGAAGCTGTATAGCGCGCAATGTCCAGACCGGTCAGAAACCTGTTTTGAAGACGCATGCGGACAGCATATTCAGGGTTAATTCCGCCCCAAGCAACACCGTTGGATGTTTTGGCGGCTGTTAAAGATTGAACCTGCTCAAGATAGTTTGACATGATTTGCCTCTCATATTGTCTGCGTCTGCCGATCGGGGCTAAGTTTTCCGGCAGACCTGAATTAAATGGCAACTGAAAACGAAAAATTAAATGACGCTGGAATTGCCGATATGTGGAGGAAGAAAATCCCCGATAAACGTTTCCACAAATAAGTTCTGAGTTCTATTTACATCATTTACATTAACACTCAAGTGATATGTTAAGCTATTGATAATAATAAGGTAAATTTATTTACAAGCTTTTTGTTGATTTTTGTAAATAATGTAAATATTGTAAACTTATGAACGAGCTTAGAGGCACAAATCAGGATAGAAAACTGTTTGCCGGCATGCGCATTCGCAGGCTACGTCGTGACCTGGGGCTCACACAAGCCGTCATGGCAGATTCACTCGGAATCTCAACAAGTTATCTTAATTTGATTGAACGCGACCAGCGTCCTGTTTCAGCACAAATTCTTATCAAAATGGTTGATGTTTTCGACATAGACCCCCGCGGTCTCGCAGGCGACGAGGAAGCCCGAGCTTACACCCAATTACGCGAGATTTTTGCTGATCCGATGTTCCATGACACACCCGTTGCGGATCAAGAAATACGCGATATTTCTGCCGCCAGCCCAAATGCAGTAGATGCGATTGCTCGTCTATTCCAAACCTATCGCGATGCCAGCACAACATCCTCCATGCTGGCCGAGCGTCTGGCAGACAACACCCATGGTGAAACCACCAGCGCATTAATGTCATTTGAAGAAGTCCGAGACTTTATCAACCAGCGCTCCAATCACTTTCCTGAACTCGATGATTATGCCGAGGAACTCTACATGAAAGCGGGTCTGGTTGATGACGACCCCTTTCTTGCGCTCAGACATTATCTCCAAGAAACTCACGGCGTATCAACACGCATTGGACCGGTTGATTTGATGGGAGATGATTTAAGACGTTACGACCGTCATCGCCAGACCTTGTTCCTGTCGGAATTACTCAATCAATCCAGCCGAGCCTTCCAGATTGCTTATCAGCTCGCCTATTTTGAACACAGCAAAGCTGTTGAGGAAATTATCAACGGTTCCAAACTGGAAAACCCGGAAGCTCAACGTCTCGCGCGACTGGCTTTAATAAATTATGCCGCCGCAGCTATTTTGATGCCTTATGGTATTTTTCTACAAACTGCAGAAGATAATGGATATGACATCACACTTCTCAGCCGACGCTTTGGCACCAGCTTTGAGCAAGTATGCCATCGTCTGACAACCCTGCAACGCCCGGGCGCGAAGGGTGTGCCGTTTTTTCTTATACGTATCGACAATGCAGGAAACGTCTCTAAGCGTTTTGCCGCGGGCGGCTTTCACTTTTCGCGATTTGGCGGCACCTGCCCACGCTGGAATATTCATGACAGCTTCAGACAGCCCGGCAAAGTCATGACACAAATCATCTGTATGGAGGATGGCACTCGTTATTTCTCTGTCAGCCGCACAGTAAGCCGAAACCGCTCTGCCTTTGACAAGCAGGACAATCAATTTGCTATCGGGCTTGGTTGTGAGATTTCTCATGCCGGCAAGCTGGTTTATTCACATCAGTATAATCTTGAAGAAACCAAGAGTGACATGCCCATTGGGGTGAATTGTCGACTTTGCGAAAGATTGGATTGTCACCAGCGCGCAACCCCGCCTTTGATGCGAAGCCTGCGGGTGGATGATAATATTCGCGGCTTATCACCTTTTGACTTTTAAAGGGGTGATTTTTAAGCTGGTGAATTCTGATTCAGATGACTTGCTCGTGCCTGAACAATCCTATAGGAAACGAGTTGGAGTTTAAGCCATGGCCAAAAAACAGAAAATATTCAAACCCAAAGCCCGTATTCCTCGCGGTTTACGCGATATGCAAGGACCTGAATTGGCTTTTCAGAAGCTAATGCTTGAAAAAATTTCAGGCGTTTATGAAAGCTATGGCTTTGATGCATTGGACACATCGGCCTTTGAGTACGCCGATGCATTGGGCAAATTTCTTCCGGATGATGACCGCCCCAATGAAGGCGTATTTTCCTTTGAAGATGATGACGGACAATGGCTAAGCATGCGCTATGATTTGACAGCCCCTCTGGCGCGGTTTGTTGCTGAGCATTATGACCGCCTACCCAAACCTTTCCGCCGCTATCAATGGGGATCGGTTTTCAGAAATGAAAAACCCGGGCCCGGCAGGTTCAGACAATTTCTGCAAATAGACGCCGACACCGTTGGTGCAGGGGGCAGTCAAGCAGATGCCGAAATGTGCCTAATGGCAGCCGACTGCATGAAAACGCTCGGCTTATCTGACAATCAGTTTTCTGTAAACATTAATAACCGCAAAATACTTGATGCTATTCTGGCGCAGGTCGGTCTGGACGCGCAGGCTGAAGACTATGATATGCGTCGCCTGACCATACTTCGCGCCCTCGACAAACTCGACAGGCTTGGCATTGGCGGTGTCGCTGATTTACTCGGCGACGGGCGAAAAGATGAAAGTGGGGATTACACAAAAGGCGCGGGACTGGATAAAGCATCCATTTCAAAGTTGACGGATTTTGTGCAAGCCGGTCGGGATTCGCGCGCGGACACCCTCAAAGCTCTCGCAGAAATTATCGGCGATTCTGAAATCGGCGTTGCCGGACTGGAAGAACTCACCCTTATGGACGCCTTAATGAAAGATGACAGTGACAGCATCTGCTTTAATCCGTCGGTTGTACGTGGCCTCGGTTATTATACCGGTCCGGTTTTCGAAATTGAGCTGAATATCGAAACTGAAGACGAAAACGGCGAAATCGCTCGTTTTGGATCCGTCGGTGGTGGCGGGCGCTATGATGATCTTGTAAAACGCTTTAAAGGCATTGAAATCCCGGCAACAGGTATTTCAATAGGCGTCAGTCGCCTGGCTGCCGCACTCACCCTACTCGGCAAAGCTGACACCAAGACCACACAGGATTTAGTGGTCTTGCTGGTCATGGATAAAACCCGTTTGGTGGAAACTTCTGAGTTGGTTAAAACCCTCAGAAATTCAGGCATACGCGCTGAAATGTATATGGGTGACAGTGGAATGAAAGCACAAATGCGTTATGCAGATAACCGCAATGCCCGCCTTGTGGTCATAGAGGGTGAGGATGAGCTAGCCGCCGGTATTGTAACCCTGAAAGACCTTCAATTGGGGCAACAAAATGCCCAAAACATTAAAGATAATGAAGAGTGGCGCGCCTCTGAGCATGCGCAAACACAAGTTTCCCGCACGGACCTGGCTCAGAAAATCAAAGAAATACTCTCTTAGCCTTTTCTATTATTGATATAATATTCATATTATGTGAATATTATGGCTAAAAAATGCAAATAATTTGGGTAATTTTATATTTATGAAGTTCATTTTTCATGTATATTGTAAATAAATTCATTTTTCTTGATTTATTGATGAATTTCTGACATAAAAACACCATGACCCGATTAACCACAGCAAATGATGTAATTGATGCCCTAGGAGGGACGCAGGCCGTCGCGCGCTTGCTCAATGTCGGCGCATCTGCTGTATCGAATTATCGCCGCCTAGGCTTCCCCGCCCGTGCCTATTACAAACTATCTCAGGCTTGCACTCAAAGGGGGCTTGATGTTGCTGAGGCTGTTTTCGGCGGTCTTCAATCTCTTGAAACCGCGCAACCAATGCACACTCCATTACATCAGTTACGAACCGGAGCTCAAGAAAGCAGCACTCACAACGCTGGGGCTATGGGGTTTTTGGAAAACTTTATTGATGACGGTTATGAACCTGTCACACTTTCCATACTCCAGCCTTCCTCACCCTTTGTCGATAGGATGGGGCCGGAAATGCAACGTCGTCTGTTTACATTTACCGACCCGGCAGGCGACCCATTATGCCTGCGACCGGATTTAACCATCCCAACGGCTCTGGAACACTTAAGGCGCGGCAAGGATGGCGAAAACCGGTATTGCTATCAGGGGACAGCATTCCGCTATCAACCTCGCGGCAGCGGCAAACCCGAAGAATTCACCCAGCTCGGTATCGAGATTATCGGTGAAGCGACAGACGGCACGCCTCAAAAGCAAGCAAATGAAGCTGAAGTTTTTGAACAAATATTAAAAACCATAATTGCCGGCGGCGTCAGCGGGTTTCAAATCGTCTTTAATGATATGTCCTATCTGGCAGATAGGGTTGATGATTATGCCTTTTCCGATGCCTTTAAAAACCAGTTGAAAAGGCGATTGATGCAAAGCGACAGCTTGGAAGACATTCAACAAACGCTTACGACGCTCTCACAAAATCCGCCCCCCCCGCCAAACCCGCTACGCATGAATTTTGAGGCAACGGATAATATTATCGGGCGCTCAGGTGCTGAAATCCTCGCGCGTCTGGACCGCAAGCAACAAGAAAGTCAGAACACCGCGTCTGATTTGAGAGAATTACATCGTATGCGCGCCGATTTAGAGAAACAATCATTAACAAAACAATCAGGGGGCAACTCAAATCTGCCTGATTTTGCACGTTCTCTTATTGAGCCGGCGCTGAAGATGGGCTGCCGTGAGGATCAACTCGTCTACGCCCCTAATCTGGGGCAGAAAATGGCTTATTATACAGGCTTGTTTTTTGAAATTCATGTGCCTGCATTGCAGGAAAAGCGGGTCATTGCTTCAGGTGGGCGATATGATGATTTACTGCACAGTCTCGGCGCAGAAAGTCCCATTCCTGCCATTGGCGGAGCCATCGCGCTTGAACGACTGCAGGAGACACTATAATGCCAATTGATTTGCCTGTAGATTTGCCTGTTGATTTAAAAGATGAGTCCCAAGACCTCAAAACTTTTATCCTTGCCGTGCCGTCCAAAGGCCGCCTAGAGGAAAAGTCTGCTGAGATTTTTTCTAAAGCGGGCCTGACCCTAATACGCGACGGCGCCCGTGGCTACCGGGGGGAAATGGCTGGCATTAATAGTGTGAGGGTAGAATATGTGTCAGCCGGAGACATCGCCGCGCGGCTGGCGGAAGGTTCGGCGCATATGGGCATAACGGGCGAAGATTTACTGCGCGAGGAAATCGCCGATTTCAACAGTGCGATTCATCTGGTCAGTCCGCTTGGCTTCGGGCAAGCCGATGTCGTAGTTGCAATACCTGATGGATGGGTTGATGTCACGACCATGAACGACCTTGCCGATGTCGCCGCCGAATTTAGAGCCAGACACGGGCGACGCTTGCGTGTGGCAACTAAATACACGCACCTCACAACAGATTTCTTTGCGCGGCACGGCGCCGATGACTGCGAACTTGTGCAAAGTTTTGGCGCAACCGAAGGTGCACCCGGCTCTGGTGCGGCAGAGGCGATTGTCGACATAACCTCAACTGGCGCAACTCTGGCGGCAAATAACCTGCGTATTCCTGAAGATGGAGTCATACTAAAAAGTGAAGCTCAACTGGCAGCATCCTTGAAGGCAGACTGGTCAGATAAGGCACGCGCGGCGGCAAAATTCATACTGACACGCCTGGAGGCTTACCAGATTGCCAAAAAACAAATTAAAGTCTGCCTCAGATCTTCACCGGGCATGGCTTCTCCAATCTTAAAGCCCCAGAAAGAAATTAGGGAACTCAAAGAAAAATATGACGCTAAACTGGTTGATATGATTGTGGGGTCAACCGAGCAAGGCGGATCGTCCTACACTTTTATATTGCCTGCCAACCAACAGGCGGCATTTATGAATGATATGATAGGCAATCAGCTTTTTGCGATTGGGGAAGTGTCAAAACCGGATTTTCTGTATTTTCAGCGCTGTGAAATGCTGGAGCACTTATTGGGACGGTTGGTTTAACAATCCATTTGATGCCAAAATAAAACCGGAATCTTCAATTTTATTTAAAGACTCCGGCTTGATGGTGTTTCAGGGCGCACCATTGAATCGGCAGATAGGTTTGGCCCCTCAATGACTGAAAACCACTAATCTACCCAGTGCCGCATAAGCGGATATCAAACAATGGGGTTAATATCAGCAAAATTAATGGATTTCAAAAAGTGAAATATAAAATTAAATGCAGTTTTTTTATTTTTACCTCTTGAAACTCCCGAGGCAGGCTCTTATCTCTGACTTGTTTCAGCGACCCGACTTTTACGAGGCGGGTCAAGACAAGAGAAATATAAGCTTATTCCAAGATGAGGAGGAAGAAAAATGGCATTTCGCCCAATGCATGATCGCGTATTGGTCCGTCGTATGGACGAGGATTCCAAAACTGCGGGCGGGATTATCATCCCCGATTCCGCGCAAGAAAAACCATCACAAGGCGTCATTGTCGCTGTCGGTACTGGTATCAGAACCGAAGACGGTAAAATTACACCGCTTGATGTGAAGCCCAAAGATAAAGTTCTTTTTGGGAAATGGTCAGGAAATGAAGTCACTATTGATGGTGAAGAACTTCTGATTATGAAAGAGTCCGACATCCTCGGCATTATCGACTGAACAGTTTAAAAACCCTGTTTTAAAAAACACTATACAAACGGAGAAACTCACAATGGCAAAAGAAGTCAAATTTGGTTCTGAAGCCCGCGAAAAAATGATTGCAGGCGTAGATATTCTCGCCGATGCCGTCAAGGTCACACTTGGCCCAAAAGGACGTAACGTTGTTTTGGATAAGTCATTTGGCGCACCACGCACAACGAAAGACGGTGTATCCGTCGCAAAAGAAATTGAACTTGAAGATAAGTTCGAAAACATGGGCGCACAAATGGTTCGTGAAGTTGCTTCACGCACCAATGATGAAGCCGGTGACGGCACAACAACCGCAACCGTGCTCACTCAGGCAATCGTCCGCGAAGGCGCTAAATCAGTTGCCGCCGGAATGAACCCAATGGATCTCAAGCGCGGTATTGACAAAGCTGTCAAAGTTGCTCTTGGCGATTTGGAAAAACGTTCCAAGAAAGTTAAAAGTAATGAAGAGATCGCACAGGTTGGCACTATTTCTGCCAATGGTGAGGTTTCCATCGGTGACATGATTGCCGAAGCCATGCAAAAGGTCGGCAATGAAGGCGTTATCACAGTTGAAGAAGCCAAAGGCCTCGACAGCGAGTTGGATGTTGTTGAAGGCATGCAGTTTGACCGCGGTTACCTGTCTCCTTACTTCATCACAAATGCTGACAAAATGACTACCGAACTGGATGACCCGCTTATCTTGTTGCATGAGTCAAAACTTACAAACCTTCAGCCAATGCTCCCAATTCTCGAAAGCGTCGTGCAATCATCACGCCCACTTCTGATTATTGCGGAAGACATTGAAGGTGAAGCTCTTGCAACACTTGTGGTTAACAAGCTCCGCGGTGGTCTAAAGATTGCTGCAGTGAAGGCCCCGGGTTTTGGTGATCGTCGTAAAGCCATGCTTGAAGACATCGCCATTCTGACAGGCGGTCAGGTTATTTCTGAAGACCTCGGCATTAAACTCGAAAATGTTACCTTGGATATGCTCGGCACATCCAAGCGTGTCTCTATCACCAAAGACGAAACAACAATCGTCGATGGTAGCGGCAAGAAAAAAGACATTGAGGGTCGTGTTGCTCAAATCCGGTCACAAATCGAAGCCACAAGCTCCGACTATGACCGCGAAAAGCTTCAAGAACGTCTTGCCAAACTGGCCGGCGGTGTTGCCGTGATTAAAGTCGGCGGTTCAACCGAAGTTGAAGTGAAAGAACGCAAAGACCGTGTTGATGACGCATTAAACGCAACCCGTGCAGCGGTTGAAAGCGGCATTGTCCCGGGTGGCGGTACAGCTCTGCTTCTTGCAGCTATGCAAATCGACAAACTTGAAGATGAGAATTCCGACATTCAGGCAGGCATTAATATTGTCCGCCGTGCTCTGGAAGCCCCTATCCGTCAGATTTCTGAAAATGCCGGTGTTGAAGGCTCTATCGTAGTCGGTAAAGTTCTCGAGTCCAAAGGTAAGCTCGGCTTTGACGCCCAGAACGAAGTTTATATCGATCTGGTCGCTGCCGGTATCATCGACCCGACCAAAGTGGTCTCTACTGCTCTGAGAGATGCCGCATCCGTTGCCGGTCTTCTTATCACGACAGAAGCCATGGTCGCTGACAAGCCTGAGCCAAAAGGCGCAGCCCCTGCAATGCCTGATATGGGTGGCATGGGTGGTATGGGCGGCATGATGTAAGCTGGCCGCTTAAAGACTTTTAAAAGGGCCGCTACATGCGGCCCTTTTTTTATCTAAAATCCGTTAATGACCTGACCGCCATCTATCGTCAGGGTCTGTCCATTGACATATGAACCGGCAGGTGAGGCCAAAAATACCGCCGCACCGGCGATTTCATCCGGCGAGCCAATGCGTTTCATTGGTGTTGTGGATGTTGCAACTTCCAGAATTTCGGGGTTATCCCAAAGTGCTTTAGCAAAATAAGTTTTAATAAGCCCCGGCGCGATAGCATTGGTACGAATATTATCCATGCCATGTTCAACTGCCATATTACGCGCCAGCGCAGAGTCTGCCGCCTTTGACAGGCCATAAACGCCAAGCGCTGGCTGACCCATTTGACCGGCGATTGAGGAAATAACAATAATCGCGCCGTCCTTGCGTTCCTTCATGCCGGGAATAACCATGTTCATCAGCCAGTGATTGGATTTCACATTACATTCCATCACGCGGTCAAAAGCATCATCCGGACACTCTGCAGACGGACCAAAATAGGGATTCACCGCAGCATTACACACAAGAATATCCACTTGGCCGAATGCTTTTTCGGTTTCATCTACCAAATTCTGTAAGGCGTCTTTATCGCCAATATGTGCGGCTATGGTTTTGGCACGTCCCGGATACTTATTATTAATTGCCTCGGTGACAGTATCACAAGCATCCGCTTTACGACTGGAGATAACAACATTCGCGCCATGCTCAGCCATCCGAACAGCAATCGCTTCTCCGATACCTCTGGATGATCCGGTAATAATGGCTGTTTTGCCGGATAGATCAAATAATTCCACGTCTTGGCCCCTCTCATAAATCCGTATGAATAAATCTGTCCGTAAGGTATCAGCTTTTAAAAAATCTGCAATTTTCATCTTGAACTGACGACTTGATTGGGGCAGTTTCCTGCCATGTCTGCAGAAAAATCACTTCCCAAAAAAATTGAGAGCTTACAGGCTGTAGCCTCTGATTATGATGCTCTGCTTTGTGATGTATGGGGCGTCATCCATAACGGCTATAATTTATTTCCCGGCGTTGGCGAAGCTTTGCAAGCTTGGCGGGAAAATGTAGGCCCTGTTCTGTTACTTACTAATGCCCCAAGACCTGCAGAAGCCGTTCAACGTCGCCTAGACCGAATGGATTGCTCACGCGAAGCCTATGATGGCATTCTGTCATCAGGTGATGCGGCGCGCGAGATACTTTCACAACGCGGTGCTGAGGGACAGGTTTGTTATTTTGTCGGCGCAACGAAAGACGTTGATGTACTGAACGGCATTGATATTGAATTTGCTCCCGCTGAAGACGCGGATTTCATTTTGCTCACGGGGATGAGCAATGACATGGAAGAAACGCTGGACGATTATGCCGACGAGATTGCTCTCTGGCATAAACACAATCTACCTTTAATATGCGCCAATCCGGATCGCATTGTTCAGATTGGTGAGCAAGTGATTTACTGTGCCGGTGCACTGGCGGAAATTTACGAAAATAATGGCGGCGACGTTATCTGGCTCGGCAAACCGCATTTACCTATTTATGATACGGGTTTCTCCCGACTTCAAAAAATGACCAATATGGAAAAACCGCGTATTTTGGCTATTGGTGACGGTTTTAAAACCGATATACCCGGCGCCAATGCAGCTAATTTGGATGTGCTTTTTATAACAGGCGGATTGAGCGAAACACTGACACAAGCATCGCAAACCCCTGAAGATGTAGCTGCCATTCTGCGTGACTATGACTCATATGCGCATTATTTTATGAAACATCTGATATGGTGACTTATGGGATTGTTTCGCGACCTTTCACAACTACCTGAGACTGCCAAAGGCGGCGTATTGGTAATCGGCAATTTTGATGGCGTTCATAAGGGTCATCAAGCCGTGCTTTCGCGCGCCCTTGATAAAGCCCAAAAAATTGAGGGTGAGACAGCGACAGAAGTCACTGTTCTGGTGTTTGATCCACATCCCAGACAGTATTTTGCTCCTCATGCTCCATCTTTGAGGCTGACACGACTTGAGACCCGCGCACGTCTGCTCGAACAATATGGCGCAACCAATACGGTGGCTTTAACATTTGACAAGAATATGGCGGAAATGTCGGCAGAAGATTTCATACAAAAAATCATTATTGAAAGTTTTGATGCACGCGCCATCTGCATCGGTCATGATTTTCATTTCGGCAAAAATCGTGCCGGCACCCCGGACATGTTAAAAACTGCCGGTGAAAAAAATGGCTTTGATGTGCTATTCATCGCAGCCGTGTCTCCCGACAATGCCGGAGAAAGACCCTATTCATCCACCGCAATAAGGGAATGCTTGACCCGCGGAGAAATCTCACAAGCCTCCAACCTTCTTGGCGACTACTGGCGCTTAGAAGCCGATGTTCAACAAGGCGACCAGAGGGGTCGCACCATTGATTTTCCCACAGCAAATCTGTCCCTTGAAGATTATCACCTGCCTCTATTCGGTGTATATGCCGTCACCATTGAGATGCTTAACGGCACCTTTGCAGGACAAAAATTCACCGGTGTTGCTAATCTTGGCATTCGCCCAAGTTTTGAAACCGAAGTACCGCGTCTTGAAGTTTTTATTTTTGATTTTGACGGCGATATTTATGGCGACACATTAAGCGTTGGACTGGTTGACTTTATCCGCCCCGAACAGCAATTTGACAACCTCGACGCACTTAAGGCACAAATCGCACGGGATGTTCAATCAGCCCGTGAAGTGCTTGCAAGCCTCTAACCGCATTGGTAAAACCCCGCATGGATGAAGATCTAAGAGATTATAAGGAAACACTGAAACTTCCCCAAACCGACTTTCCTATGAAAGCCGGTCTACCGAAACGTGAGCCGGAAATTTTGGCTTATTGGGAAAAAATCGGACTCTATGACCGGTTGCGGGATGCCGCCAAAGATAAAGAAAAATTCGTGCTGCATGACGGGCCACCTTATGCCAATGGCGATATTCATATCGGACATGCGCTGAATAAAATACTCAAGGACATTATTGTTCGCTCCCGCCAGATGACAGGCAAAAACGCCGTCTATGTACCGGGCTGGGATTGCCATGGGCTACCGATTGAATGGAAAATTGAAGAACAATATCGCGCCAAGGGACTGAACAAGGATGAAGTCCCGGCCACTGAATTCCGTGCCGAATGCCGGAGCTTTGCTGAAAAATGGGTCGCGATACAATCGGAGCAATTTCAACGCCTCGGTATAATCGGCGATTGGGACAAACCCTATACGACCATGGCTTTTGATGCTGAGGCCGTCATTGTTCAGGAATTCCAAAAATTCGTGATGAATGGGGCGCTTT
The DNA here is from genome assembly GCA_002450335.1 of Rhodobiaceae bacterium UBA6963. GTDB lineage: Bacteria > Pseudomonadota > Alphaproteobacteria > RS24 > RS24 > Micropelagius. The sequence continues at coordinate 21,972 of DJZB01000015.1, forward strand.
ATCGTGGTTCAAAACCTGTCATGTGGTCAGTGGTTGAGAAAACCGCACTCGCCGAGGCCGAGGTTGAATATGAGGAGCATGTCTCCCCGACAATTTTTGTTAAGTTTCCTGTCAAACAAGCCGCCGACCCCGCATTAACAGAAGGGGTTTCGGCTGTTATCTGGACGACAACACCCTGGACCATACCCGGCAATCGAGCGATGGCCTGCGCCAAATCCCTCAATTACGGCTTGTATCAGGTCGGGGATGAAAAACTCATTCTGTGTGATGACCTAGCCGAGCGCGCCATGAGTGCTGCAGATATAACTGATTACCAACGCCTAAGTGATGTTGAACCGGAAGGCCTGATTTGCGCCCATCCGTTTGCCGGACAGGGCTATGACTTTGACGTGCCGATATTGGCCGGAGATTTTGTGACTGCCGAAACAGGGACAGGACTGGTCCATATTGCCCCCGGGCATGGTCAGGACGACTTTGAACTTGGTTTAAAACACAGAATAGAAGTCCCTTTTACAGTTGACGAGGCAGGTGTCTATTTTGACCATGTGCCGATTTTCGCCGGTAAAAGAGTGCTGGATGAAAATGGCAAAAACGGCGATGCCAATGGCGCTGTTATTACGGCACTGATTGAGGCCAACGCGCTTTTTGCCAAGGGCAAATTACGTCACCAATATCCCCATAGCTGGCGGTCTAAAGCCCCGTTAATTTTCAGAAACACACCACAATGGTTCGTGTCTATGGAGCACAATAATCTGCGAGATAAAGCCCTGAAAGCCATTGATGAGGTCAACTGGTTCCCAAAAGCCGGGCGTAACAGAATTCATGCCATGATAGAAAACCGCCCCGACTGGGTGCTGTCTCGTCAACGCGCTTGGGGTGTGCCGCTAACGGTCTTTATGCACCGCCAATCGGGGGAGATTTTACGTGATGAAGCCGTCAATCAACGCATTGTCGACGGGGTGAAAACCCAAGGTGCAGATGCATGGTTCAATACCGACCCGCAGGTTTTTCTGGGTGACGCCTATCAAGCATCTGATTATGAGCAAGTGACAGATATTCTCGATGTCTGGTTTGATAGCGGCACAACACACGCCTTTGTGCTGGAAGAGCGCGACAACCTTCACTGGCCTGCTGACGTCTATTTGGAAGGCTCTGACCAGCATCGTGGCTGGTTTCATTCCTCACTGCTCGAGTCCTGCGCGACACGCGGTGTCGCCCCCTATAAAAATGTAGTTACCCACGGCTTCACCATGGATGAAAAAGGTCGCAAAATGTCCAAATCTTCGGGCAATGCTGTCGACCCTCTTAAAGTCATTGACCAGTCGGGAGCCGAGATTATCCGGCTCTGGACTACAAGTTGTGACTACAGTGAAGATCAACGCATAGGACCGGAAATCATCAAAGCCAATACAGATGCTTATCGCAAAATGCGGAACTGCTTCCGCTTTCTGCTCGGTAACCTGTCAGGTTTCAGTGACTCAGAAAAAAGTGACCTGCAAGAACTTCCGGAGCTTGAACGTTATATGCTGCACCGCCTCAGCGAGGTCAGTGACGAGGTTCGCGCCGGATATGAGGGTTTTGACTTCAGGCGTGTATATCAAACACTGTTTAACTTTATGACAGTCGAACTTTCGGCATTTTATTTCGACATCCGTAAGGATGCGCTATATTGCGACCCCAACGATAGCCCTGAACGACGCGGTTGCCGCACCATTATGGATATAACTTTTGACTGCCTGACAAGTTGGCTGGCACCGGTTTTGTGTTTCACAACTGAAGAAGTTTGGCAAAGCCGCTTTGGTGAAACCCGCGGTTCCATTCATGAGCAACAATTCCCTGACATTCCCTCAGATTATAAAAATGATAATCTGGCAGAAAAATGGGACGTCATTCGCAAAATTCGCCGCGTTGTTACCGGCGCATTGGAAATTGAACGCCAGGAAAAACGTATTGGCTCCAGTCTTGAAGCCGCACCTGTTGTTTACATCGCCAAGGCTGACTGGTTTGATAAAACGCAAGACTTGAACATGGCCGATATTTGCATCACATCGCAGATTGATATCCGCAATGAAGCACCACCCACAGAAGCCTTCACGCTAGATGATGTCAAAGAAGTCGGCGTAACCCCGGCTTTAGCGGTTGGACAAAAATGTCGCCGGAGCTGGAAAATCTTACCGGATGTCGGCAGCATTGAAACCTATCCAGATTTAAGCCCCCGCGATGCCGAGGCTGTGTCAGCTTTTGACAATCAAAGCGGATAGCTTCATGGGCACCCTCACCTCATTTAAGTCTCTCTTGAAGCAGGGGCCTGCCAGAAAAGGGCTCATAATTTGTTTGGCTCTCCTTTTCCTCGACCAAGTGAGCAAGCATATTGTTTTGATACAAATCTCAGAAACGGAACGGGTTCAAGTTCTGCCAATCCTTGATTTTATACTCATCTGGAATACCGGCATAAGCTATGGGCTTTTTGACAGTTCTGGGATGGTTGGGCGCATCATCCTATCTGTCCTTGGCCTCCTCATAACCCTATTTCTGCTTGTGCAAATGGCGCGCTCAACAGGAAAATGGGAACGACTCGGTTATTGTCTTATTATTGGCGGTGCGATTGGTAATATTATAGATCGCGTTATTTATGGGGGAGTTATTGACTTCATAAGTTTTCATTATGAAAACTATTATTGGTATGTCTTTAATCTTGCCGATGTTTGGATTAGTTTAGGTGTAATAACGATTTTACTGGACAGTTTTCTCCTGTCTGGCAAAACTCCTGATGGAGTTTAATCTCCAGAATAATTAAATATTATAATGGTGTTTAATGTGCCATTACCTGATATGGAATTGCTTAACAAGGTAACAAGGAAATTGAGCATGACAAATTTGAAAATGAACCGCGGCAAAAATATCCTCGGTCTTTTGTGTTTGACTCTGACAGTCTCTGCTTGTGGCAGCGGTCTTTCAGATGCTTTCTCCTACAAAAAAAACCCACCGGATGAATTCGCCATTTTGAAAAAACAACCGCTGATTATTCCACCTGACTATTCTTTGAAGCCACCAAATCAAGCCGGCAGTAAAATTGCCCGTGCCAGCACGCGAGTTGAGGCTGAACAAATATTGACAGGTCGAGAAGTTGATATTTCAGAAATCGCCTCAGATGGTGAGAAAGAAATTCTTGACCGCGTAGGTTCCAATCCAAGCCAAAATAATGTCCGCTCAAAAATCCAAAGTGACGGCAACACCGTTATCAGCAAAGATAAGACTATAACGGAAAACCTTATTTTAAATACGACCGGAGAATAGGCTGGGTTTCGTGATGCTTCTCCGGTTGTCTTTCCGGTTTTCTGGACGCCCCTTTTATATCCTGCTTATGATAATGAGCATCGCTCTTTCAGCTTGTTCGCAGTCAAGGGATAACCCGCAAAATATTAAAACCGACACCCTTCCAAACGGCTTGGAGATTGTTGTTATCACCGACAAGAGGGCGCCGGTCATTACACATATGGTCTGGTATAAAGCCGGTGCCACTGATGACCCAGATGGGAAATCAGGTATCGCGCATTATTTCGAACATTTGATGTTCAAAGGCACAAACACCCTCGCCTCTGGAGAATTTTCTGAGAAAATCGCTATGATGGGGGGGAGTGAAAACGCCTTTACGTCTCATGACTATACGGCCTATTTCCAGCGCATTTCATCAGACAGGTTGGGGGAAGTCATGAAACTGGAAGCCGACCGCATGACAAATCTTGTATTTGTCGAGGCAGAAGCCTTATCTGAACAAGATGTTGTGCTGGAAGAACGCGCATCCCGCACCGACTCTAGCCCTCTGGCTCTGCTGGGGGAAAAATTGCGTCATGTCTTGCATAAGCCGAGTCCCTATGCCCGTCCGATTATCGGCTGGCGTCACGAAATTGAAAAGTTAAACGTGGAAGACGCAAAAGATTTTTACAAACGCTTTTACGCGCCGGATAATGCGATTCTAGTTGTTGCAGGCGATGCAGATATGCCGGAGGTTAAAAAACTCGCAGCACGTTATTATGGCGCAATCCCTCCTGCAAATAAGCCGAAAAATCAACTTATAAAAGCCGATAATTTATCTGCGCCTGAAACAATTTATATGCAAGATGTTCGTACCCGCCAACCGGTCATGCAACGCATATACCGACTGCCTGTCTGGAATAGGGACAATGCCAAATCCTTTGCGGCTCTTGAATTGCTGATAGAAATTTTGTCATCAGGTACGACAGGGCGGTTATATCAGTCGCTTATTGTTAATGAAAAAATTGCTGTGGGCGTCGGGGGTTGGGCAGATACGATGCGCCGGGCTCATGGGGAGGCCGTGGTATATATATCGCCCAGCGACACAACACACATAGACAGCAATATTGCGCTATTAGATGAGGAAATCAAAAAACTTAAAACCGAACAGGTAACACTTCAGGAGCTTGAACGCGCCAAGACCAAAACTCTTGCCGACACACTTTATGCACAGGACAGTCAATTTGCCCAGGCGCGGATATATGGTTCTTTAATGTCTATTGGCCTGACAATTGAAGATGTGGGGAGGTGGACACAAGATATTGAAGCTGTTTCCGCTGCGGATATCCTGAAAGCCGCAAATTTATACCTTGATGCAAGCCAAAGCATAACTGGTTTGCTAACACCACCTTTAGACGCTCCAAATAAAATAAAATCAGGCTCTGAAAAAGCAGAGGCGCCAACATCATGAAGCACCACACCATAAACTTGATTGTTGGATTCTTTTTTCTAATAGCTTTTTCTGTAGGGCCTTTTTCATCATCCGCCGAAGCACTCGAAATACGGCAACTCACCAGCCCAAAAGGAATAAAGCTGTGGTTTGTAAAAGACACAAACCTGCCCATTATCCAAATGAGATTTTTGTGGCGCGGCGGTGCTGCAAATTTTGATCCCGGACTCATCCGTTTTTTATCGACCATGCTTGATGAAGGTGCAGGCGACCTAGACGCCACGACCTTCCAGACCCGAAAAGAAGATTATGGCATTAAGCTCTCATTTTCTGCCGAGAAAGATAGTTTTAGCGGTTCTCTGAGTACTTTATCAAAACATAAAGATGAAGCCTTCTCTCTGCTAGCCCTTGCCGTAAACAAACCGCGCTTTGCTGATACACCGCTTGAAAGAATGCGCCAAGCGTTGATGGCCGGGCATCGCAGGAGTGCCTCAGACAGTGGCACTATTGCTTCTGAGACATGGTGGCAAAATACCTTAGCCGGACATGCTTATGGTAATGCCGTGCGCGGCACGCCGGAATTTACCCAAAAAGTAACTCAGGGTATGTTGCGCAAAGCACATCGGCAACTTTTTGCGCAGGATAATCTGATAATATCTGTTGTAGGTGATATTGAAGAAACAGATTTACTGTCTCAGATAGATAAAATTTTCGCCGAATTGCCGGTCAAAAACTCCCTTCAACAAATCAAACCATTTTCCACCTCTGATGGAAGCTTTGTTTTTGTTGATTTTCCGGGTCCTCAAACCGAAATAATTTTCGGCCATATTGGTATCCCCTTTAATGATCCCGATTATTATCCCGCACTTGTCGTGAATCATATTCTTGGTGGTGGTGGTTTTTCAGCCCGCCTCATGACTGAAATTAGAGAAAAGCGTGGCCTTGTTTACAGCGTCTATAGCTATCTGAATGAAATAGGCTCACTGCCGGTTTGGATGGGACGGATGGGAACAAGCCACAAAAATGTTGAAGAAGCGCTGACTGTATTACACGTTGAATTACAGCGCATGCGCGAAGATGGCCCAACTGAAATCGAGCTGAAAAATGCGAAAAATTATATTATGGGAAGTTATGCACTTGGCTTTGACAGCGGCAGAAAAATTGCGTCAAAAATGTTAACAGCTCAATATTTCGGTTTGCCACCGTCGCATTTTGAGAAACGCAATAGTTATATCGAAGCCGTCACGCTCGAAGATGCCAGACGTGTCGCACGCCGACTTTTAAAACCCGACCAGTTGATTATTACAGCAGTCGGTCAGAAGGCCACCTCAGAGTAGAGGGTTACTTCCCTTTCCATTGCGGTGCGCGTTTTTCAGCAAATGCCGTCGCTCCTTCAATCGCATCTTCACTTTTCAGAATAGGTGTCGACAGAACTTTTTCTTTTTGGAACATTTCTTCGTTGGACCAGTCGCGCGCGCAGTTAACAATTTTCTTACTTGCAGCGACAGCAAGCGGGCCGTTTGCACAGATTTTTTCTGCCATTTCAATTGCAGCTTCCAAGGCTTTACCATCCTCCACAACATGATTAACCAACCCGGTCTGGTATGCGCGTTCACTGTCAATAAAGTCGCCGGTCAAGGCAAGTTCCATAGCCAAACGGTGAAATGTCTGCGTTGGCAAGCGAAGCAGACCGCCTCCGGCTGCAACAAGGCCACGCTTCACTTCCGGCACGCCAAATTGCGAGCTTTTCGAGGCTATAATCAAATCGCAGGAAAGGGCTATTTCAAATCCACCCGCCAGCGCATAACCCTCAACAGCGGCAATTAGTGGTTTTTCCGGAGGTGACTCGACCAAACCGGCAAAACCTTTACCCTCCAATGACGGTGACTCCCCGCTTACAAAAGCCTTCAAGTCCATACCTGAACAAAATGTTCCGCCAGCGCCGGTCAGGATACCCACCCGGATATCCGGATTTTCATCCAGTTCCACCATCGCAGCACCAATTTTTTCGGATGCTGCACGATTAATTGCATTTCTTGCTTGGGGTCGATTAAGGGTAATAGTCAAAATACCATTTTCAACTTGGGTGATTACTTCTTCGCTCATAATTAACTCCGGGCTTCCCTTATTTATCTATACTAGCTTTAATAATATTTTCAGACACTATGCCTAACAAATGACATGTGATTATGTTAACCACAATAG
>DJZB01000066.1 GCA_002450335.1 Rhodobiaceae bacterium UBA6963
GCCATATTGAATTGCTCTGCAATTTCAGAGCAGCTATGACGACTCACAAGGGCACTTAGTCTTTTCGCCAACTCGCCTTCATCTGCTTGAGGGTATTTATTCATTAAGGCTTCAGATATCACCAACCCCAAAACCCTATCACCCAGAAACTCAAGGCGCTCATTATTGCGACCGACCATGCTGGAATGATGCAGAGCTTCGTCAAGAAGGGTTGGATTATGAAAATTATGCGCGAGTCTTTTAATTAGCGCGTCTTTGGCTTGATTATGTCCGACGTTCCCAGATGTCACTCAACGGCCTCAAAAATGCGTGTCCACCTTATATTGACCGGCCATTCCCAGACTTTCCAGAAAACCCCTTGATCATTGACTGAGAAAAATTTGACCTCGGCACGACCGACAATGTTTTCATATGGAACAAACCCGACAGCACGCGAAAAGCGGCTATCCATAGAATTGTCCCGATTATCACCCATCACAAAATAATAACCCTGAGGAACATTAAAAATTGCCGTGTTATCCCCGCGGCCATTTTCCACCAAATCAAGTGTCCGGTAACGAACACCATTGGGAAGTGTTTCAACATATTGTGTTATCTGCAAATCCTCCCCATTAGCTTGGGGGGATATAAAATCCTCAATTTTCTCGCGCCCTACAGCGCTACCATTCAAATAAAGCTGACCGTTCTGAACTTGCACACTATCCCCGGGCAGGCCGACAACTCTCTTAATATAATCAGTACGGTTGTCTCGTGGAAGTTTAAAAACAATGACATCACCTCGCGTCACATCTTTACCCATTATACGGTCAGAAAAAAGTGGAGGTGAAAAGGGCAGGCTATGTTTGGAATAGCCATAGCTATATTTCGAGACAAATAAGTAATCGCCGATTAACAACGTCGGCAACATTGATCCGGAGGGGATACTAAAAGGCTGAAACAAAAGCGAACGGAACAAGATAGCGATAAAAAGTGCCTGAACGGCTATCCAGATATTGTCGGAAAAATTTTGTTTAAAATCTTCCTTATTATTGGCGGGGTTTAAATTCTCATAAGACATAGGCAATATACCCCAAATTAATGTGATGCCTGTGCGGCAGAAAGAACAACAAATGCCAAAGCATAATCGCCCTCATCAGACAGGCTAATATGAACTTCCGGCGTCATACCCACAGGGGTCATCTCAAAAAGTCTGGCTTCCGCCTCTCCGGAAAGTTTCAAGACTGGACGCCCATTTAATTCATTTTCAACGAGGATATCCTTAAACCCCACAGCGCAAGGATGATTTCCGGCTGACGACTGCTTACCCTTTTCGGCGTCTTGCGTGTTTTTGAGGCCGCTCAAACCCCGTATCCCGACACCTAAGGCCTTTGCGCAGGCTTCTTTTGCAGCAAATCTTTTAGCATAAGCAGCAGCAGGTGATTGTTGCACCCGCGCTCTGGTTTGTTCAATTTCAGAAAAAACGCGGTTTTCAAAGCGATCCTCATATTTTTCCAAGGATTGCGTGATGCGTCGAATATCCGTCAAATCGCTGCCAATGCCCAAAATCATATTTACAGTTCCACTGATTTGAGTTTGGGGGACACTGAAGGAGACCTATCAGCCGCATCAATTAAGCCACGCATTTTACGGATAACATTTTCAAGCCCCTCAAAAATAGCTTCACCAATCATGAAGTGCCCTATGTTCAGCTCTCGCATACCTTCAATAGCCGCAACAGGCTGAACCGTTTCAAAACACAAACCATGACCGGCATGAACCTCAAGCCCGGCATGATGCGCCATAGCCGCTGAAGTTATCAAACGTTCAAGCTCACTGGCTTTTTTTGTTTCCTTATTGGCCGCATGTGCTTCGCAATAGGCGCCTGTGTGCAACTCTACAACAGCCGCACCCAATGCTTTTGATACAGCAACCTGCACAGGGTCGGGGTCAATAAACAAAGACACACGACACCCAGCATTGGCAAGCTTGTCCACAATTGGGGCGAGCACTTTATGCTCAGCCGCAACATCCAGCCCGCCTTCAGTTGTCACTTCCTGACGTTTTTCCGGCACAATGCAGACGGCATGTGGTTTGTGGCGCAATGCAATATTGAGCATTTCTTCCGTCGCAGCCATTTCCAAGTTTAACGGTAAATTAATTTCAGCAGTAAGGCGTTCAATATCTGCGTCAGATATATGGCGTCTGTCCTCTCTAAGATGAGCTGTAATACCGTCTGCACCTGCTTCTGCCGCGAGCACGGCAGCTCTTACCGGATCAGGATGGTCACCACCTCGCGCGTTGCGAATGGTCGCAACATGATCGATATTTACACCCAATCTCACACTAAATTTCGCATTATCTGTCATTTGACTGCTCATGACTGTTCATCTTGGTTTGGTTTAATTCGCAGGGCTCTTCATAGCACGTCTCTTAACACTTCAGAGACCCGATTTAACGTTTTTTTTCTTAACCGCGCGTAATGCCTTTTTCTTTTTGTAAAAATCTATCAAAATATTTGTAGGTATATAGGTCAAAATAGTAATTAAAACACCCACCGGCAGAGCGCCAATAGTCATTGGAACAATTATGGGACCGAATGTTTCCAGCGGCGACATAAATATATTTTCCAGCGACATAATCGGAAACGCAATGTCATCATACCCCCGCCCTAGCAAAAAATTGCCCGTGTTAAATGTCGATAGCCATATAAAAGGAAATGTGAACGGATTGCCAACCCAAGTGCCGATAGCAGACGCAATGATATTGCCGCCAAAAAACCATGCCAGCAAAGCCGCCGTTACAAAATGAGTTCCCATAAAAGGAGAAGCGGAGACACCGGCGCCAATAGCAAGCCCAAGAGCGATGCTGTGACCGTCCCCTTTAAGACGCAACAATCTGTGCCAAACATATTGCGTGGCACGGTACCAACCAGCCCGGGGCCATATCCACTCACGAAATTGACTCAAACTATCTAACGGCCGCCGTCTCTTGAACATTACTTCCCCAATGACCGGCTTCCGGGTTTAATGGCTTTGACAGACTTTAAATCTGCGGGCACATCACGCGCCTTAAAAGTATCAATTTCCAACTCGGCGAGTGACAGAAGTTTCACCCCGATTTTTGCCTTACCCCCTGAACGATTAATGAGGCATGTCGCACCAACAACCGATCCGCCATGCTCTCTAATAGCCGCAATGGCTTCTTTTGAGGAAAGTCCGGTAGTAACGATATCTTCAACCATCAAAACCCGAGGCTTACGACCCTGAATTGGCTCAAGCCCAAAACCACGGCGAAAAGTGAATTTGCCATTTTCGCGTTCCAAAAACATTGCCGGCACACCTAATTGGCGTCCCATCTCATAGCCGACAATCACGCCACCCATGGCGGGGGAAACGACGTAATCAATCTCTTTATCAATTTCTTGTTTAACCTTACCTGCCAGAGCTTTACATAGCCGCGCCGCACGTTTTGCATCCATTAAAACGCGAGCGCATTGAAGATAATTTCGGCTATGCAAGCCCGAGGATAAAATAAAATGACCATCAAGCAGCGCACCAGAGTCTCGAAACAGTTTTAATACGGCTTCAGATTTCATTTTACGCTCTTTCATCTGGGTTGTGTAACTGTGACTTAGTTAGGCTACAACTCTTTTAACGCGATTCACGAGGCGACTCCCCCGTAATGCGGAGATTATCTCTTTTACATGATTTAAATCGCGCACTTCTAAATCCATTTCCAACAAGCAGAAATCTTCATCTCGTTGGTTCATGGATAAATTGGAAATATTCGCTCCAAATTCACCTATTGTTCGCGAAATAATCGCAAGAGCACCAATCTTATTAGCAACAGTCAGCGAAAGGCGCGTGTCATACATGCGATCATGACTGGCCTCATCATCCCACTTTAACGGCAACCATCT
>DJZB01000028.1 GCA_002450335.1 Rhodobiaceae bacterium UBA6963
AAAGCTGCAGCAATTTCTGCTTCCATAAGAGCCTTACGTTTTTCAATCTGGCTCGTAAAAGCACTAGCGATGATACCTGTTAACAAGGCTACCGTACAAACACCTATCAAAGCGGTAAGCGCACCAACCATTTTACCTAATGTAGTAATAGGCGACACGTCCCCATACCCTACAGTCGTAAGGGTGATTAAAGCCCACCACATGCTTTCAGGTATTGAAGCGAAAGCCTCTGGTTGAGCCTGATGCTCAAGGACATACATAAGAGCACTGGCAATGAATAAAGCGAGTGTAAAAAGATATAGTGCCGCTAAAAAAGACTGTCGCTCCTCATAAATTGCTGAACCCAAATCTTCTAATGCAGTCGAGTAATTTGACATTTTAAGCAGTCTGAGAATACGCACCACACGTATCCAGCGCAAATCAGCGCTACCAACAAACATTGAGATAAGGCTCGGCAGAAGGGCGGCCAAATCCACAAGACCATTGAAACTCAAAATATATTCAATGCGTTTACCAAAAGGTGTTTTATGAGCGCTATCTTCTTTTGCAACGGCAGACCAAAGACGAAGTATATATTCAGTACCGAAAACAATAATGGAAAACATCTCAAATGCTGCAAATTCCTGTCTAAATGCAGAGCCAATTGTCTCAACGGACTCAAGACTGACTGCCAGAACATTTGTGATAATTAAAATTGTAAGAAATCTATCGACAAAGCTACTGACTTTATCGCCATTTTGGGCTTGCCCCAGGATTTCATAAACACGCTTTTGTATCAGCATCACTAAGCAATCTAAATATAGAATTTATCTAGAATGAGTCATTTTTCAATAATCTGCAAGGTAGGGAAACAAGTGAAATAAACAAATTCACATGACAACGCAGAAAAAATAAATTTTCAATTATTTTTTATGATATAATTTAATGATATTTATTAATGATGGAAATATGAATCTATGCATGCCCGACAATATGCCTTGTTTATTTTATTCATTATCTTTTCTACCAGCGACAGAAGAAAAATATTAAAGTCAGCGAAACATCCAAATCTGGTAAAGGACAAACTTCACACCCAACATAGGCATCATCAGACCCCCCGAACCTAAGGTTTTGTATTGACTCGTTGAACCGTCCTTGGGCAATGTTATATTGATTTTTAGGGGGGAAACTATGGAAGACGGAAGTCCAAGCCAAACTGCACTTATGGTCGCTGTTCTGCGAGCTCATCATTGTCACTTAGCGCCGGAACCAAAAATATTACAAGACACAACAGCCCTCCCCTTGAGTGGTATGGCTGACCTGGACGCCGTTAAAGATTATAAAAATGGCGTGATTGAATTCTTTTCCGGCCTCAGCAGTCGGGCAGTCGCTGAAAGTTTTGTTCAACAAATCACCGACTCAGTTTGTATGCGCTCTCGCTTGGTAGAAGAACGCCTTACAGAAGCCTGCACTCAGGGGCTTGAACAACTTGTCATTCTGGGCGCCGGCCTGGACTCAACAGCCTATCGCTGTGCCGCCCAGCTTGATGGTGTCCCGGTTTTTGAAATTGACCATCCAGCGACGCAGCATTGGAAAAAAACCAGACTGACAGAATGTAATATTGACCTGCCGGATAATTTACAATTTGTCGGGTTTGATTTTGAAAACCAGACCCTTGCAGAGGCACTTGAGGCTGGAGGTGTTCGATCGGATGCTGTTACCATGTTCACTTGGCTCGGTGTGCAAATGTATCTGACCCCGGCAACGGTTCAGGCAACTCTCGCCGTTTTGGGCAAGTTCCCGTCAGGTAGTCAGTTGATAATGGATTTTGCTATGCCGGATGCTACTCACCCCGATGAGGAGCTACAAGACCCAGTCGGCGAGTTAAACCGTGTAGTATCCGAAATGGGTGAACCTTTTGAGAGCACTTACACGGAGCAACAACTTGAGGATTGTCTTAAATCAGCCGGCTTCACGGATGTTTCATTTTACACAGCCGGGCGAATACTAGACTCGTATCTAGAAGGCAATCGGGACATTTGTAGTGTTCCAGACGAGGCCTGCTTTCTTTTGGTAGCCACAGTTTAACAATCATCAAACCAGATTGATAGGCAGTTGCTTTAAACGCTGTCGCTCATATTGAAAAAAAACAGTAATAAGTGCGACCAAATGCTACAGCATTGGCTGTTTATATTATTTATTTTTCTGATACCAGTTCGACGTGAATATCCCAACACGGAAATAATTATGAACACCAGAATACATCTAACTAATGCCTTTACAGTCATCACCCTATTATCCCTAAACACACATAATGCATTTGCCGGAGGCACAGAAAAGTCACGTTACTCTTCAAATACTCCCGCATCTCATAATCATGGCGCTCATGATCATTCCTCCCATCATTCATCCGCTCATACGTCCGCACATTCAGGGGCTGACGCACCTATCGGCGTGATGGGTGATCATATGCATGGCGCGGGTGAATGGATGTTTTCTTTACGCCAGATAAAGATGGAAATGAGTGGCAATAAAATTGGCTCGAACAATGCCAGCGATACTGAAATTTTGAGTATCGCAAACACGAATGCCATAATGCCACCAAATTTGCGAGTTGTGCCGCAACATATGGAAATGGATATGACAATGCTCGGGGTAATGTATGCCCCAAATGCTGACCTGACCTTTATGGCTATGACCGGATATGTTCAAAAAACCATGCGCCTTACAACCTATAATATGATGGGTATGCGCATAGGCAATTTTGAGACTGAGTCTGAAGGATTTGGGGACACAACTATATCAGCGCTGTTTAGAGGTCAGATGACTGCAACATCGCAAATTCATTATGCTCTAGGTCTTAGCTTACCAACTGGTGATATAGAAGAGCAGGATACTGTACTTACCCCTATGAATACGCGGATTGCCGCTAGACTGCCTTACGCAATGCAAACAGGCTCAGGAAGCTATGATTTTAAACCTGCTATTACCTTTAACAAGCATTTCGAAAATTATAGTTTTGGTGGGCAAATTTCTGCTGTTGTCAGGCTGAATGATAATGAATCAGATTATCGACTTGGCGACATATTTACTGTTCAAAGCTGGATTTCGAAAGGTATCTCTCCGACTGTAAGTGCTTCACTGAGACTAAAAGGCACCAGTGAAGAAAAAATAGACGGTCGTGATACCCTGATTGATAAGCCTATCCAATCCGCAGACCCTAATTTTTACGGTGGTCAGAGACTAAATCTTGGCATAGGTCTTAACCTCGCGCCAAAATCTGGACCATTAGCACAAAAAAGGCTGGATTTTGAGCTAGTTGGCCCAATTTATGAAAAATTGAATGGACCTCAAATGTCACAAGATTGGTCACTTATCATTGGATTTAAAACCGGTTTCTAAACATAATTTAAAGTATTTTTTTATAATCTCTCATTTAATAAATGAGGTGAAATTACTGGTATTTTAAGAAGGTCTTTTAAGTGTTGTCCCAACCTTGATGGGGCGGCCAGTTAGTATCCGGCGACGGGTTATTACTGCTCCCCCAAAATGCATAAAAATGAGTCATCCTACCGGCTTCATTGAAAACAACCGCATCCAGCGTATCAACAAAAAATTCAGGGCCATAGCCGTGAACGCGCGCCCGCATTCCAACCGCTGCATAAAACCCTGAAACCCTAATCGCTCCTTCGGGACGAAGTACAAGTTGTCCCGCGCTTGGCTCAAAAAACTCTCTAATCTGATCATACCCGATGCGCGGTGGCTCACCAACAGGGTCGAAGAAACGCGCTTCAGGGTCGAAAAGATTTAAAATTCCATCCACATCACCCTCTGACAAAAATTTACAATAATCATGCAGAACCGCTCGTATATGGTAAGTTGACGGAGGTGTACCTTCAATAGGACTTCCAAAAACCAAATTTTCTAACATTATTTTCTCCCTATTAACCAAATATCGTGAAACCACCATCAATGACCAGCGCCTGACCGGTCATCCATTGGGCGGCTGAACTTGAAGCGAATAATACAGCCCCTGCAATATCATCTGGCTTACCAAGCCTTTGCAATGGTGTACGTTTCAATACTGGGTCGGTCCATTCCGAATTATCAAACATAATGGATGTCATGCCTGTCTGTGTTAATCCCGCAGCAACAGCATTAACGCGGATATTGCGTTTGCCAAGATCAACTGCCATGCCGCGAATAAGCCCCAAAATACCCGTTTTTGCAGCCCCATAACCAAGCGTCACATCTACGCCCATAAATGAGGTAACAGAGGCAATATTCACAATCGCGCCTCCACCTGGCAATTTGCTTTCTGCAAGCCGGTCAACAAGGCCATGAGAAAGACGATAAACGCCTGTCAGATGCATTTGGATAGCACGAGCAAATACATCAGGGTCATGCTCATCCAGCCCCTGCGATGCAAATGCCAAACCGGCATTATTGACCAAGACATCTAATCCACCTTCAGCGGAGACATTTTTCGCAACCGCATCAATACTCGCATTATCTTCCAGATCCATTTGTTTGAAGCTAAAGCCGGATAAATCTACGTCATAGTTTTCTCGAGGTTTTGTTCCGGTTATCACCACATCCGCACCGGCATCACGATACATACCCGCCGCCGATAAGCCGATACCGCTTGTACCGCCGGTTACAAGAACCCGGTAACCACTAAAGTCATATTTTATTGTCATTCTTATCCCTCGCAAGAAACAGTAATTACCGTAATTTAATTATGTCAGCTTTTAAACAAAAGATAAGGGCTGTTCTTATTACCTGAACAGATTTCCCAGACTTATTGCTTTAAGAGATGGTATTTGGCATTGTGGACTATTCGTAATCACATAATTGTTGAGGAGGAAATTGTGACTGAATCGAAAAATCCTGAAACCATTGTTCTGCATAGCGGATGGCGCAGCGACCCAACAACTGGCTCGGTTGCAGTACCTATCCACCAGACAACGAGTTATCAGTTCAATAATACCGATCACGCTGCAAGTCTTTTTGCTCTCTCAGAACTCGGCAATATTTACACACGGATTATGAATCCGACAAATGACGTTCTTGAACAACGTATCGCCGCACTTGAAGGCGGTGTTGCCGCGCTGTCAGTATCCTCCGGACAAACCGCAACGGCCATGTCCCTCCAAAATATTGCGCATGCTGGCGATAACATCATTTCATCAACCGACCTTTATGGGGGCACATGGAATCTTTTTGCCAACACACTCCCTGATATGGGTATTGAAGTCAGGTTTGTTGACCCGTCTGACCCGCAGGCTTTTGAGAACGCAATTGATGACAAGACCCGCGCCATTTATGCAGAAACACTACCGAATCCAAAACTGGAAGTTTTTCCGATTGCCGAGGTCGCAGCTATTGGTCGTGCACATGGCATCCCGTTGATTATGGATAATACGGCAGCTCCCATTTTATGCCGACCGCTGGACCATGGGGCTGCAATTGTTGTTTACAGCTCCACCAAATATATTGGTGGGCATGGCACATCAATTGGCGGGCTTATTGTTGATGGCGGTAATTTTGACTGGGCTGCCGCAGGTGATAGACAACCTTATCTCAATCAACCTGATCCGTCCTATCACGGCGCGGTTTGGACTGTTGCCTCCGCTCCACTTGGGCCGATTGCCTATATTCTAAAAGCCCGGACGACTTTATTACGTGACCTCGGTGGGGCGATGAGTCCTTTCAACGCGTTTCAGTTCCTGCAAGGGATGGAAACTTTGCCTCTTCGCATGCGTGCCCATTGTGACAATGCATTAAAAGTTGCTGACTTCCTTTCCTCTCATGAGGCCGTAGAACGGGTAATTTATCCTTCATTAATGGATGATAAATTGAAAGCACGTGCCGATGCAGTCATGAATGGTGGATATGGCGCACTTATGGGCTTTGAGTTAAAAGCCGGTGCCGAAGCGGGCAAGAAATTTATTGATGCATTACAAATGCTTTATCACGTGGCGAATATCGGGGATGCGCGTTCACTTGCCATTCATCCGGCAAGTACCACCCATAGTCAATTATCTCCTGAGGACCAAATGGCTTCCGGCGTTACTCCAGGCTATGTAAGACTGTCTGTCGGGATTGAACATATTGATGATATTCTTGCCGACCTTAATCAGGCGCTTCAACAAATCTGAAGTCTCTAGACTTAAACAAAAATTAGAAGACCGGATGTCTAAGTTAAGTCATCCGGTTTTTTTTGAGTTCATTTTCAATAACCCAAAGCCTGTCCTGACCCCAAGTCACAACATCGCCGATTTTAAAACTGGGCACACCCCAAACGCCAAGTGACATCATCTCTAGACGATTGGCTTCTGCTTCCTCGCGCCAATCATCATTACCAAGTATCTTACGTGCAGACTGCCAATCCAGTCCGGCGGCTTCAACAATACGTCGCATACCGCCCTTACTGTTGGCATCAACCCCTTCAGCCCAGACGCTTCGAAGAAACACTCGCACAAAATCTAACCCGCGCCCTTGTTCAATTGCCCAAGGTAAAAGTGAGTAACCACGCTCCACAGGTCGCCCGACCGGATCGCAGATTTTTCCAAAAGGCGCATCTATCCGCCGGGCCTCTCTTGCCGCATCAGACAAGATGTATTCCAGCTTGGCCTTGGGCAATGACATGTTACGCATCACCATTGGAAGGACAAAACGGAGACGTAAATCAGCATTATACGCATCAGCCAGTTCTGCAACACGATCGGCGACGATTGCCGTATAGGGGCTTCTAAAAGAGAGAAAGAAATCAATTACGGGTTTATTGGGCTGTTTCGTACCCGTGATTGAGACGGCTATTTGCGGTGGTGGGAAAATCGGCCCTGCGGGTTCTTTTTGGGCCAAACCCAACTCGGTTAGTCTGTCTTCCAAATAATGCAGACGGTCAAGCCCCCAATACCATTCCCCGCCATAAAAGAGCATGCCACCCATGTAATGCCCCAGACTGGCAAGGCGTGTATCGGCATCAAGATTTTCCGGTGAGGTTTTTTCTTGAAATGCCACATGGGTAATTTTTTTAACCTGAAAGTCTATCCCTGCTTGTGCCGCCAGCCTATTCGCATCGGTGAACGCATAATCCGCCAGTTTCTGGCGCTCAGGCACAAAGTCATCAACAGGTGGTGATATATGCCAGACTTTAAGAGTCACATCATAGCGCGCCTGAAATTCAGGCAATACCTTTGCAAGCAATTGCGAATAGGGATCAGAGACATCATGAAAAAATTCAATCAGATGTGGTTCACCAGCTTTTTGTCTCTGGCGTTCAAAACGCTTGCGCTTGGCGAGATATTTACCCTCACTAACTTTATAAGCCGCAAGCGGCGGGACAATGAGCGATTTTAAAGACATGCCTCTATCCTAAACTTCCCTTCTTAAATGAGTATGCCTATGTTATTTTTTGTCTTGCAAGTCATTAAGGAAATAGATGATGGACAATATAATAAAAAGAATGGTTCTGATATTGGTGATAACTGCAGTGTCTCTGCTTATCACTGCCCAGCTTTTAAAGCCTCAAATTGCTTCTTATATCTTTTCCCGTGCGCTGGAACAAAACCTTGGAAGGGATATCTCGTCTGACTTACCTGACGGATTGCATGTGCTTATTTGCGGCGCCGGCGGGCCGTTACCTGATATGAGGCGCTCAGGCCCCTGCACAGGGATTATCGCAGGAGATAAATCCTATATCTTTGATGCCGGTTCAGGGAATGTACGCAATCTGGTGTTGATGGGGTTTCCGTTTCATAAGTTAGAGGCAATTTATCTTACCCATCTTCACTCAGACCATATAGACGGTCTGGGACAATTAATGATTCAGACATGGATAGCTGGGCAACGCAAAACGCCTGTTAAAATATATGGCCCTAAAGGCGTGGCAAAAGTTGTCAACGGCTTCAACACTGCCTATGAGATTGATGCAGGTTTCAGAACCGCTCATCATGGGGAGGGCATTGCGCCGCCCGAAGGAGCAGGTGGCGTTGGCATTCCGATAGCAATTCCAATAAAATATCCTGACGCATCTGCCACATCTCCTTTACCCGTATCGCAAGCAAATCTGAGTCTAAAAGCCATTTTGGTATCCCATGAACCTGTTGAACCGGCTTTTGGCTTCCGACTGGATTACAAAAACCGCTCTGTGGTTATCAGTGGCGACACGAAATTTGATGACAATCTTTTAGCGGCATCTCAAAACGCAGATTTGTTGATACATGAGGCGCTGGACCCCGAAATGATTTTACAAATGGCTGATGTATTGGAAGCAAAAGAGCAAAATCATCTGGCAAAAGTTTTTAGGGATATACCCGATTACCATACAACACCCG
>DJZB01000004.1:0-2077 GCA_002450335.1 Rhodobiaceae bacterium UBA6963
GCGCACCGGGGAAGATTCGAACTCCCGACCCCTTGATTCGTAGTCAAGTACTCTATCCAGCTGAGCTACCGGTGCCCTTAAGGCCAACATATCTGGCCGTTTGTCTGAAAGCTTTAAAGCCAGTATATCTGGTCGCTTATCTGAAAGAGTGTCTTAAAGACTTCACCGCAACTTGGCAAGAGGTGAATATTTAGTGGATACTGGTTAAGACCCTCATTACGGTTGAAACGGCTTGAATGCCAAATGAAATGAAGTGCCGTCAAAAGACATGAAGAAAATGAAAACAAAAATATCCTTTAGTTTACGCTTAAGCTTATTTGGCTTGCTTATTCTTCTGCCGGTATTTCAAGCCGACGCAGACAAAAATGTAACGGTCAATCAAAGCAAATCCATGGTGAGCGCAGCCCATCCTCTCGCTGTACAAGCAGGCATGGATATTCTTGAAAAAGGTGGCAGCGCAACAGACGCCGCAATTGCCGTTCAAGCCGTTTTAGGACTGGTAGAACCTCAATCCTCAGGGCTTGCTGGTGGCGGGTTTTTCCTACACTTCGATGCGACAACAGATGAATTAACCAGTTGGGATGGTCGGGAGACAGCGCCGCTTGCCATGACGCCAGATGTTTTTGTAAGTCGCGCGGGGACAATGGAGGGTTTTGTTGCCGCCATGACCAGTCCGGAAGCTGTCGGCGTTCCCGGCATTCCTGCCCTACTGGAAAATGTGCACCAAAAATACGGACATCTCGACTGGTCAGAGTTATTTGAACCCGCCATTAGGCTGGCAGAGGACGGTTTTAACATTACACCGCGTCTCCATTATCTGCTCAGCACAGATCCATTTCTGCAATACAACGCCTCAGCAAGAGACCTCTATTTCATATCAAACAAGGATGTGGCGGCAACCATTTCAGATAAAAGTGCTTCAAAGCTAAAAGCCAGAGAGATTGGAACAAGGCTGAAAAACCCTGCCTATGCAGACACTCTCAAAAATTTGGCTGAAGAAGGCGCTCAAAGTTTCTATACCGGCAAGATCGGGAAAAAAATCATAGCTGATTTAGCAGATTTGAAGGCTCAGCAATCACTGACAAGTGAAGATTTTGTCAGCTATCAGACTAAGCAACGCCCAAATTTATGCCGCCCGTATCGGGCTTATAAGGTTTGCAGTATGGGGCCGCCCAGTTCCGGTGGGGTGGCGCTTTTACAAATTCTCGGCGTGATGTCTCACTTTGACATGACAGCCTATCCTATGGGTGACACCAAGTTTGTGCATCTGATGACCGAGGCCACACGCCTCGCCTTTGCCGATCGTGCGCGATATCTTGGAGACTCGGATTTTGTTGAGGTACCTGTCACTTCTTTGTTGGATGCTTCTTATCTAAGCCAACGCAGTCAACTCATTGACCCGGAGCAAGCCCTGAAAAATATTCATCCCGGCATATTCAACAACACAAATGCTACCAACTCTTTCCTGACTGCCCCTAGTCCGGAGCAACCATCTACAACACATTTTGCTATCCGAGATGCAAAAGGAAATGTGGTTTCCATGACCTCATCCGTAGAGGCGGCTTTTGGATCCCGCATTATGTCAGGCGGTATGTTTCTTAATAACCAACTGACTGATTTTTCTTTTCTGCCTGAAGTAGACGGAAAATTGGTGGCAAATTCGGTTGCTCCGGGGAAGCGCCCACGTTCCTCAATGACACCGGTGATTATATTTAATCAAGACGGGTCATTTTTCGCAGCACTTGGATCACCGGGTGGCCCGAAAATTATTTCTTATGTTGCCCAGACCGTCATCGCGCTTCTCGACTATGACCTGAATATGCAAGAAGCAATAAATTTGCCGCGCCATGTGACAACCGGTAAAGTGCTGGAACTGGAAGCCGGGACACCACTCACAAAATTAAAACCAAAGCTCGAGGCCATGGGTCACGAAGTTGTCCTAAAAAGGCAACATAGTGGTGTACATGGCATACGCCTGAACAAAAATCATGCAACAGAAATGATTGACGGTGGCGCTGACCCAAGACGCGAAGGTCGCGTCTTAACTAAATAAACAAGACGCGAAGGTCGCGTCTTA
>DJZB01000004.1:2423-6824 GCA_002450335.1 Rhodobiaceae bacterium UBA6963
TCTTAACCAGACATAAATATACCAACTTTAGGCAACGATTTGCTTATTGCTCGTCGCAAAGTCATCTGCATTCTCATCACCGTTATTTTTAGGGTTCTCCTGATCGGGAATGTAGATTTTAAAGCATGACCCTGTATTCCCAGTGTAAAGCAATTCAATAGTGCCGCCATGAAGATTGACCAAATCATGAGCGATCGCAAGCCCAAGACCTGACCCGCCTGCCTTGGAAGAACGCAGCTCGCTAGAAAAAAGCTTATCAACTTTTTCCTCAGAAATGCCCGGCCCGTTATCTCTTATATTGACCTCACATCCATGGGTTAATCTTTTCGAGGAAACACTTATCCTACCCTCTCCGGAGTTAATATCCCGTCCGTTCGTTTGAATAGCCTGATCGGCATTCAGTACAATATTATAAAGAATTCTGAAAAACAGTTTCGGGTCACAATCAACTTGCACCCCCTCAGGACAGAAGTTTTTAAGCCTTACCACCTTATCCAAATCATGAAGTCGCGTGATGGAGAAAACATTTTCAACCATTGGTCCGACATTTTCCAAGCGTCGATCAAGCGTGGTGTCTGCGCGCATCGTGTTTTTCAAAACCAAATCACACAGCAGCGTTGCTTTTTCAAGACTGCGCGTGATGCGCTCACCACTGACGCGGCTATTTTTATCATCAGAGGTTTCTAGACGGTCAGCAATGAGTTGGATACTTGCAAGACATTTCTAAAATCATGGGTGAGTTTTTGGGTCGCTTTACCCAATGTAGCCATTTCATTTTCACCGGAAATAAATTGCTTAAAATGCTCCTGCGTATTTTTGGAGGAAGAAAGATTCTGTCCGGCAACCTTTTTACCATAAAGTTGTTCAATCCATCGGCGGAATGAAAAGTTGAACATCACATTAAAATAAGTCCAAACCACAATGGTCAGAATAATCGCAACCATCAGACAGTAAAAGTTAATTGCCTGAAAGATATTGTACATCCAGTTGGTCAGCGCTGCCGGTTTGATAATGGGATAAACTTTTTGAACACCCTCAAATTCTTCATTATCAATGATAACAAGCGTGTCTCGATCCAAGGCAAGAAAGCGGAAAGTATCGAATAAATCTATGAAAAAATTATTACCACCGAGATTAAACCGCTCAACTATTTCTGCATTATTCAGTCTGGCATCAAATGTAAAATGGAAAATCTCACCACCATCTCGCGTATCTTCAATCGTGAAACCTTCAATCCAGTGGCGATTAATGCGCGAAACTTCTTCTGAAATGCCGGGCATTTCAGAGTGCAGTAAGGATGCTGACTGATAAGTTCTCGCAATAAATGACGTCGTGTCATAAATAAAGCTCATCTGACTCTTTCTGACAAATGTCAGATAAATAGGGGATGCAATGAGCATGCAAGTCACATAAACCATGATAACAATCGTCAAAACCCTTTTCGGGTGTTCAAAGAGCAAAATCTGACGATCGTCTTTATTCCAATTAACTCTGAATATTTTACTTAAATTATTAATCATTTACCTACCTTTTGTGAGCAAAATTTAACCGAACATGCTCAAAAACCTGACAAGCCGTCGTGTTCCCTTTCCAAATAATGCGGGTGAATAAAATGAACCTGCGGCGCGCTTGGATGCTTCACTTCTAGTTGGATATGCAGCAATTAAATTAGCCATGGAAGATATTTTCAATTCTTCCTGCATGGCGAGCGTCCAGGGCGTTATCAAATCTCCGGCATTTTTCCCGACAATACCGGCACCTAAAATTTTTCCACGTCCTGAGACAACAATCTTCACAAGCCCTTCGATTTCGCGTTCAGCCCGCGCCCTGTCATTATCGTCGAAACTCCATTTAAGCGACCTTACACCTGAATAAATTTGACTGGCCTCAGACTCTGTTAGACCGACCTCTGCAATTTCGGGATTTGTATAAATGGCACGCGGCATTACGGATAAGTCAGCTTTTGCCGGCAACCTGAAAAGCGTATTACGGATGACGATACCTGCGTGATAACCGGCAGCATGAGTTTGTTGTGTTCCACCAATGACATCCCCAATGGCAAACACTCTTTTATTGGTTGTCCGTAAGCGACGATCAACCTCAATCCCATTTTCAGAAAATAAAACCCCTGCCTTGTCCAAATCCAGTTCATCGAAATTCGGGCGGCGTCCGGTCGCAACCAAAACATGGCTCGCATCTATATCACGCACACTCTTACCATCGGCGATATGAATAACAGCCCCACCGCGACGTTGGCTGATTTGGATGATGTTTGTTTCTTCGACAACTCTAATG
Source organism: Rhodobiaceae bacterium UBA6963 (assembly GCA_002450335.1). Taxonomy (GTDB): domain Bacteria; phylum Pseudomonadota; class Alphaproteobacteria; order RS24; family RS24; genus Micropelagius. Next base: position 4,719 of record DJZB01000004.1, read on the forward strand.
CCCTCTTTGCGAAGTTGTGCAGACACAACTTCTGCAAGTTCATGGTCGCATTTAGGGAGAAGGCGTCTTGATTCCAGAATTGTGACCTCGCTCCCTAATCGTCTGAGAGCCTGAGCCATTTCAACACCAAGAGGTCCACCACCAATAATCACAATATGGCGGGGGGCGCGGGTGAGATCAAAAACGTTTTCATTGGTTAGATACTCAATGTCTGCCAACCCCGGTATATCCGGGAGCGCTGCGCTGGAACCGGTCGCAATGACAGTATAACGCGGCATGATGATTTTAGATCCGGCACGCACACGCCGTGCATCCAGAAATTTAGCTTTGGACTTAATAACTGTGACGCCCAACCCTTCAAAACGTTCCACAGAGTCATGCGGGGCAATGCCTTCAATCACATCATGTACATGGTTATGAACGGATCTAAAATTTATATCGATACCATTCTGCTTAATGCCGAATTCTTTTCCGTCCTGCATATTATGGGCTTTATGCGCGGCAGATAGAAGGGCTTTCGATGGGACACAACCATAATTAAGACAATCACCACCCATTTTACCTTTTTCAACCAGCACAACACGCGCACCCATTTGAGCAGTACCTGCAGCTACAGATAAGCCGCCCGAGCCGGCACCAATTACACATAAATCAAATTTTGATATGGCTTTCATATTCCGGCCTAACTGCCTAACCCTTTATTTTATTCCATATTACAGGAAGTAAACTCAAAAACCCCAATCCGCACAATGGCAAAAAGACCGACGGGCTAAAAATCACAGATGTATTAAGCGGCTCATCCGCAGATAAAACATATGAAAGTCCATTTCCTAAACCGGCATAGACAAATGTCCCCGGCATAATACCAACCAGTGTTGTCAAAGCATAGGTTCTGAGCCTAACACCAATCAAAGCAGGGAGAAAGTTGACCAGAAAGAACGGAAATACAGGAATAAGCCTCATTGCCAGTAAATAACTGGTCGAATGGCGTTTAAAACCTGCCTCAAATTGCTGCAACCGCGCCCCTGCGCGTGCAACCATTGCCTCACGAAACGCATACCGCGCCGCCAAAAAAAGAGTGCAGGCACCAATTGTCGCTCCGATAACCGTGAGAATGCCGCCAATCAAGACGCCGAATAGCCAGCCCCCGGATATCGTCATAATTGTACCAAAAGGCAGAGAAAATGCGGTGGAAACCGCATATAGAGACATATAAAGCAGTGCCGCTTGAACCGGCATATCAGTGATAAAACCTTTCACAATGCCTTGATGAGTTTGCAAAAACTGAAAATCTACATACTTATCAAAATCAAAATAAAATGCAGCGATGAGACCTGAAAAGAGAAAGAGCAATGGGGTAATTTTCTTTATTTTTGCCAAACCGGAAATTCCTCGTGTTAATTTTTTTCAAATATCAGGGTGAAAGACTGACCTGTCCAGCTTTAAAAACCACCTCACAAATAATTGATAAAGTGAGAGACATGCGTGAATATCAGTTTAAGCGAATTAAAAGTGCTGAAAAGCAAGCGATTGATTGACTTTATTGAATATTTTGGTATATCCACGCTCTAATTCAGGGTTTCATATTAGAAATCCCTCATTTGCATTTTTCAGGAGACTGTGTCGTGAAAAGGACATTCCAACCATCCAATCTTGTGCGTAAACGCCGGCACGGGTTTCGTTCCAGAATGGCCACAAAAAATGGCAGACTCGTCTTAAACCGCCGCCGCGCTAAAGGCAGAAAAGTTCTGTCGGCCTAAGCTGGTCGTTCAAATTCTGTCTCATGACACAGTTGGAACGCTTGCGGATAAGGCCGGAATTTCTTGCCGCCGCCAAAGGTGAAAAAAAACCTATGCCCGGACTGGTTTTGCAGGCACGCGTCAATACCAATCACAATCATATTCGATATGGTTTAACCGCCAGCAAGAAAGTCGGTAATGCTGTTGCGCGCAACCGTGTTCGCCGACGTTTGCGAGTCGCGGCTGAACAAATTTTACCGCATTCAGGTCGAAGTGGATTTGATTATGTGCTAATCGGTCGTCAGGCAACATTGGCTAGGTCTTTTCGAGATTTGCTAAAAGACCTTGAATCCGCCCTCAAGCGCAT
>DJZB01000037.1:0-4785 GCA_002450335.1 Rhodobiaceae bacterium UBA6963
ACCAAAACGCTCACCAATCATCACCACTTCACCCTTAGCAATGACAATACCATTGGCAAGAATATCAAGCGGATCACCGGCAAGGCGGTCGAGTTCAATAACGGAACCTTCATTCAAGCGCAATAAATCACGGATTTTAAGCTCTGTACCACCAACAACAACCGTTAGATTGACCTCAATATTCTCCAGAACACGCAGATTTTCGACACTCACCTTTTCAGTTTTTGGTGCTTGTACCTCTTCGCTCATGGCCGGACCGGCTTCAGCTGCCGCATCCACATTTTCAGTTGCATCTGTGTCCTGCTCTTCGATTGTATCTTGATCTGTTTCCGACATTTTTCTGCCTTTCTACGCGCTGTGACTATCTAGACGTTTTGTCAGATTTACGGCCAACTGGCCTGCAACATCGCCCATTTCTCCCTCGAAAAACGGGTTTTCTTCAAGCCGAATATCAACAGATTCGGCAAGTTGGACGGGTAAAACATCACCCGGCTTAATATGTATCAAATTGCTCAGAGCAATCTTGGGTTCAGCTAAAAGAACATCCACCAATAGCGGAATATCCAAGACGGCACGTTCCAGCCTGTCACGCCAAGTAATATCATCATCAATAATTTCAGACTGAATACGTGACCGTAATTGTGAAGCAATCGGCTTCAGCGTCTGAAGCGGATAGATAATCTGGAATGTTGCCGGATCAATATTAGGAAGCTGAACAACAAAGCTACAAATAATGACTGTATCTGTGCCGTCAACAAAAGAAGCAAATTGCGGATTAACTTCGCGCCCTTGCTCCTTGAAGGTTACAGGCATCAAATCACGCCAAGAGGTTTCCAGTACCCCATTAAGACCACGCGTCAATATTTCAATCAAACGGTCTTCAGTGGCCGTGAATTCGGCTTTGGCATTGGTGGACTTCGTCAGCGTCCCGCCATAATAGGAGTCAGTCAGTTTAGAGATAAAGCCTGGATCAAAGACCATCAACATAGAGCCGCGCAGTTCCTCAATGCGAACTGTTGTAAGGCTCATAAAATTGTCGATCTCTGAAGTGTATTCATCAAAAGTTTTTACTTCAGGAGGAAAGGATGAAATGCGTGGCTGAATTCTGAGCATCGGCAGAAAGACGGTGCGTGAAAAACGAGCAAAACGTTCATTTATCATCCGAAGGGCATGGTAATCCCCCAGCACTGACAAATCGTCAGATCCAAAGGAAAATTGGCGCACGTCACTGCTCTCGGCAAGATCAACACTGGGACCACCTTGCGAGCTTGTAGAAGCTTCCAGCCCATCAAGTAGGGCGTTGACTTCATCAGTTGAGAGTTTGCGTGACGCGACCATTACAATTCCTAAACCTTACTGCACCACAAAGGATGTAAAGTGAACACCCTCGACACCACCGAAACCTTCAAGTTCTTCAAGCTTGGCATTCATGACATCCCGAAGTTGGTCAAGGAGAGCTTGACGGCCTTCTTTGTCTTGGAGTTGCTCAACGGAAAAACCGGAGAGAACACCCAGCATTTCAGACCTGAGAGCAAGCTGATGCGAGTCAACATTTTCCATAACCGTTTCGTCATATTGTGTAGAAACACCAATACCGACTTGCAGGAACTTACGCGAATTTTTCAAGTTAGTCGTCAATGTTCCGGTGAATTCATAATAGGTCGTCTGGAAGATTTCTACATCTGGAGAAATTTTAACAACCTTTTGCGGTGGACCTAGCAGTTCACCATCTTCACCGACCTCAGCTTCTGCAGCTGCTGCTTCCGCCTCGGCCTTTGCGCGTGCAGCAGCTTCAGGATCGGAACGTTCAATAATACGTTCGATTTCCTCTGAAGGGTCGGCAGGTTGACCGCCAAAAACAAAAAAGCCAATGCCCAAGCCGATGAGGAGCAATAGCACCCCGCCACCAGCAAAAAGCAAGATCTTGATCAGACCACCACTTTGTTCTTCAGAATTTTCTTCAGACATACTCTTATCCTCAACTCAACATCAGGCGATGACATCAACACCTGTTTTAACATGATCCGATGACCGGCTTTTTGCTCCGACCATTATATTTTCCTCGGATGATTTGACCAGCCCGTTTTGCGATGTGTTGGCAATTCTTTCATCCTGTTGTTGTGACTGATTTTGGCGATTACCGAAACCGGGGGCATCACCAAAGCCGGAAGTAAACGCTAATTGTGCACTTTTAAAACCGCTACCGTCCAGCATTTGCATCAAACGGGTCTCCGACTCTTGTAACAATGACACGACATGCTGATTATCGGCCTGAATTTGAACATTCAATGATTGATTGTTCATTGCCAAACGTAAATTCAGTTTACCAAGATTTTTAGGCTTTAGAATTAAATCTATTTCTTGCTGACCATCACGAAGGGATTTTTCAATCCTTTCGGCAAGATTCTTTGTCCACTTATCCTGCATCAAATCCAGCTCGCCTTTTGCAGAAACCTGAGCCCCGGCCGGCAGGAAGGCATTCTGTTGAGCCAAATTCCCCTGTCCCCCGGAGTTACCCCCTGAGAAACTCCCGGATGCAGTCGCCGCCGTTTGTCCTGAAACGCTTCCTGCTTGAACTGAAGGTGCGTCCCTTATAACGGATCGTGCTTCTTCAGTAGTTTCAATCTGACCGGCCGTTGTCAATTGTGAAGCGGCCTGAAGCGCCTGATTTTGTAGGATCAACATCTGACCCGACTGATTGGCAATAGGGGACGTGCCGCGCATCAGCATGTTTTGCAAATCTCCGGCGTCACTTTTCATACCGGATTTTTTACCATAAGACTCAACTTCAAATTCGATATTGTTTTTCATGCCATCCATGACACGGCGAATTAAAATATCCGGATTGTCTTCACCCGTCAGGGCCGCCATATCAGAAGCAGAAAATGGTTTAAGACCATTTTCACCCAAAAGTTGAGGTGGTCCATCCTGCAAAGGCAAACCATTCAAGGTCACATTTCCACCAAGCGAACCTGCAAGCGTGGAGGTGCCGGAGCCCATAGGGTTAACCGACAAATTGTTCATTCCGCCCTGGGCCAAACCCGGTACATTAAAAGTACCGGATAAGAGGCCGGAGGGAAGGCCTTTGGGGGAGACCAAAACCTGTTGAAGACCGTTTTCTTTGGCCCCGTCTGATAGTATGCCAAGCCCTGCACCTGTTGGTGTGAGCGAGTCAACAATCTGAGCCAGACCTGCAAGTGGATCATCATTCTCACCTGTCAAAGAAAGCTCCAACGCATCCATGTCGATACCAAAAAGGGGCATCTCTTCAGAAATTTCAGAAGATAACAATTCTGTCTCATCATCTAAAATATCTTCAGAGGCTGTCTTATCGACAAGGCCTTTGAAGCTGTTCAAATATCCCATACCCGTCAAAACGGAAAAACTCTGCAAATCCTCTTCGGATAAATGCAATGTTTCACCGGCTTCACTCTCCGGGATTGAAAGTCCTGAAAAAAGCATTTCAAACAGCCCACCAGATGACGAATGCGCAGATTTCTGTGCATCACCAACGGGTTTGTTTTCAGTCCCTACAGGGATTTTGGAGTCAATTTGAACCACGAAAGCCTCGTAATTAGTTCTTCACGAAGCTATGATTGCAAAAATAATGCCATTAAGCGTTACGAATAATATTTCTTTTCGGCAAATCAGCTTCTCTTTTATTTTCTTTTTCAAGCATGATTTCTTTCTGACGTTCGGACGCCTTATCCGATGCTTTAGTATGACGACGACGGGCGGCAGATAATTTTTCTCTTGCCGCAGTCACTTCATTTTGCAGGAAATCGCATTTATTTTGAACGGTGGTGCGTTGCTCGAGAATTTTTTCGACAAACCAGTTGCCGGATTTCAATTCATTGCCGGTGGTCGCTGCCGTATTCTTAGGTGTCTGCGCCAACGCATCGTCAATTTGCTGTTTCATTAATTCAGTATGCTTCAACTCCTCATGGAGAAGTTTCACGTCACGTGCTTTTTTTGTCATCTCAATACGCTCTTTGAGCGCCAGCCTCTCAAATGTATTTTTCTTTCCGGCCATCACATATTCCCAATGACATTAATCAATGCTTGGCGGCTTTCGCCAAAATTGGCTTTCTCAGACGCACTCTGGCTGATGAGGCTGATAATTTCAGGCCATAATCTAATCGCAACATCCAACTCAGGATCCTGCCCTTGCACATAGCCACCCATAAGGAACAAATCCCTATTTTCCGTGTAAAGCGATACCAATCGTCTGAACTGCCGTGCGGCAAGCTGGTGTTCATCATCGGCAATATCATTCATGACCCGACTGATTGAAGATGGAATATCAACTGCAGGGTAAATTCCCAGTTGGGCATTGTCTCGGGACAGAAGAATATGACCATCAAGAATCGCGCGGGACGTATCAACAACCGGATCATTGGCATCATCACCATCCGCCAGAACTGTATAAAATGACGTAATCGACCCCTGCCCCGGCATGCCGGTTCCTGTTCGCTCAATCAATCGTGGAATAAGAGAGATAACAGATGGCGGATAGCCTTTCGACGTAGGTTGTTCACCTAAAGCGAGACCAATCTCTCTTTGGGCGTGCGCAACACGAGTGAGAGAGTCCATAATAAGCAGCACATCCTTGCCCTGGTCACGGAAATATTCCGCGATGGCTGTTGCCCGGCATGCCCCTCGGATTCGCAGCAAAGGCGAATGGTTGGCCGGAACAGCCACCACGATGGTGCGTTGACGGGTCGCATCGGTCATAACTGTTCTGACAAATTCACCGACCTCGCGTCCACGTTCACCAATCAGACC
>DJZB01000037.1:5112-12348 GCA_002450335.1 Rhodobiaceae bacterium UBA6963
ACAACAACAACATCAGCAGACGTAAAACGCGTCATCATACCCAATAAAACCGATTTACCGACACCTGAGCCGGCTATAATACCCAAACGCTGACCACGCCCGACAGAAAGAAGACTGTTAATCGCGCGAACACCAACATCCATTGGCTTATCAATTGTTTCACGGGATAAAGGATTAAGTTTCTTACCCATAAGAGGCCAGCTATCGCTGAGTACCGGATCAGGTAAATTATCAATTGGATTGCCGAGTGCATCAAACACACGCCCCATAAGAGCATCCCCGGCCATTAGACTGTCACCCTCATCAACTAAAGTGACACGCGAACCGACTTTGATACGCGCACCAAGTTCATGCAAAGACAGTATATTTTTACCGTTCTCAAACCCGATAATTTCTGCAACAGCGTGTTCCTTACCATCGGTTTCGACATGGCATAATGCACCGATACCGGCAGGAAACCCGTCACAATAAATCATTGATCCATCAAAACGGCTGACACGGCCTGATAATAAGACTGGCTTGCGGAGTGTTAAACTTTCCAAATCCTCTGACAGCGTCGACATAAGCTTACTCATCTGAGCTTGCCTCATCGTCTTTATTATCAGCTTGCTCTGCGTCATCATCCAAAAGTTTTTGAAGCGTTTCACCTATTTCAACCAGTTTTTCTTCAGCTTTTGGTTCAGTCTTGCTTGCTTCCAGACCAAGGCGTTGTGTGAGCCTGTCTTCCAAACCGATATGACCGATTTGAATACGCAAATCCCCAGGCTGTAAGGTCGAGTCAATTTGGATAGAAGCCTTTTTGAGGCTATCGCGGGAAATTAATAAATGGGCGACGGATTGGTAATCCGTGCCGTTAAGAAAGATAAATGGTGTTTCAGTTGCATGGCTCACTGTATCCAAAAGCTTTTCAATTTTCTCGGAAAAACCTTCCGGCGCCACAGCAATTTCACTGCCTGCACGCTCAGAAGCCAGTTCTGCAATTTTTTGCCCCAGCAGGTTACGCAAATAACCTGCATCAAGCGTTTCAGAATTAATCGTATTGGTAATAAGCTTTTCCAGTGCTGATACCTGCGCGGATAAACGCGCTTCGGCCTCATTGCCTCCTTCGACCTTCCCTTCAGCCATACCTTCAGTTCGGCCTTCCTCTTTACCTTGTTCTTTGCCTTGCGTACGTCCTGCTGCAAGACCATCTTCATAGCCACGAGATTTTCCGTCCTCGAACGCTTTGTCCAGAGCTTCTTCATGTGTCAGTTCAACTTGTTCAACTTCAACAGCTTGGCTATCTGTTTCATTGGGGTTATCGCCCCCGGCTGAAGAAGTGGTTTGACTGACAGATGCCTCATTCTCTGAGGGAGCCGTCTCTGCAGACGCTTGCGCCTCAGGTGAAGATGAAGACCCTGCATCTTTTTCATCTGAAACGGCACGGGCAATTTCAATCAGATTACTTTTCTTAAAATCCCCACGCTGTTTGCGCGGCGCGTTTTCATCCAAGTGAAACCCTGCATCACGCGACTGCTTTAGCAACCGCTCAATCTCTTGAGGGGCTAAAGGGGTCAGATCTTGTTCAAAAAGTTCACTCATCAAAAAACTCAATCAAAAGCGCTCATCCGACAATTCGGATTAAACGAAATCATCTCCACCGCGACCGGCAAGAACAATCGTGCCTTCATCAGACAGACGTCTCGCTACAGCAATAATCTGCTTTTGCGCTTCTTGGACTTCTGCCAGCCTCACAGGGCCAAGTGCTTCCATCTCATCCATAATATTCGCGGCTGCCCGGCTGGACATGCATGAAAACAATTTATCTCTCAAAGCTTCATCAGCACCTTTAAGCGCCAGAACAATAAGTTCTGTCTCAACATTACGCAGCAATGTTTGAAGCGATTTATCATCAGACAGGATGAGAGTCTCAAACACGAACATGCTTTCTTGAATGGATTGCATCAGAGACTTATCATCCTTACCGATATTTTTCATAATACGGGCTTCCATATTCTGATTGGTAAAGTTCATAATTTTCGCAGCAGCTTTTACACCGCCAACCTGAGAGGCGCGCAATGTTGTATTAGCCTTAAACTTTCTTTGCATCACATCTTCCAGCTCACGCAACGCATCGGGTTGAACTGTTTCAAGCGTTGCGATCCGGCGGATAATTTCAGGCTGAAGGTCATCCGGCAGAAGATTGAGCACATCTGCACCCATAGAGAAATCAAGATAAGAAATAATGAGGGCAATAATCTGAGGATGCTCATCGACAATCAGCTCAGAAATTGCACGGGCATCCATCCAGTCCAGGATTTCAATCGGACGATCACTGCTAGAGGGAGTGATACGGCTCAATACAGATTGCGCCTTATCTTCGCCCAGCGCTTTCATCAACACATTGCGAATATAGTTGCCGGCACCCAAACCAAGACTGGTCTGCTCTTTGATAATATCGAGAAACTCGTCAAGCACTCTGTTAACGGTATCTTGGTCAAGACCCTGCACGGAATACATAGCACTACCTAGATGCTGGACTTCTTTCGGCCCGAGATTTTTTAGAATTTCAGAGGCCTCTTCCTCACCCAGTAGCATCATCAGAATCGCAGATTTCTGTGTTCCGGTGAGCTGTGAGTAGATGTCATCAGCATCCATTTCTGTTTGAGCAATTTCGGACATAACTTATACTCCTTACTTTACGCAACCAATCTTAAAGATTGTCCATATCTTGACGCATCATGTTCTTGAAGACATTAGACACACGGCCAGCTTCATCAGAAACAATCATACGAATAACAGCAACCTTGTCATCATAGGTGTTAGCCGTATCCAGCATTTCAGCAGATATGGCAGCCTTTTTAGGCTTGAGCTTGGCTTTGATATCCTCAAGGCTTTCACCTTCACCAACTTCCACAGTATCTATATCCATATCATCATCACCGCCAGCTGCAGACATTCCAGGTGGTACGGCACCAACCGGCACAAGAATTCTGGACAGAAGCGGACGCATCACACCAAGAGCAACAATAGCAAGTATCAAGATTGTTGTAATCTGACGCGACACTTCCTCAAACCATGACTTTTCATACCACGGGACTGCAGCTCCCATCAATGTGTCAACAAACTCAGCACTTCTTACAGTAACACTGTCACCGCGTTCATCATCAAAACCAATTGAGTCTTTGACCAAAGTTTCAATACGCTCAATCTCTTCTTGAGACAGTGGCTGTCTGACTTCCAGATTGGTTTCAGGGTCTACGACCAATTTGTCACTAACCAAAACTGAGGCAAACATACGGTCAATCTGTACGCGCGGATTCTGGGTAGTTGAAACCGTGCGGCTCACTTCAAAGTTACGAACCTCACTGGTAGAACGTGTTTGCAACTGTCCACCGGCGCCTTCACCGCCTTGACCTGCTTCCATTTCAAGCTCGGCCTTTGTCGGCGGTGTATTGGTGACTGCACCCGGTATACCTTTGGCAGTTAAATCGGCAGTCTGATCAAGTGTCTTCTGTTCACTCCGCAACGCGTTACCATTGGGGTCAACAATTTCCTCGGTTCTGTCAGTACGGGTGAAGTCAAAATCAATATTGATTTGTGCATTCACATTTCCGGCACCAACAATCGGTGTCAAAATCGAGACAACACGGTGACGGTAAATACCCTCAAGGCGCATTTTATATTCAAGCTGCGAGTCTGAGAGAATTGAGTCAGGGTCATCAGCCGTGCGCGACAACAAAGCACCGTTCTGATCAATAACGGTTACATTCTCTTTGTTCAGCCCGGATACGGAGGAAGAAACAAGATGAATGATAGCTTCCACTTGGGTTCTGCCAAGTGAACGTCCGTTTGCAAGTTGCAAAAATACGGAGGCTGTCGGATCAGGATTACTCCGCACAAATACAGATTTTTCAGGCAGAGCCAGATGTACACGCGCAGCCAAAACAGTTTCAATTTCACTTATAGAGCGCGCTAATTCCAGCTCTTGAGCTTGCTTAATATGCATGCTTTCAACTGACCGGCTGGTGCCCATGGGCATATCATTCAACCCTGAGTAACCTTCCGGCACAGAGGCGGGGAGACCTTGCGCAGCGAGCATGATACGGGAGTTATGATAATCCGTAGTCGGGACCATCACCTCGCCCGTTGTCGGGTCAAGCATCACATCAACACCGGCATTTTTCAAAGCGTCAACAACACGCATTTTTTCAGCTTCCGGCAAGGAGTTGTATAATGTTGTACGTGCCGGTTTCTGGAGCAGCAAATAAGCCATAAGCCCCACAAAACAGACGATAACTGCCATAAGTGTCGGCAGTGATCTTTGTACACTCGGTTCATTCACAAAATTCTGAACCTTACTGATCATCTGCTTGATCTGTCCTTGTGACGGATCAACGCTTGTTTGAACGGATGTGATCGTTGTCTCTGACATAACTTTCCCCTAACGAAATCCCGGATTAAACCGGCATGTTCATAATATCCTTATAGGCACTTAAAACTTTATTACGGATGTTGAGCGTCATCTGGAAACCCAGAGAGGACACCTGTTGCGTGACCATGACTTTTGCCAAATCCGTTTCCTCACCAAGCTCATAGGCTTTGGTGATATCACCACTAATATTTTGAGCTTCAGCAACATCCTTAATGGCGTCCCCCACACGGCTGACAAATGACGGCGCATTGTCATCCGTATTCAGAGATTGGCTTGTGCGCTCCAGAACCTTTTGGTGAAGCGACGTAGATGAACCTACTGATTTTACCTCTATCATGATGCTCTCCTAACCGACTTCTGAAAGTCTGGTATCTTGATTGACACGTGACTGCATGGTGGTGGACAGAATATCGGTCAGGATATCCGACTTGGTGATGCAGCCATTTTCATGCAGGACCAGCGCCCGCTGAAGAACATTCTCCAACTCGCGGACATTGCCCGGCCATTCATAATCTGTAAGGGCTTTGACAGCACTCTCATCCAGCCAAGGCAATTCTGCCGCCGTTTTACAATGGCGTTGAAGCAGGACAGTGCTAATTGGAATAATATCATCCGCCCTTTCACAGAGACTGATGGTGTTTAATGGAAATACATTTAGGCGGTAATAAAGATCTTCACGGAAATTACCGGCACGAACTTCATTTGGAATATCGCGGTTGGTTGTTGCCAGCACACGAACATCAACGGCAATGTCATCATTGGATCCAATGGGCGTGACTGATTTCTCTTGCAGGGCACGCAGAAGTTTGGCCTGTAAGGAAAGTGGCATTTCTGAGATTTCATCCAGAAGCAATGTCCCGGTATCAGCAGCACGGAAAATACCCTTATTTGCTGTAGATGCCCCGGTGAAAGCTCCTTTTTCATGGCCAAAGAGAATGGCTTCCAGCATATTTTCAGGAATGGCCGCGCAATTGATCGCGATAAACGGATTGGCACTGCGGCCGGAATTGTTATGAACAAAGCGCGCCAGCACCTCCTTACCGGTTCCGGTCGGGCCATTGATAAAGACAGTCACATCAGTCTCGGCTACTTTCTTGGCAAGACGCAGCATGGTGAGTGAACTTTCATCACCAACAGCAACGTGATTTTTTGTGGCAATCATGCTTGTAACAATTTGCAGACCATAATTTTGGGCAGGTGTAATGTCTGAGGTGCTCTTGGGTAAGGAAACATGAACCAATTTGCCGCCCAGTTCCGTATTAACCGCAAAACTGTCAGCTTTCTCATCAATAACGGTAATATTCTTGATTTTGAAACCACGGCAAATTTCGATAAATTTTTCGAGACCGCCTACAGCTTCCAGATATTTGTTAGAACAAACAAATTGTTCGCATGCTGAAAGCTCACTCGGTAAATCATTATTTTTGGCATCAAATGCCAAAAACGCTATTTTACGCGTCGTCAAAACATCACCAATCGGTTGCGCCAGTTCCAGGCCAAAAGAATTGATAGCTAAGAGAGTCATTTGGATCTCCTTTCCCTCTGGAAAGGGTTAAGGCAAAAACCGCGCCAAACCGGTAACAGTTTTACAAAAAAATTAAATATTCATATATTTCAATGGTTTGGATCTATAGACAAAACTTTTCGACTCCTTTCTCTGGACGAAGGTTCAATTTTCTGACACATAATATGAAAGTTTGCGTTTTGGTGTCGTGAGTTTGACACCTTGTTGTGTAAGAGTTTTGTTCAGGTTTAAAAAAGATTATGTCGGGTCAGACGAGCGTTGATGAATTTATTGCTGGCCAGTCCGCAGCAACCAAAGAGTTGCGTCGGCTCGTCGACATTCTGGCTCCTGCCGATAGTACGGTCCTTATTCAGGGCCAGACCGGTTCAGGTAAAGATGTCGTTGCCCGGGCTATACACGCCCTATCCGGTCGAAAAGGGCCCCTTATCTCCATTAATTGCGCTGCCATTCCAACTGAATTGTTGGAATCGGAGCTATTCGGTCACGAAAAAGGTGCCTTCACCGGTGCTGAAACTGATCGGAAGGGACGCTTTGAACTGGCTAATGAGGGCACATTATTCTTGGACGAAATCGGTGATATGAATTTGTCACTTCAGACTAAGTTGCTCCGCGCTATTGAAAACCGCACTATTCAAAGAGTTGGCGGCAATAAAGATATAAAAGTGAACTTTAGGCTTATTTGTGCGACCCACCAAAACCTGCAAGCTTATGTTGATGAAGGTAAGTTTCGCGCTGATTTATTTTTCAGGATTAACGTCTTCCCTGTGCAAGTGCCTACACTTGCAGAAAGAAGCGTTGATATTCCCGATCTCATTGGTTCCATTTGTGACGCTATATGCGAAACCCAAAATAGCAAGCCGCCACTGTTTGACGAGACTGCGCTTTCGGAGTTATCGCGTTATAACTGGCCTGGCAATGTTCGCGAGTTGCGGAATGTTTTGGAACGCGCAATTGTGCTTTTTCCGCAAAAAGAGATTACCGGCAAGGAAGTCCGTGAGAACTTATTACGCCTTAAAGTCCCTGATGAAGCAGAAGAACTTGAAGCCCTGTGGGAAGAAACTGGCAATCTTAATTCAATTGATCTCGACGCACTCATTTCAGATAAGCCGCCTTTGCCTGCGCCCGCAAGTTATAATGACTGGTTTTCGTATTTCGACACGATTGATTTACGAAGACATCTGCAGGAGGTGGAGATTGTGTTGATTGAAGCCGCCCTCCGCAAAAAAGAAGGGCAAATCACTGGCGCAGCCGAAGCTTTGAAATTGCGCCGCACGACGCTTATCGAAAAAATGAAAAA
>DJZB01000068.1:0-22133 GCA_002450335.1 Rhodobiaceae bacterium UBA6963
CCTGTTGCTTCGCCGTCAATCTCAATGCCTTGATAAAGAAGCTGGGCAATTTGCATTGTACGCTTGGCGTTAAAGCCGAGCTTTCTAGCCGCTTCTTGTTGCAAGGTTGACGTTGTAAACGGCGCGGAGGGGTTTCTTTGACCGGGCTTGCTTTCAATGCGATTAACTTTAAAGCTGCCGCTTTCAATTGCATCTTTTGCTTCCATAGCTTCGGCTTCATTGGTGAGGGTAAATTTCTCAACCTTTCCACCTTTTAGAAGATTCAGTCGGGTTGGTAGCTTGTCACCATTTTGCGTATTGAAGTCAGCGGATACCGACCAGTATTCACGTGGGATAAATTTTTCAATTTCCAACTCGCGCTCGCAAATGAGTTTTAACGCTACCGACTGTACACGGCCTGCTGAACGTGCGCCGGGTAGTTTCCGCCATAGCACAGGGGACAGGTTAAACCCGACCAGATAATCAAGCGCACGACGGGCCAGATAAGCATGGACGAGCTTTTCATCCAGTTCTCGTGGATGGTTCATCGCTTCCGTGACGGCGTTGCGCGTAATGGCATTAAACACAACGCGTTGAATTTGTTTGCCGTCTAGAACGCCTTTTTCCCGCATGACTTCCAGAACATGCCAGCTAATAGCTTCACCTTCTCTGTCCGGGTCAGTTGCAAGAATAAGGCGGTCAGATTTTTTAAGATAATCAGCGATTTCATTCAGCCGCTTGCCTGAGGCTGACTGAACCTCCCAGATCATGGAAAATTCTTCATCCGGATCAACTGAGCCGTTTTTTTCAGGTAAATCGCGCACATGCCCGAAGGAGGCAAGGACTTTGTAGTCGTTCCCTAGATACTTATTGATGGTTTTTGCTTTGGCCGGTGACTCGACAATGACAAGGTCCATCAGCTTCTCCAAATCCTCTTAGGCGATTAGGCAAATTAGTTATGAAACGCATAAATGGGTGAAACTGACCAAGATGTCAAATTAGGAATACCAAACACCCTAAAAAATTTTATAATTTTGCATCTTCTGGTTGGTGGATATTATTTCATTACTTGTTCTAAAGTAGAACGAGGCGTGAGTGGTTTTTTAGGTATTTGAGGGCGTGGTAATGGTAAGTATTGTTTTTTCAGGTGTTGTGTATACGGCGGTTTTACTTGGTTGTTATGATGGTGACACATGCACGTTGAGCTTTCAGCAAGCCCCACCTTTTCTGGCGACACAAAAAGTCCGCTTTGTAGATTTTGATACCCCTGAACTAGGAAGTGCAAAATGTGTATCAGAAAAAAAGCTTGCGGAAAGAGCGCGGGACTTAACCCAAGGGTTTATGGAAGAGCAGGGGCTTTTATATACAGACGGCAAACGAGGTAAATATGGCCGTTTACTGGTTTCCGCGCCAGATTTGAGGGATACACTTATTTCCAAAAAACTCGCCCGCGCTTATCGTGGGGGTAAAAGAGACGGTTGGTGCAGTTAATCTTCATATCTTTCGAGCATGCTGACCCCACGAAATGACCTAATCAGCTTTCCGGCAAGTTCCAGTTCCAGCAAAATAATATGCACAACCGACACCGGGAGATCGCTCATGGTAACAAGTTCATCAATGGATGTCGGTGTGGGGCCAAGCAAATCCAAAACCAGTTCTCGGTCAGATTGCTTCAGGTCGCCTTCAAAGTTTTTAAAGATTTTATCTTCCGGCGGCTCTTCAATCATTCTTTCTCTTAAAGGATAAAGTATTTCAACCGCATCGCTGACATTTTGAATCAGGCTTGCCCCGTTTTTTATAAGGTTGTTTGACCCCAGGCACCTTGGGTCTTCCGGTGAACCGGGAACAACAAGGACTTCTCTATTTTGCTCGGCAGCCATTCTGGCAGTGATTAAAGAACCGGAGCCTATAGATGCTTCGGCTATAATGACGCCAATAGATAGTCCCGAGATTATTCTGTTACGACGAGGAAAATGACGGTCTAGCGGTTTGGTGCCGACGGGGTTTTCTGCAAGAATAAGCCCCTCTTCACAAATGCGATGATAAAGCTCCGTGTTTTCCTTGGGATATATATTGTCAACCCCACCTGCAAGAATGGCAATTGTGCCATGTTCAATTGCAGCTTGATGAGCAATGGTATCAATACCGCGCGCCATTCCGGACACAATACAATAGTCACGTTCAGCAAGACCGCCTGAAAGTTTGCGCGCTGTTTTAAGCCCTGCTGCAGAAGCGTTTCTGGCACCGACAATGGCAACGCAAGTCTTTTCCAGTAATTGGATGTTTCCGAGATAGGTAAGGACAGGGGGCGCGTCGGGGATATGAGATTGGTGGAGTGGATAATTAGCATCGCCTGAAATCAGCAATTCCCCTCCTGCTTTTTTAACCTCTTTCAACTTTTTTTCGGCATCGCTTTGTGAAAAAATTCTGATTTTACGTTTACCGCCACCTCTGGCGGCAAGTTCCGGCAATGCCTCAAGTGCTTTGCCGGCGGAACCATAAAGCTCAATTAATTGATGATAAGTTATGGGGCCAACATTGGCGCTTCGGATTAATCTTATTGCGTCACGGATGTTTTGTTCACGTTTACTCATGAGCAATTCCAGCGCCCAAATAGGATGCATGAATGCCGCTAAGCATCGCACTGTATGATGGAGGAAACACAGGATTATTCCTTTTTATTATTTAGGTGCTGCCGATTTTAGTTTCTGTACCCTTCCACAGGCGTTGAATGTTTTCAAGGTGCTTGAAAAAAACAATAAATGTCATCACCAGACTTATAAGAGCAATATTTTGCGCGTCCGGTTGTAGATAAAAAATAATAGGGACAGCTAGACTTGCCGTTAATGCCGCAAGTGAAGAGTATCTAAACAGCCATGCCATAACCAGCCATATAAGGGCGAAGCCCGTCACTGCCCAAATTGACAGACCGGCGATCACCCCGATATAGGTCGCGACGCCTTTTCCACCTTTAAACTTCAGCCAGACCGGATAGATATGACCCAGAAATGCTGCCACGCCGATGAAGGTTGCCTCGGTATCTGACAAAAAATGTTTTGCTATCAGGATTGCCGAGACACCTTTGAGCATGTCAGTGAGTAATGTTGCCAGAGCGATTTTTTTATTGCCGGTTCTCAAAACATTGGTTGCGCCAATATTCCCTGAGCCGAGGTTGCGGATATCTTCCATACCGGCAAGGCGGGTGTAAACCAAACCGGAGGGGAATGAACCTATAAGATACCCCATTAGAATAAAAATTAAGATGGTGTCCATCTCAATCATTATTTTCAAAAACGGTTCGACCGGAAACAATTGTTTTCATCACTTTTCCCTGAACCTTACGACCTTCAATAGCCGCATTTCTGGAGCGTGAATGAAGATTGTCTGCATCAACAATCCAAGGCGCATCAATATCTATGAGAGCCAAATCTGCAGGATGACCGATTGTCAGTGCGCCGGCAGAAAGGCCAAGAAGCCGCGCCGGTGTTGTGCTCATGGCATCAATCAACCGGGTGAGTGGGACTTCAATTTCATGATGCAACGTCAATCCGGCGGCGAGGAGTGTCTCTACTCCAATTGAACCAAATTCTGCCTCCCCGAAAGGTCGCCTTTTCGCGTCTTCCCCTTGCGGGTTATGGCCTGAAACAATCACATCAATCGTCCCGTCCGCTATCGCTTCAATCAACGCTTGCCGGTCCTCTTCTGTCCGAAGCGGTGGCATCAATTTGGCGAAAGTTCGATAATTTTCTACATCATTCTGATTAAGCATCAGATGATTGGCTGAAACGCCACAAGTCACAGGCAGGCCTTTATCCTTAGCTTGACGGATAATGTCGATACTTTCCCGCGATGAAATTTGGGCAACGTGATATCTTGCACCGGTGGCCTCAACCAAACGAATATCCCGTTCAAGCATAATGGTTTCGGCAATAACGGGTATGCCAGACAGGCCAAGGCGGATGGCAAGTTCGCCTTCATTCATCACCCCATCACCAACAAGATTGGCATCAATGGCGTGATGAACAATCAGCGCACCAAAATTAGCCGCATAACTCATTGCTTTTTGCATGATGCGGGCATTCATGACGCTCCGGCTACCATCCGTAAAAGCTACAGCACCGGCTTCATGTAACAAGCCGAACTCGTTCATCATCACCCCGTCCAGCCCTTTGGTGATACCTGCCATGGGATGCACATTGACAAGTGCCGTGCCACGTGCACGCCGCGAGATGTAATCAACAAGGGCCGCATCATCAATGACGGGTTGAGTGTCAGGCATCATGATCATGGTTGTGACGCCACCTGCAGCTGCCGCTTGCGAGGCAGTGGCAAGTGTTTCGCGATACTCCTCACCGGGTTCACCGATAAAAACTTGCATATCAACAAGCCCGGGAGTTGTTATCAGCCCCGTGCCGTCAATTATGCTGACGTCCGGGGGAAGGCTTATATTTTTACCACAGGCAATTATGCCTTCATTATCAAATACAATGGCACCAACCTCATCAAGACCGGAGGCGGGATCAAAAAGTCGGGTGTTTGTTATTGCCCGCATTAGGCGGCTCCCCCGTTTTCTGATCCATTAGGCAGATTTTTAGCCAATGCCTCGAGCACTGCCATACGCACCGCGACCCCCATTTCTACCTGCTCGGCAATCAGACTTCTCTCGGGGTCATCGGCAAGAATGCTGTCAATCTCAACGCCTCTGTTCATTGGGCCGGGGTGCATTACGAGTGCGTCTTCCTTAGCGAATTTAAGCTTCTCATAATCCAGTCCATAGAGGTGGAAATATTCTCGCACTGACGGGATATATGCGCCATCCATGCGTTCATTTTGGATGCGAAGCATCATAACAATATCGCAACCATCAAGGCCGGACTTCATATCATGGAAACAATGCACGCCCAGACCTTCAAAACTCTTTGGAAGCATTGTGCGTGGCCCGACAAGATTGACTGTTGCGCCCATGGCTTGCAGAAGGAGAATATTTGAACGGGCAACTCGGGAGTGAACTATGTCACCACATATGGCAACTCTAAGGCCTTGAAGTTTGCCCTTTGCGCGCCGAATAGTCAGCGCGTCCAGCAAGGCCTGAGTCGGGTGTTCGTGTGACCCGTCTCCGGCATTGAGCACTGCGCAGGACACTTTCTGCGACAATAAGCTGACCGCGCCGGAAGATCCGTGTCGGACAACCAGCAAATCAGGATTCATTGCGTTCAGTGTCACAGCAGTGTCGACCAGTGTTTCACCTTTATTTATAGATGAAGCGGAAAGGTTCATATTCATGACATCAGCGCCAAGGCGTTTGCCGGCAAGCTCAAATGAACTTTGGGTGCGAGTTGAACTTTCGAAAAACAAATTAATCTGGGTGCGCCCGCGAAGAATATCATTTTTCTTATCTGCACGTCTATTCAGCTCGACATAGTCGTCGGCAAGATTAAGCAGATAATCAATTTCTAAAGGGGAAAGGCCTTGTATGCCGAGAAGATGTCGGCTGGAGAAGCCCTCAAAGGCTGATGGTTCGGACGTACCAGTCATTAAAGCATGAGTATATACTGTTCTGTAGGAGTCTTGGCAAGAACTTAAAAATTTATTTTAAAAGAAATAAAAGATCTTCAGTTTTATGTTCTTAGGAATATCTGATTGGGTGAGGTGGTTTTTCACGTCAACCCATGGAGAACCTGTGCCGCAGTGAAACTCCCTACGGAAGGCATCATAACAAGGACGCTTTTTCACCTTATTATTAATTTGAAGAATATCATGAGCCTCAAATGTTAGAAAAACATCCTTGGATTTTCTATAATAAAGTGAAAGACCCGTACCCAAATATCTGTTGGCATCATAAAGGTATGATTTAAAGCCGTTATCAAAATGAACGGGAATGGAAATTTTTAAATTTTTTCCGTTCACCAAGGCAATGCCGGTTTTAATGTTCATCTCGGGACGATGATTTTTATAGAACTCGGTTACCTTAAAAGCTTTGCCGTTTATAGCGGTAAAATTTCCACTCCATGGCGTTGAGGTTAAGTGTTCATCTTGAATAATAAGGTAATCAAGTTTAGCGAAAATTTTTATCTGCTGACTGACAACAATGTCTGAGGCATTTACGTGTGTTAATAGGGTGCCTGATAAAAAGCCTGTTAAGACAAGCTTGGTTGACCACTTTTTTATTTTTCTTATTGTTTTCATCATTGATTGTTTTTTTTATTCTGTCGGGAAATAAAGTTGTATCAGTGTCACCTTTCCTCTGGGTGGCATTATCTTGGGGTCACCTTTCCTATAGGTGACATGGCATTAGGTACATTTAATTTGCCATGACCAAAAACTTCATCCACGCCTGTTGCGCCCAAATCGTCTGCCGTTTGCAGGATTACTTGTTTGAGTGCTGGCCCATCCAAGTTAGGGAATTTATGTCGCAAAAGGGTGGCGGCACCGGTCACACGCGGTGTGGAAAAGGATGTGCCTTTGGCATCCCCGGGTTGCCAGACGTTATCATGTGCAACAATGAAATCATTTTTTAATTTACCCGCAACAAATGAATAGCTGGCCATAACATTTTGTCCATCCTCCAGTGCCCCGACGTAAATTACGCGATCCCCTGCATCTGTTTCTGTTTTACGAAGTTCCACCAATGCCCTGGCGGATATTCTGCATTGGTCAATGCCGGTAGAGCATTTCGAGCCACTGTTGCCGGCCGATAAGACAAAAAGCATTTTTTCATCATAGGAATTACTGTCGGCGGCAGGGCGCATCATTTTAAGAAACCCCGGCTGAGTGAGTTGGGTTGTTACATAACCGTCGAAAACATTTTGATCAATTTGCACCCCTACAGACAGTCTTCTGTAAGGATCATAGGCAAAACTGCTGTTTACGATAAAATGAGAACTTGTTTCCAGAGCATCATAGGCGCCCTTTGCTCTATTATCGAGTTCCCTGATGATTTGATTACCTGATCCTGAGAATATAAGAGAAATATTTTGTATTCCTATGTCAGCTTCAGGCGCCATTTGAGCAACAATGGCTCTTGTTGAGTCACCATGGGTAACTACACCGGGTGCGCCTCCGGGAAGTGTCGAGCCAAAAAAATCATCAACAAGGGCAACTTTAACATTTTTACCGGACCAGCCGCTATCCCATAGTGCGGCAACGCCTGTATCTGTTGTAGCAACGGGGAGGGACGTGGTCGGTATTTGTGTTGATGTAGGGCAATAGGTAGCAACAGGTGCTCCCGGTTTTGTGAAATCTATGCTGATAGTACAACTATCGGCAGGACTGGGTCTGGAACCTAGATCCTGAAATTTTTCTAATATACCGCCTGCTTGTCTTAAGTCCCTTAGCCGATTGTCTGCGTTGCTTCTGGTTGAAGGCGTGCCAAGTGAATAATCATATGAGTTGGCACTTGGCTGAGGCGTTGGTTGAGGTTGCGGCATCGGCTGAGGTGTTGGTTGAGGTTGAGGTGTTGGCTGGGGCTGACTCTTTGGTTGAGGTCTGTCGGCAGGAGATTTTGGCAACGCCTTGCCGCCGCCTCCGCCACCCCCGCCACCACATGCGGTTAAGCTCAAGGCTGAGGCAATAATCAAAATAAACCCAGTCTTTTTTAATACTCCAAGGCGTAATCTTGGTACATTATACATCTCTAAAATTCTTATATTATTATTTTATATCATGTAGACGACAATGGTTTAAAATATAGTAAATTTTAATAATTTATATTAAATTTTATTAATTATTCAATAAATCCAAAACCCCTTGCAAGATATATGCTGCGGCCATTTTATCGACAACATCAGCGCGCTTTGCGCGGCTCATATCAGCATCAATCAGTGTCCGCGTGACAGCAGAGGTGGAAAGCCTTTCGTCCCAGAACACAATAGGCTGGTCTTTTTGCTGAAGCAGGTTTCTTGCAAATGCTCGGCTTGCTTGAACCCGTGGTCCCTCACTGCCATCCATGTTCAGCGGAAGGCCAATCACCAGTGCGCCGATATTATGCGTTTCTTCAAAGGCTCGCAGAGATTGTGTGTCCTTTGAAAACTTAGTGCGCTTGATGGCCTCAAGTGGGGTGGCAATTTTAAACATTGTATCGCTGATAGCGAGGCCAATGGTTTTGGTGCCAAGGTCAAGCCCCATGAGTTTTTGACCGGACTCGATTAATTGCGGCAAGGTTTTGGGGTCATCAAGAATAGGCATGGCATATTATAACAGTTTTTCTCTTTTATTGATATTTCTGGTGATATTTTCTGCGAACAGAGCGATATTCTCGCGTATGGATTGATTAGTAATTAGACGGGTGTTAGTTTCCGGTCACTTTTTGAATATTTGGTTAGGGGTGTCTATGTCTGTTGATGATAAGACCGTTCACCGGATTGCCCGGTTGGCTAGAATTGCCGTTCCTGAAGAAGAGATTGCTTCGCTTGGAACTGAGCTTAATGCAATTCTAGGATTTATTGAGCAACTCAGTGAGGTAAATACAGATGATATTTTGCCAATGACAGCCGTTGTGGAAACCGAAATTAAACGGCGCGAAGATGCTGTGACAGATGGCGGCTATGTTGAGGACGTTACAGCAAATGCTCCTGCCTGTGACGACGATTATTTTGCTGTCCCAAAAGTGGTGGAGTAATTAATGAGCGCTTCTAAACTCACAGATCTATCACTTGCCGAGGCGCGTGATGGGCTTCGTCAAAAAGACTTTACCTCGGAAGAACTCACGCAGGCGCATATCTCGGCGATGGAAGCCGGACGTAAACTTAATGCTGTTATTCTGGAAACGCCAGAAAAAGCTCTGGAAATGGCCAAAGCTTCCGACGCTAAACTTTCTAATGAGGAAGGCGGCGCGCTAGAAGGTCTGCCGATTGGTGTGAAGGATTTATTCTGTACCAAAGGTGTGCGCACGACAGCTTGTTCAAAAATTCTGGGTGATTTTACACCGCCCTATGAAAGCACTGTCACGCAAAATTTATGGGATGCCGGGGCTGTTCATCTTGGCAAGCTTAACAATGATGAATTCGCCATGGGGTCATCAAATGAGACATCTTGCTTCGGTCCGGTGAATAATCCATGGCGGAATAAGGCTAAGGAAACAAATCTGGTTCCCGGTGGGTCATCAGGCGGGTCATCCGCTTCGATTGCCGCGCATATCGGTGTCGCTGCCACAGCGACAGACACGGGTGGTTCTATCAGGCAACCTGCAGCCTTTACCGGAACGGTCGGGTTGAAGCCAACCTACGGCAGATGCTCACGCTGGGGCATTGTTGCTTTCGCATCCTCTCTTGATCAAGCAGGTCCAATCACCAGAACGGTAAGAGACTCAGCCATTATGCTTGGCGCAATGGCAGGGCATGACGTTAAAGATACAACATCTATTAATGCGCCCGTGCCGGATTATGAGTCGGCTCTAGGAGCAAACTTAAACGGCAAGAAAGTCGGAATTCCAAAAGAATACAGAATTGATGGGATGTCCGATGAAATCGAAGAGCTTTGGCAGCACGGCATTGACTGGTTGAAAGATGCCGGAGCTGAAATTGTTGACGTAAGCCTGCCACACACAAAATATGCACTTCCGGCTTATTACATTATTGCGCCGGCAGAAGCCTCTTCTAATCTCGCTCGCTATGATGGAGTGAGATACGGCACCCGACTTGAGGGCGATAACCTTCTTGAAATGTATGAGAAAACCCGCGGTGCAGGTTTTGGTGCTGAAGTGCGTCGGCGTATTATGATCGGCACTTATGTGCTGTCTGCAGGGTATTATGATGCTTATTATCTCAAGGCTCTAAAAGTTCGCCGACTTATCTCTGATGATTTCAAGCAAGCTTTTGAGAAATGCGATGTCCTTCTAACCCCGGCAACGCCGTCCTCTGCTTTTGCGATTGGTGAAAATCTTGATGACCCGCTGGCCATGTATATGAATGATGTGTTCACGGTTACAGTTAATCTTGCGGGTCTGCCGGGTATTTCCGTTCCTGCAGGTCTTGATGCGCAAGGTCTACCGTTGGGTTTACAACTCATCGGTCAGCCTTTCGGTGAAGAGGCTCTGCTGGGAATGGCTGAAAAAATTGAACAGGCTGCCGGGTTCGATGCCCGTCCAGATGCCTGGTGGGAATAGAGTGGCGATAAGGTAGATGTCATGAGTGAAGCAACGAATGATAATTTAATCAGTGGTGCAACCGGAGATTGGGAAGTTGTTCTCGGTTTGGAGGTGCATGCTCAAGTGCTGTCACAGGCAAAATTATTTTCCGGTGCGGCGACTGAATATGGTGCAGAGCCGAATACGCAAGTCTCTTTAGTTGATGCTGCCATGCCCGGCATGTTGCCGGTGATAAATTGGAAATGTGTAGAACAGGCAGTTCGTACAGGTCTGGGGCTGAAAGCTCAGATTAATAATTATTCTGTATTTGACAGAAAGAACTATTTTTATCCTGATTTGCCTCAGGGTTATCAGATTTCTCAGTTTCTGCAGCCTGTTGTGGGTGAGGGAGAGATTGTCATTGATCTTGAAGACGGTTCAACAAAAACCGTCGGCATTGAGAGGCTCCACCTTGAGCAAGATGCAGGTAAATCTGTTCATGACCAACATCCTGATTTGAGTTTTGTCGATTTGAATCGGTCCGGCGTTGCGCTAATGGAAATTGTTTCACGGCCGGATATGCGTTCCTCAGCTGAGGCACAAGCCTATGTAAAAAAGTTGCGTGCAATTTTGCGATATCTCGGCACATGTGACGGGAATATGGAGCAGGGCAGTTTGCGTGCTGATGTGAATGTTTCTGTACGTAAACAAGGTGATCCCCTCGGGACACGTTGTGAAATTAAAAATGTGAATTCTATTCGCTTTATCGGTCAGGCGATTGAACATGAGGCGCGCCGACAAATTGCTATCATAGAAGATGGTGGATCGATTGATCAGGAGACACGACTGTTCGATCCTAAAAACGGTGAAACCCGTTCTATGCGGTCAAAAGAAGAGGCACATGATTATAGGTATTTTCCTGATCCGGATTTATTGCCTTTAACCTTCTCACAGGATTTTGTCGACGAGATTGCCGCATCACTACCTGAATTGCCCGATGACAAAAAAGCCAGATTTATGTCTGATTATGGTCTGTCTGCTTATGATGCGGGGATACTTGTCGCTGAGGCAGAAAGCGCGGCTTATTTTGAAGCCGCTGCCACGGGACGGGATGCTAAAACAGTTGCAAATATGGTCATTGGTAGCTTATTTGCCGGCCTGAATAAGGCTGGTTTAAATATTATTGATAGCCCGGTTAGCCCGGAAAATTTAGGTGCTCTTGTTGACCTTCTTTCTGACGATACTATTTCCAGCCGCATTGCTAAGGATGTGTTTGAAATGATGTTTGAAGACGGGCCGGACCAAGGGAAATCCCCTTCTGTCATTGTTGAAGAAAAGGGCTTAAAGCAAGTCACTGATACAGGTGAGATTGAAGCCGCGGTTGACGAAGTCCTTGCCGCTAATCCGGATAAAGTTGCACAAGCCAAAGAGAAACCCAAAATGGCCGGCTGGTTTGTAGGTCAGGTTATGCAGTCAACAGGTGGTAAAGCTAATCCGCAATCGGTTAACAAGCTGGTTCTGCATAAACTGGGTATTGAAGAATAGGCTATGCCGCATCTTATGATACTCATGGGTATCAGCCTGTTCGGTCTATTAGCAAGCTGTGTTATTTCTTGATAATCAAACGGCTTATTTGCCGGTAAATTTTGCTGAACGCTTTTCAAGAAATGCTGTAACCCCTTCATAAAAATCTCCGGTCTGTCCGGCTTGAAACTGCAGTTGGCGCTCTCTATCCAATTGGGTTTCAAAATTATTATCCAAACTGTCCCACATGGCTTGGCGAATAAAGCTTTGACCTGAAGGTCCTTCAGCAAGTTTTCTTGCCACTTTCTCAGTTTCTTCCATGAGGGTTTCATCATCAAAAACACGATTAATGAGTCCCCACTCCTGAGCTGTCTCTGCTGGAAGTTTTTCACCCAGAAGTGCAAGTTCCCGCGCTCTAGCGCCGCCAATAAGCCTTGGAACAATCCAAGTCACGCCGCAATCAGGCACCAGGCCGATATTGCGGAAGGCCAGAAGAAAATAAGATGACCGTGTTGCCATAATGAGGTCGCATGAGAGGGCAATGCCGACAGCTGCCCCAGCACACGGGCCGTTAACAGCGCTAATAATTGGGCAATGCAAATTTCTTAAGCGGCGCATGATTGGATGATAACTGAGTTCCAGTTGCTGGCCGACATCTACGGGGAAACCATTTTCATTGGCGCCCCCTTCCATGGTTTCAGTTAGATTGGCACCAGAGCTAAAAGCACGCCCTTCACCGGTAATTATTAGGCACCTAATATTGTGTCCGCCATGCTCGATATGATCAAGAGCCTCATACATTCCGGTAAGCACCCCTTTAGAAAGCGCATTGAGCGTATCTGGACTGTTTAAGGTGATGGTTGCCAGTTCATTATCAATTTTAAGAATGACATCCGAGAGAGACATTTCGGTCATAGTGGCTTCCTCTAAAGTTATATAATCGGATTGGATTTTAATATGTAATAAGGCTATTTTGTATCAGTCCAGTGACATTTTGACTATTAGTTTGACCTGTGACTTTAAGATTTCATAAGATATTTTCAGTCAGTTAAAAACCAGTAAGCAGTGATTGACTTAATTTTGGAATGAATTTAGGTGTAGTATCCTGTTTTGGAGAAGTGTAAATGGCTAAAGCCCCGAAAGTGTCTGATACAAGTCGGAAAAAAATTCAGCTCATAATAGATACTCAAAAGAATGCTCAGCTTGCGGAGGGGTCCCCATCTTTTAGGTTGCGTATTGATCGTATTAATCGCGTGATCGCCCTTTTGGGTGATAATCAGGACGCGATTATTGAGGCATTAAATGCTGATTTTGGCAATCGCAGTAATGCAGGCAGCATGATGACAGATATCTATGCCACGATAAGTTCTTTAAAATCCAACCGAAACAAGGTTGCCAAGTGGATGAAGCGCAGCTCCAGGGCAGCATCTTTTCCGTTTAATTTGCTCGGGGGTAGGGCATCTATTAAATATCAACCAATTGGCGTTGTCGGTAATGTCGTACCCTGGAATTTTCCATTTAATCTCGCTTTTACTCCTCTGGGAAGCATTTTTGCGGCTGGCAATAGATGTATTATTAAGCCATCTGAGTACACGCCCCATTGCACCCAACTCATGAAGAAGCTTGTAGAGCAATATTTTGATGTTACAGAACTGGCTGTTGTAACCGGAGGCCCTAAAACCGGTGAAATTTTTTCAACTATGCCCTTCGATCATTTGTTGTTCACCGGTTCCACGTCTATCGCGCCTCATGTTATTCGCGGCTCCGCGGAAAATATTATGCCGCTCACACTGGAACTTGGTGGTAAATCGCCGGTAATCGTCTCGCAATCTGCCAATATGAAGCAGACCGCAGACCGTATCATGTTTGCCAAAACATTAAATGCAGGTCAGATTTGCCTTGCGCCAGATTACATAATGGTTCCTGAAGACCAAAAAGAAACCTTCTCAAATCTGGCGATGGATAGCATCCGCACGATGTTCCCGACGTTAAAAGAAAATCAGGATTACACATCAATCATTAATGAACGCAATTATGACAGGTTGAAGGGCTATCTGGCTGACGCCAAGAGAAAAGGTGCTGAAATCATCGAAATTAACCCGGCTGAAGAAAATTTTACGCAGCAACAGCATTTTAAAATCCCGCCAACATTGGTGATCAATCCTTCAGATAATATGAAGTTGATGCAGGAAGAGATTTTTGGACCTATCCTACCAATCAAAACTTATCAAACGATCAATGAAGCGATTGATTATGTGAATGCTCATGACCGCCCACTCGGGCTATATTATTTCGGTGCTGATAAGAATGAAGAAAATGAAGTCATCTCTCAAACTATTTCAGGCGGCGTGACGATTAATGATTTATTGGTGCATGCAACACAAGAGGGCTTACCTTTCGGTGGTGTTGGTGCAAGTGGTATGGGGGCCTATAACGGCCTTGAAGGATTTAAAAACTTCTCGCACGCCAAACCTATATATCGACAAACACCCATTGAAAAAGTGCTTCAAATGTTGCGTCCGCCTTATACGGAAAAGCTTTATAGTATATTGAAATCAATGGCGAGTTAGAGGTTATTCCGGCGCATTTTTCAAGAATGCCGGGATATTTTCACCGAATCCCACTTGTGTTTTGTCAGACGCATTACCGGTTGAATTATCAGTTTTAGGTTCTTTTTGAACGGGCTTATCATTCGCGTGTAATGCTTTCGGTATTGCGTCACTATTCTCTTTTTTGTCTCTCTTGTTTTTTGAGAAAGCGGCCAAGCCTTTTCTTTCTCCTTTTTCATTTCCTTTTTTGTCGCCATCGTTTTTACGATGCGGTTTTGAAGCGGCTTTTTCTTCTTTGTCTGTTGTAACATCATCAGGGGTGTCATTACTTTTGACGACATCAATTTTGCGATTAATCAGCTTTTCAATGGCGTCAATATATTTACCATCCTCTTTAGAGAACAAGGTTATGGCGGCGCCTTTTCTGCCGGCACGACCTGTTCTTCCTATGCGGTGGACATAGTCTTCGGCATGGGTCGGTACGTCATAATTGAAAACATGACTGACGGCAGGAATATCCAGTCCGCGTGCTGCAACGTCGGAGGCAATCAGATAGGTTGCTTCCCCGCCTTTGAACTTATCAAGCATTTTGAGCCGCATATGCTGGTCCATATCCCCATGCAGGGAGACGGCCGGGTAGCCACTTTTTTGTAGCGCATTGAGTAGGTCGCCAATATCTCTTTTGCGGTTACAAAAGATGATGCCATTGGTGACGTCTTCTTCGTCAAAGAGCTTTTTCAGTGTTTTTAGTTTTTGGGTTTTTGGAACTGAAATCAGCCGTTGGCTTACATTGTCATTGGTTGATGAAGGGGGTGCAACTTCGACGCGGGCAGGTGCCGACAGAAATTGTTGTGTAAGGCGCGTAATTTCAGGTGGCATGGTTGCCGAGAAAAACAAAGTTTGGCGCGTAAAGGGAAGTAATTTTACAATCCGTTCAATATCAGGAATAAAACCCATATCAAGCATGCGGTCAGCTTCGTCAATAACCAGCACTTCCACGCCGCGTAATAAAACGCCACCACGTTCTACATGGTCGAGTAATCTGCCGGGTGTTGCAATCAATACATCTGCCCCGCGCATAATTGCTTTTTCTTGATCGCCAAAACTTACACCGCCAATCAGCAAGGCTTTGGTAAGTTTGGTGTTTTTGCCGTAAACATCAAAATTGTCCGCGACTTGTGCCGCGAGTTCGCGTGTTGGCTCAAGGATAAGCGTGCGAGGCATTCGTGCTTTTGCGCGCCCTTTCATAAGGCGGTGTATCATGGGAAGGGTAAAACTTGCTGTTTTGCCCGTACCTGTTTGAGCGATACCCAGCACATCTCTTCCGGCAATCACATGTGGAATGGCTTCTGCCTGAATGGGTGTCGGCGTTGTGTAGCCGGCATCATTAATGGCAGTCATAATTTCGGGCGCGAGACCCAGTTCATCAAATTTCATAATTTTCCGTGACGTTATAATTGTTTTGTTCAAAGTTATTTTTAATCGAGCCATCCCCGATGGGATGGCTAAATTCAGGCCACCACGGCCTGACCTCCAAGATGATGTGTAAACTAGTTTAATTTAAGGCTTTGTAAAGCGGTCTGACGTTTAAAATTTCTTTAAATATCCAGCAGTTGCTCATCTGCGAAGGCGGCATTGTCCTGGATAAACCTAAAACGCATTTCCGGTTTGTTCCCCATAAGGCGGTTTACGCAATCTGCAGTCTTTTTGAACTCTTCTTCTGGGAGTTGAATTTGCAAGAGCGTGCGGTTTTCCGGCTTCATGGTTGTTTCTTTTAACTGAGCAGGGAGCATTTCCCCCAGACCCTTAAAGCGGCTGACTTCAACTTTAGCATTAGCCCTGAATTCAGACGCCATAAGTTCTTCACGATGTGCCTCATCACGGGCATAGAGAGTTTTCCCGCCTTGTGCGAGACGATA
Source organism: Rhodobiaceae bacterium UBA6963 (assembly GCA_002450335.1). GTDB lineage: Bacteria > Pseudomonadota > Alphaproteobacteria > RS24 > RS24 > Micropelagius. The sequence goes on from DJZB01000068.1 coordinate 16,035, forward strand.
AAGCGGCGGCACAGCCAAATAAAGATGCCCGTCTTTAATAAGCTCAGGCATCTCTTCGTGGAAGAAAGTAATCAGCAAAGCCGCAATATGTGCACCATCGACATCGGCGTCGGTCATGATGATAACTTTTTCATATCTGAGCTTATCGCCGTCATAGGTACTTCCGGTGCCACACCCTAGAGCCTGGACCAAATCTGAAATCAATTGGCTTTGCTGTTTCTTTGCGGCTGTCGCGTTGGCAACATTCAGGATTTTCCCCCGCAGTGGCAAAATTGCTTGGGTTTTGCGGTCCCGGCCTTGTTTTGCAGACCCTCCCGCGCTGTCGCCCTCAACGATAAAAATTTCTGAGCCGGCAGCTCCGTTTTGACTGCAATCCGCCAGCTTGCCCGGGAGACGCAGTTTACGGACAGCAGACTTTCTGCTGACTTCTTTTTCCTGCTTGCGGCGCTGTCTCTCCTCTGCGCGGTCTATGACCCATTCAAGAAGTTTTGTTGCAGATAGCTTATCGCTTGCCAACCACAGGTCAAAAGCATCGCGGACAGTCTGTTCGGTAATGCGAGTGGCTTCGGGGGAGGCGAGTTTATCCTTGGTCTGTCCCTGAAATTCCGGCTCACGGATAAAAACCGAGACTAAGGCAGTGACAGAGCCCATGACATCATCAGCAGTAATAATATCGGCTTTCTTGTTGCTAACCAGTTGACCATAAGCTTTCAGGCCTTTTGTGAGAGCGGATCGTAGGCCTTGTTCATGTGTTCCGCCTTCGGGTGTTGGGACTGTATTACAATAAGACGAGACATGCGTATCACTACCGCCCACCCAGCTTATTGCCCATTCTACGCTACCATGTGAACCATCTTTCTGTACTTTCCCCGCAAATGGACCGGGGGTTACAGTCGGGCGATTGCCGATTTGCTCATCCAGATAGTCTCTTAAGCCTTCCGGAAAACGCAGCACAGCTTCCGGTGGGCATTTTTCAGGGTCTGAAATTAGGTCTGGATCGCAGTGCCATCTAATTTCAACGCCACCAAATAAATAGGCTTTGGCCTTTGCCATGCTGTAGAGGCGGTAAGGGTCAAAACTCGTATTATTGCCAAAGATATCTGCGTCGGGCGTGAAGCTAACTTTGGTACCTCGGCGGTTGCCTGCAGGGCCGATTGTCTTTAATTTACCCTTAGCAACACCGCGTGAAAACTCTTGTGAATACAATGTCTTATCACGGGCAACTTCAACTATTAGTTTATCAGATAGGGCGTTAACGACAGACACACCCACACCGTGTAAACCGCCTGAAGTATCATAGGCTCCACTGCCGAATTTACCACCGGCGTGGAGGGTTGTCATAATGACCTCAAGGGCAGATTTGTCTTTGAATTTAGGATGCGGGTCGACAGGTATGCCGCGCCCGTTATCGCCGACTGTAAGTGTGCCATCGGCGTCATAATTCACTTCAATAAAGCTGGCATGTCCAGCAACTGCCTCATCCATGGAATTGTCAATCACTTCTGCAAAGAGGTGATGCAGAGCTCGGTGGTCCGTGCCACCAATATACATGCCGGGGCGTCTTCTGACGGGTTCAAGGCCCTCAAGAACTTCAATATCAGCAGCACTGTATTGCCCCGACTTTTTGGCGGGCATTTTTGGTTTGGTGCTGGATGACTTCTTTGATGAGGCTTGAGAAGCTGATTTAGATGGCTGTTCAGCCGCTGACTTAGATGTTTTTTTTGCCCCTGTTTTTGAAGCGGACTTTGCCTCAGAACCAAATAAGTCCGGCGTATCTTCTGTTTTTTTTCGCGCTGGCATGGGAAAACCTATAGCAAAATTTCGGCAATCGAAATGTTAAGTCGAATCGTTCAATGAACTGGATTTTAAACAAGTTTGTTCACTCGCGGGGAAAAATCTGGATTTCTTGAAATGCTTGCGACTATATTTTCTACAAAGTAGTGTGCCAGTTCATTTAGTAAAAGGATTATCATGACAACTCTTTCCGATACGTTAACCCTGCCTTGTGGCGTCATTATTAAAAATAGAATTGCCAAAGGGGCTATGACAGAGGGGTTGTCAGACCCCGCTAACCGCGCCACCTCAAAACTTTCAACACTTTATGGTCGCTGGGCAGATGGTGGTTCGGGAATGTTGTTAACCGGTAATGTTCAGATTAATCATAAATACCTGGAGCGTGCTGGAAATGTCGTGATTGAAGGGCCTCAATCAGATGAACAATTGGCGGCACTGAAACATTGGGCTGCACAAGGTACAGCCAATGAAACCCAGCTTTGGATGCAAATTTCTCATGCCGGGCGGCAAACCCCGATAGCCGTTAATGAAACGCCTGTAGGCCCGTCTGACTTGCCGGTTAACATGCCCGGCAAGATGTTTGGTGATCCGAAAGCCATGACAGATGCTGAAATTCAGGCAGCGATTGAAGGTTTTGCCTTCGCCGCCAAGACAGCCAAGGAGACAGGTTTCACCGGTGTTCAAATTCATGGGGCTCATGGCTACTTGATCTCTGAATTTTTATCTCCGGATGTAAATGTTCGGACGGATGCTTGGGGCGGCTCGCTTGAAAACCGGGCTCGTTTTCTGCTTGAGGCCGTGCGTGCCACACGCAAGGTTGTAGGAAAAGAATTCCCTGTTGCCGTCAAGCTCAATTCTGCTGATTTTCAGCGTGGGGGTTTCAGTCATGAAGAGGCCGTGCAGGTTGCCAAGTGGCTCAATGATGAAAAACTTGATTTGCTTGAAATTTCGGGTGGCACTTATGAGCAGCCCCGGATGTCCGGTCTTGAGGGGGGTGCGATGGACTCGTCGAAAAGCGAAAGCCGTTTGCCCAGCACCGTTGCGCGAGAAGCATATTTTCTTGAGTATGCCAAAGACATCAGAGCCGTTTTCAATGGCGCCTTGATGGTGACGGGTGGGTTTCGGACGCGCGCCGGTATGGATGCCGCACTCAATGCGGGGGCTTGTGACATGATTGGTCTTGCGCGTCCCATGTGCAGTGATCCTGATATTGCCAATAAGCTGTTATCCGGCGCGGTTGCTGCGACGGAAGAATTTGAAAAAATAGTCAGGCTTGGTCCAGGTCTGTTGGGAGACACCAGCCCGTTTGCAATTATTCGTGGCATTAACGGTTGGGGACGTCAGGGATGGTTTTGTCTTCAACTCATTCGCATGGGGGAAGGGCAAGAGCCGGATTTGAAAATGGGGGTTCTCAAGGCTGTTGGAGGGTTTCAAGCATTTGAGAAAAAAGCTGCCGAGCGTTACAAAGAAAATTACGGATATTAAAAAGTCTTACCTAGGGAGAGGGTTATGAAAAATGTTCAGGGTTTAATGGCCGCTATGGTTTTGGTGGGGCTGATTGCAGTAGCTACCCCAATATTTATGCAAAGTGAAGCAGGGCCCAAGAGTGCCTGCTCAACTGATTTGATTAAGGCCGCTGCGCGACAGGAAATTGAATATCTGCAACGTGGATACGCGAAGGCAACTGATTTGCTGGGTATCACAGAAGGCGACTCTTTTGAAAAAGGGCGCGACCTTTACCGCACGATATTTACCGCAGATGCTAATTTTTCTGTTTCGGGTGAGGGGGCGCCTGAAATGAATGCCGTCGGGCCGGATGCTTGGGCTGATATCGTCGCGCAGACTTTGGGACCAATGGGACCTACCCAGCATCTTACCGGAACGCAACGTGTTAGCGATTTGGATGTTCAAATATCGTCAGATTGTGACGTAACTGGCGGGTCAGCCGGATTGGAAACCTATGTGCAGGCCTGGCACGACATGCCTAACGGTCAGATTTGGATGTTCATGGGGACGTATGTTGATGATGTGGTCTATTTGCCTGGCATGGGGTGGCAGATTAGCAAAATGGATCTTGTACGCACAACAACAGAGACGCGCAATAAACTCAGTGATTAGAGTGTTTTGCAATATTTATGCATAAAAAAGGGCCGGATAAACCGGCCCTTTTCAATTTATGAAGCGTGATCAGACGCTGTAATACATGTCGAACTCAACAGGGTGAGGTGTGTGCTCAAAGCGGTAAACTTCTTCCCACTTAAGCTCCAGATATCCGTCAATCTGGTCATCATCCATTACGCCGCCTTTTTTCAGGAAGTCACGGTCTGCATCGAGTGCTTCAAGAGCCTCACGCAGAGATCCGCAAACCTGTGGTACATCAGCCAGTTCTTCAGGTGGCAGTTCATAAAGGTCTTTATCCATTGGATCACCCGGATCGATTTTATTCTCGATACCGTCCAGACCGGCCATCATCATAGCTGTGAAAGCAAGATATGGGTTGGCTGTTGGGTCAGGGAAGCGAATTTCAATTCTTTTGCCCGGTGCGGATGTCGCGAATGGAATCCGGCAAGACGCAGAACGGTTACGCGCTGAATAAGCGAGAAGCACAGGTGCTTCAAAACCGGGAATGAGACGCTTGTATGAGTTTGTTGACGGGTTCGTCAGCGCGTTAATGGCGCGGGCGTGTTTGATGATACCGCCAATATAGTAAAGGCACTCTTGTGACAGGTCTGCATATTTGTCGCCAGCGAAGAGAGGCTTGCCTTCTTTCCAGATAGACTGGTGACAGTGCATGCCCGTTCCGTTATCGCCGTAGACAGGCTTCGGCATAAAGGTTGCTGATTTGCCGTAAGCGTGAGCCACATTGTGAACGGCGTATTTGTAAAGTTGAAGACTGTCAGCAATGCTTGTCAGCGTACCGAATTTCAGGCCAAGCTCATGTTGAGCAGCTGCAACTTCGTGGTGATGTTTCTCGACCTCGAGACCCATATCTTTCATGACGCTAAGCATTTCGCCGCGAAGATCTTGCCCACTATCGACAGGATTAACCGGGAAGTAGCCACCCTTTGTGCGTGGACGGTGACCCATATTACCGGCTTCATATTCAGTACCTGAATTAACTGGCAATTCAGTGCTGTCTAGCGCAAAGCCTGTATTGTAGGGGTCAGATGAAAAGCGAACATCGTCAAAAACAAAAAATTCAGCTTCAGGGCCGAAATTGATTGTGTCGCCGATGCCTGTTGATTTCAGGTAGGCTTCTGCTTTGACTGCTGTTGAACGCGGGTCACGGTTGTAGAACTCACCTGTGATCGGATCAGTGATATTGCAGAAAATTGTCATTGTCGGCTGTGCATAAAATGGATCCATGGATACTGAATCCGTGTCAGGCATCAGGCACATATCGGACTCATTAATGGCTTTCCAGCCTGAGATTGATGAGCCGTCAAACATGGCGCCTTCTGTGAAGAAGTCCTCATCAACAAGGGATGAGTCGAGCGTGACGTGTTGCATTTTGCCGCGTGGATCAGTGAAACGAAGATCTACATATTGGATCTCGTCGTCTTTGAGTTGACTAAGAATTTTGGAAGCGTCAGACATTATTTATCTCCGGATAGTTTAAGTTAGGATGTTTAAAGTGCATCGATACCGGACTCTCCGGTACGAATACGTATGGCTTCTTGGATGTCGGAAACAAATATTTTCCCGTCCCCAATGCGACCGGTTTGAGCGGCCTTTTGAATAACCTCAATCGCAGTTTCAAGCATATCGTCGCCAATGATAAGCTCTATTTTTACCTTGGGCAGAAAATCAACTACATATTCTGCGCCACGGTATAATTCGGTGTGGCCTTTCTGACGACCAAAACCTTTAGCTTCGATTACAGTTATGCCCTGAAGTCCGGCTTCCTGTAATGCATCTTTAACCTCATCTAATTTGAAGGGTTTGATGATGGCTTCTACTTTTTTCATAGAATTGTCCTTTCAGAATTTATGTACTTAATAAAGCAGAAACCGTGCCAAAAATTTTACTCAACAGGGTGGGTTGTAAGACTATGAAATTATTGTGTTATTTTTACAATTTTTAAAACACGTTTAAAAATATTTCTTTTTTTGCTTAAATTTTGTTCACTTGATTAAAAAATAAACAATTATGTTTGTTTTTGTATAATTGAAGAATGTCTTAAAGAGTCTTAACAAATCATCACAAGAGACTGGTCATAGGTCAACTAAATTGCTATACCCCGCGCCATAGTTAGTTAAGCTTAAAAGCGGGCGTGGTGGAATTGGTAGACACGCTAGATTTAGG
>DJZB01000068.1:22423-25528 GCA_002450335.1 Rhodobiaceae bacterium UBA6963
GGGCCGGTGGTGGAATTGGTAGACACGCTAGATTTAGGTTCTAGTGCTGAGAGGCGTGGGGGTTCAAGTCCCTCCGCCCGCACCATAAGCGAACTAACCATATTAATCACTGCTCATGGACACAATTGAGCAACAAAAAAAATGGATGTAACGATGCAAATTGAAGAGACCTCCGCTGAGGGCCTTTCCCGCGAATTGAAAATAACCGTAGCCAAAGACAATTTGGCTTCGCGTCTGGACTCAAAATTGATTGAACTTAAAGATCAGGTTCAACTCAAAGGTTTCCGTAAGGGGAAGGTGCCTGTCACGCATTTGAAAAAAGTTTATGGTTCACGCTTGATGAGCGAAATTCTTCAAGAGGTCGTTAATGATCAGAGCCAGCAGGTGCTGACTGACCGTGATGAGCGTCCGGCTTTACAGCCTGAGGTTAATCTCGACGGAGATATTGAAAATGTCATCAGCGGTGATGCCGATTTTGTTTTCAATATGATTTACGACATCATTCCGCCAATCACGCTGGCCAATTTTAAAGACATCTCTCTTGATCGCAAAGTTGCCGAGATTTCCGATACGGAAGTTGACGAGTCCATTCAACGCCTCGCACAGTCGCGTAAGCAATTCGAGCCTAAAGCAAAAACCGCTAAAGCGGCATCAGGTGATAGTGTGAAGATTGATTTTCTTGGCAAGATTGATGATGAGCCTTTTGAAGGCGGTGCATCAGAGGGGTTTGAACTGGAGCTTGGTTCCAATCAATTCATTCCTGGTTTTGAAGATCAAATTATCGGCAAAAAAGCCGGTGATAGTTTCGATATCGAAGTGAATTTCCCGGAAGATTACGGCAATGCAAATTTGGCAAATAAAGCCGCAGTTTTCGAAACAACTGTTCATGAAGTAAGTGGGCCAAAAGAGATTGAGATTAATGACGAATTTGCCACCTCAATGGGTATGGAGTCACTTGACCAACTCAAAGAGATGGTGCGCGAGCAAATCGGCAAGGATTACCATAATTTCTCCCGTGAGCAGGTGAAACGCGATTTGCTTGATAAGCTAAGCGCAGCACATGATTTTGAACTACCGACCCGCATGGTTGATTTGGAGTTCAATCAGATTTGGCATCAGTTTGAAAGTGAACTCGAAAATCAGAGTAAGAAAATTGATGAGTTGGATGAAACTGAAGATGAATTGCGGACTGAGTATCGTGAGATTGCTGAGCGTCGTGTTCGCACAGGTCTTGTGCTTGCAGAAATAGGTTCCACTAATGAAATTGAAGTAACTCAGGAAGAAATTAACCAAGGTTTGATGGAGCGTGTGCGTCAGTTCCCGGGGCAGGAGCAGGAAGTTTTTAATTATTTCCGTAACAATCCTGAAGCAATGGCACAAATTCGGGCGCCATTGTTTGAAAATAAAGTCATTGATTTTGTGATTGAGCAAGCGGATGTAACAGATATCACTGTCAGCATTGAGGAGCTTATGGCAGCCCCTGAGGAAACTGAAGAAAAGCCCAAGGCTAAAAAGAAGCCAGCTAAAAAAGCTCCGGCTAAAAAATCTGCCGCAAAAAAAGCTGATACCAAAGAGGGTGATGAAAAACCTGCAAAAAAACCTGCAGCTAAAAAACCCGCCGCCAAGAAGCCGGCAGCCAAGAAACCGGCAGCTAAAAAGCCAGCTGCCAAAAAAGCACCGGCAAAGAAAAAAGAAGATAAGTAATTATTCGCAATCTTTGCCTTTTGTTTTTTTGCGTCTAAGTGACGTGAATAATATAGTCATGTGTTCGCGTGCATGTTAACCATTTGCAGAAGTTGCTCTTAAGCATTTAGAGGATAGATAGATGAACGATATTGTTGATACTTACATGAACACGATGGTTCCCATGGTGGTTGAACAAACCAATCGCGGCGAACGTGCCTATGATATTTATTCCCGACTTTTAAAAGAGCGTGTTATTTTTGTTACGGGCGCGATTGAAGATTACATGGCAAGCCTGATAACGGCACAGTTGCTGTTTCTTGAGGCTGAAAATCCAAAAAAAGAAATCTCAATGTATATTAATTCACCCGGCGGTGTCGTGACCTCGGGCATGGCGATTTATGACACAATGCAATACATTCGTCCCCCTGTATCCACTCTGTGTATCGGTCAGGCAGCCAGCATGGGCTCGCTTTTGCTCTGTGCTGGTGAAGAAAATATGCGTTTTGCTCTCCCAAATGCCCGGATAATGGTGCATCAACCCTCCGGCGGCTTTCAGGGGCAGGCCTCCGATATTGAACGTCACGCCAAAGAAATTCTTGATATGCGCACACGTCTCAATAAAATTTATTGTACGCATACAGGGCAGGATTTGAAAACAATCGAAGACGCTTTGGAGCGCGACACATTTATGACTGCTGAAGAAGCAAAGAACTTTGGTCTTATTGACACTGTTGTTGATAAGCGTGAAGCCGTTAAGGAAGAGTCAGAATAAAGCTAAATGGTTAAAACCATTTACATTCTTAGATTGACAGTTGAGTTAGTTTGAGGAATGTTTGAAGGGTGATTCGTTAGACCTTATGGTATTCAAAGCGTATCCATTCAAAAATTTTTCGGTCTCCAAACATGAGGCCCTCACGAATAACAAATAAGCAGGAGCTAAACTTGAGCAAAGTTGGTGGAACAGGCGATAGCAAAAGCACTCTTTACTGTTCTTTCTGCGGCAAAAGCCAGCATGAAGTTCGCAAGTTGATTGCTGGTCCAACCGTATTCATTTGTGATGAATGTGTTGAACTCTGCATGGATATTATCCGTGAAGAGAACAAATCTTCCATGCTTAAAACGTCCGAGGGTGTTCCGACCCCTCAGGAAATCCATGATGTCCTTGAGGATTATGTTATCGGTCAAGCGCACGCTAAGCGCGTTTTGTCGGTTGCTGTGCATAACCATTACAAGCGCCTTAACCATAGTGCCAAAAATTCTGAGATTGAACTCAGCAAATCCAATATTTTGCTGATTGGTCCAACCGGTTGCGGTAAGACCCTTTTTGCACAAACACTTGCTAAAATCCTTGATGTTCCTTTTACCATGGCAGATGCCACGACCTTGACTGAGGCCGGTTATGTTGGTGAGGATGTAGAA
>DJZB01000068.1:25839-29847 GCA_002450335.1 Rhodobiaceae bacterium UBA6963
GAAGCAGGATATGTTGGTGAGGATGTAGAAAATATTATTCTCAAGTTGCTTCAGGCTGCCGATTATAATGTTGAGCGCGCCCAACGCGGCATCGTTTACATTGATGAAGTTGATAAAATTAGCCGTAAAGCGGATAACCCGTCTATCACCCGCGACGTTTCAGGTGAGGGCGTTCAGCAAGCTTTGCTAAAACTTATGGAAGGCACAGTTGCCTCAGTTCCACCTCAAGGCGGTCGGAAGCACCCTCAGCAGGAATTCCTTCAAGTTGATACAACCAATATCCTGTTTATTTGCGGTGGTGCTTTTGCCGGTATGGAGAAAATTATTTCCCGTCGTGGTGGTGAAACATCTATTGGCTTTGGCGCTAATGTTTCTCAGCCTGAAAGTAAATCAACAGGTGATTTGCTGAAAACTCTTGAGCCTGAAGATCTACTTAAATTTGGTCTGATACCTGAATTTGTTGGTCGTTTGCCTGTTATTGCAACTCTTGAAGATTTAGATGAAAAGGCACTTGTGCGGATTTTGACTGAGCCAAAAAATGCTTTGGTGAAACAATATCAACGTCTTTTTGACATGGAAGATACAAAGCTAAACTTCAAAGACGAAGCGTTGCAGGCAATCGCGCGTCGTGCAATCGATCGTAAAACGGGTGCACGTGGTTTACGTTCTGTCATGGAATCCATGTTGTTGGATAGCATGTTTGAACTTCCGACCACAGAAGGCGTCGAAGAGGTTGTTATCAGCCCCGAAGTTGTTGAGGGAAAAGCTCAACCACTTTATATTTACTCTGAAAAGACAACTGAAGAAGCTGACCGCGCTTCCTAAAAAGTCATTTAAAAGTCAATTTTTCTGCAATTTTTTGTGAAATTTGCATCGAACTGTTGAAAACAGTCTCGAGTGCCAACATATACCTATTAATGGTTTTGACTGCGTCATAGGAATCAATCGTAATGATTGTGTCCATCCAACAGCATTCAATGTGACGGCATAAAATATAAATACGCAAATATAAGACCCAAATAGGAGCTTCCAATGAGTGACACGACTGACACCACAGATTACACAAAAATTCCTGAAGTGCTTGCAGTTCTGCCGCTTCGTAACATTGTCGTATTTCCCGGCATGATTGTGCCGCTCTTTGTTGGGCGGGATAAATCGATACGGGCGCTTGAAGATGTCATGGCAGATGACAAGCAGATTATGCTTGTCGCCCAACGTGACGGCGACCTGGATGATCCGAGTGAAGAAGATGTCTATGATATTGGAACAGTCGGCACGATTTTACAGCTTTTGAAACTTCCAGACGGAACAGTCAAAGTTCTTGTTGAAGGTCTACGCCGCGCCAGATTGGTTGATTTCGTACCAAATGAGTCATTCTTTCAGGCCAGCGTCATTGGCATTGAAGAGGAAGATTTAGACAGCCCCGATCTTGTAAGCTTGTCCAAAACCGTGGTTGGGCAGTTCGATAATTATGTCAAAATGAACCGCAAAATCCCGCAAGAAGTGCAGAATGTCATTCGTGAGATTGATGACCCTCAAAAGCTTGCAGATACGGTTGCGGGGCATTTGAATATCCAAATTTCTGAAAAACAAGCTCTGCTAGAAAATGTATCGGTTTCCGAGAGACTGGAAAATGTGCTTGGTCACATGGAGAATGAAGTTGGTCTTTTGCAAGTAGAGAAGAAAATTCGCGGGCGTGTAAAGCGTCAGATGGAGAAAACTCAGCGCGAGTATTATTTAAACGAGCAACTCAAAGCTATTCAGAAAGAACTTGGAGAGGGCGAAGACGGCATGGATGACCTTGCCGAACTTGAAGCCCAAATTGAGAAAACAAAATTCTCCAAAGAGTCTCGTGAGAAGGCGCAGGCTGAGCTTAAAAAGTTGAAAAATATGAGCCCCATGTCAGCTGAAGCAACAGTTGTCAGAAACTATCTTGACTGGCTGCTTGCTGTGCCATGGAAGAAGAAAAGCCGAGTCAAAAGGGATTTAGACAACGCCGAGCAGGTGCTTGAAACAGATCACTATGGCCTTGAGAAGGTTAAAGAGCGCATTCTTGAGTATCTCGCGGTTCAGAACAGAACCAATAAGCTGAAAGGCCCGATTTTGTGTCTCGTCGGCCCTCCCGGTGTCGGTAAGACATCGCTGGGTAAGTCGCTTGCCAAGGCTACAGGTCGTGAATTTGTTAGAATGTCCCTTGGTGGGGTTCGTGATGAGAGCGAAATTCGCGGTCACCGCCGGACGTATATTGGCTCCATGCCGGGTAAAATCATTCAGTCAATGAAGAAGGTGAAGACAAGTAACCCGCTTATTCTTCTCGATGAGATTGATAAGCTGGGTATGGATTATCGCGGCGACCCGGCCTCGGCTTTACTTGAGGTACTTGACCCCGAACAAAATTCAACTTTTAACGATCACTACCTTGAAGTTGATTATGATTTGTCAAACGTGATGTTCGTCACCACTGCCAATACGCTGAATATTCCAGGTCCACTGCTTGACCGTATGGAGGTTATTCGTATCCCGGGCTACACAGAAGATGAAAAAGTTGAAATTGCGAAACGTCACCTTCTGCCAAAATCCATTTCAAATCACGGTTTGAAAAATGGCGAGTTTGAGTTGTCCGATGATGCTTTGCGCCAGATTATCCGCACATACACACGTGAAGCCGGCGTGAGGAATTTGGAACGTGACCTTGCCAATGTGTGCCGTAAAACCGTGACCAAAATTGTCCGCGAGAAAATCTCGGATGTATCGGTTATTCCGGATAATCTTGAAGATTTCCTCGGTGTTTCCCGCTATCGCTTTGGTCTGGCCGAGAAAGAAGATCAGGTCGGCGTAGTGACCGGACTTGCATGGACGGAAGTTGGTGGTGAATTATTGACTATTGAGGGCGTCATGCCCCCGGGTAAAGGGAAAATGACCACAACGGGTAAGCTCGGTGATGTCATGAAAGAATCAATTGGTGCTGCCTCATCTTATGTGCGGTCAAAAAGTGTGGATTTAGGCATTGAGCCGCCTCTATTTGATAAAAAAGATATTCACGTTCACGTTCCCGAAGGGGCGACACCAAAAGATGGCCCGTCAGCCGGTATTGCGATGGCCACGACTATCGTGTCTCTCATGACCGGTATTGAGGTACGTAAAGAAGTTGCAATGACTGGAGAAGTAACATTGCGCGGGCAGGTGTTGCCAATTGGGGGGCTTAAAGAGAAGTTGCTGGCTGCCCGCCGGGGTGGGATTGAACGGGTGATTATTCCTCACGAGAATGCCAAAGATTTGTCAGAAGTGCCTGATAACATTAAGGATGGTTTGGATATCATTCCGGTTCAATCAATGAATGAAGTTCTTGAAATTGCTCTTACACGGATGCCTGAAGCGATTGAATGGGATCAGACCGCTTACGAAGCCAAACAGCAAGCGGCTATGACAGGACCCCAAGATACACAAAGAACGCATTAATTAATCGTTAATTTTATAACTAAAATATACACAGGCGGGTCAAAACATTAAGTTTTTTGTTTTGACCCGACCTCGAATCGGGGCTTAAATTAGGTCATTAACTAAACGCGCCCAATTGGAGGGATATTTAGATGAACAAGAATGATCTTATTAGTAAAGTTGCAGATGATACTGGCCTAACGAAGATAGACGCGGCTAAAGCAATTGAAAGCGTATTGGACACAATAACTGGTCAACTCGCTTCAGGTGGTGATGTCCGTTTGATTGGTTTTGGTACTTTTCATGTGACACGGCGTAACGCTTCTACGGGGCGTAACCCACAAACTGGTGCACCACTCCAGATTCCTGCATCTAACCAGCCAAAATTCAAAGCTGGTAAAGCTCTTAAAGAAGCTGCAAACAAATAAAAAGCGAATAATCGTTTTAAAGCCGACCGATTTTATCGGTCGGCTTTTTTATTTGATTTACTTTTTCCGACTTGTCGTTTAAGAAATCAGCCTCTAGGGCGGTTAGCTCAGCTGGGAGAGCATCTCGTTTACACCGAGAGGG
>DJZB01000068.1:30152-30311 GCA_002450335.1 Rhodobiaceae bacterium UBA6963
AGAGCATCTCGTTTACACCGAGAGGGTCGGCGGTTCGATCCCGTCACCGCCCACCATCCGTTAATTCCGGTCATTCGTCTTGCAGACCTTGACTTGTCAAACGGGTGGGCGTAAATCGTCTTACGGTTTTTTCCGTGTGGGGGTGTAGCTCAGTTGGTT
>DJZB01000068.1:30609-38997 GCA_002450335.1 Rhodobiaceae bacterium UBA6963
TAGCTCAGTTGGTTAGAGCGCCGGCCTGTCACGCCGGAGGTCGCGGGTTCGAGTCCCGTCACTCTCGCCATTCCCACCGGATTTTTTTATTTATATATTTTGGGTGAAATAATAATCACTACCCGCAGAGGTAGATTTTTCTTATTTAAGTCTTTTGGGTTGCGCCCTAAAGAAACCTGCGTCACTCCGACGCGGAAAAAATGGCTTAAAACGGCAAGATTTTGAGCGATAACTCACTCTAATGCTTTCCAAATTTTGAGAGTAGGGATATAATCGGACAGATTCTTTTTTGGGATAATATAAACTTCCATACCCCGTATTCAGTGACTAATTGGACGAACTAAGATGCAAGCACTTCTTACAGAATATATGCCAATTCTTATCTTCATGGGACTTGCGGCTGTCATCACATTGGCCTTGCTTGTCGTTCCATTGCTGGCAGCCCCATCAGACCCTGATACGGAAAAGCTTTCCCCGTATGAGTGCGGATTTGAAGCTTTTGATGATGCGCGTATGAAATTTGACGTTAAGTTTTATTTGGTCGCCATTCTCTTCATTATTTTTGATCTTGAGATTGCATTTCTTTTCCCATGGGCTGTTGCTTTCGGTGATATCGGACTTTTCGGTTTCTGGTCAATGATGTTCTTTCTTGCCGTTCTGACAATTGGCTTCGCCTATGAATGGAAGAAGGGTGCTTTGGAGTGGGACTAGGTGACTGATTTGGAAAATTATGACAATAAAGACCCGAGTGAAACCGCTTCTGAAGCGCTAGAGCTTGGTTCAGATAATACAGATTTCTCTAAAGACCCTTACTATGCGGAGGTTTCTGACGCTCTGGCAGATAAAGGTTTTGTTGTCACCAGTGTTGAAGATCTGGTGAATTGGGCGCGAACTGGTTCGCTGCACTGGATGACTTTTGGCTTGGCATGTTGTGCGGTTGAAATGATGCACACCTCCATGCCGCGCTATGATGGCGAGAGGTTTGGTTTTGCCCCGCGTGCATCCCCGCGTCAGTCAGATGTGATGATTGTTGCAGGCACGCTGACCAACAAAATGGCGCCGGCGCTTCGTAAGGTTTACGATCAAATGCCTGAGCCCCGCTATGTGATTTCAATGGGTTCCTGCGCCAATGGCGGTGGGTATTACCACTATTCTTATTCAGTTGTGCGCGGCTGTGACCGTATTGTGCCTGTTGATATTTATGTTCCGGGTTGCCCACCCACAGCTGAAGCATTGCTTTATGGTGTTCTGCAATTGCAGAAAAAAATCCGCCGTAAAGGCACGATTGAGCGTTAGGAAGATAGCAACATGACAGACCAGAATCAGGACTTGCTTAATCATCTTCTTAACGGGATTTCCGACAAAATTACTGACTCTTCCATTACGCATGGTGATTTAACGCTCATTGTGACAGTTGATACTGTCCTTGATGTTTTGAAATATCTTAGAGACGACGCAGCGTGTGCCTTCACCCAACTTTTAGATGTATGTGGTGTCGATTATCCCGAAAGATCCGAGCGTTTTGATGTTGTTTACCATTTATTGTCTATGACCCAGAACCAGCGTGTGCGGGTTAAACTTTCGGTGGATGACAAAACGGCTGTGCCAAGCGCAACTGATTTGTTTGACTCTGCGAGTTGGTTTGAACGAGAAGCGTTTGACCTTTACGGCATTCTTTTTTCCGGTCATCCGGACTTGAGACGCTTACTGACGGATTATGGTTTTGAAGGTCATCCACTGAGAAAAGATTTCCCGCTGACCGGTCATGTTGAGGTTCGATGGGATGATGACGAGAAGCGGGTTGTACAAGAACCCGTGACGCTCATGCAGGAATTCCGCGATTTTGATTTTGTCAGCCCTTGGGAAGGGGTGCGCGGGCAGATGGATGTTCTGCCCGGCGATGAAAAAGCCGAAGCAGATGTTTCGGATGAAGCTTAAGTAAGGCTGTACCAGGCCGGGGAAAATTATGTCACAAGCTGAAGATAGAAAATTTACAATTAACTTCGGACCTCAACATCCGGCTGCGCATGGTGTGCTGCGGCTGGTTATGGATCTGGATGGTGAAATTGTAGAGCGCATCGATCCACATATCGGCTTATTGCACCGTGGAACGGAAAAGCTGATTGAGCATAAGACTTATCTGCAGTCGGTTCCTTATTTTGACCGCCTCGATTATGTCGCCCCGATGAATCAGGAGCATGCATTTGCGCTCGCAGTTGAGTCGATGTTGGGCGTGAGCGTTCCGGCTCGCGGTCAGTATATCCGTGTTCTCTACTCCGAAATTGGACGTATTCTCAGTCATTTGCTCAATATCACCACACAGGCCATGGATGTCGGCGCACTTACACCGCCGCTTTGGGGGTTTGAAGAGCGTGAAAAGCTGATGATATTTTATGAGCGTGCCAGTGGCGCGCGCCTTCATGCTGCTTATTTCCGTCCCGGCGGCGTCCATCAGGATTTACCCCAAGATTTGCTGGATGATATATATGCATTTTGTGATCCGTTTCTTAAGGTCATGGATGATATTGAAAGCCTTTTGACGGAAAATAGAATTTTTAAGCAACGTAATGTTGATATCGGTGTGGTCTCTCATCACGATATTAACAATTGGGGGCTTACAGGCGTTATGGCTCGTGGGTCCGGTCTTGCTTGGGATTTGCGTAAAGCCCAGCCTTATGAAGTTTATGCCGATTTAGATTTTGATATTCCTATAGGTAAAAACGGCGATTGCTATGACCGCTATCTGTGCCGTGTTGAGGAATGCCGCCAATCCATTCGGATTATGAAGCAATGCCTTGAGCAAATGCCTGATGGCCCGGTATCTTCTTCTGACGGAAAGATTGTTCCGCCGAAGCGCAGTGAAATGAAAGGCTCCATGGAGGCTTTGATTCATCACTTTAAGCTTTACACTGAGGGCTATCATGTGCCGGCAGGTGAAATATACCGCGCTGTAGAGGCGCCAAAAGGAGAGTTCGGCGTTTATCTCGTTGCTGATGGCTCCAATAAGCCTTATCGCTGTAAAATTCGCGCGCCGGGCTACGCGCATTTGCAGGCTTTGGATTATCTCAGTCGTGACCATATGTTGGCTGACGTCTCTGCTATTCTCGGCTCTTTGGATATTGTGTTTGGGGAGGTTGACCGATGAGTGTGCGCCGTGTTGCCGAAAACCAACCTGACGATTTTTCGTTTACGAAAGAAAATATTTCGTGGGCAAAAAAGCAGATAGCTAAGTACCCTAAAGGGCGTCAGGCCAGTGCGATAATTCCGCTCTTGTGGCAGGCTCAAAAACAGGCCGGTGGCTGGTTACCTGAACCTGCAATCAGATATGTTGCAGAGTTCCTTGATATGCCAAATATGCGCGCCATGGAAGTAGCTACTTTTTACACCATGTTCAATCTGGAACCGGTAGGCGAACATTTTGTTCAGCTTTGTGGAACCACCCCGTGCTGGTTGCGCGGGGCTGATACCCTTAAGGATGTTTGCAGAAAAGTTATCGGAGAACAAAACACTGTGACCGATGACGGAAAATTGAGCTGGCTCGAAGTTGAGTGCTTGGGTGCATGCGTAAATGCTCCCATGGTGCAGATTAATGATGATTTTTATGAAGATTTGACTGCCGAATGGTTTGAAAAAATTCTGCTGGATTTGAAAAGAGGTGAGAATGTGCCCTCCGGTCCTCAAACCAGCCGAAAGGCATCTGAACCCGAAGGCGGTAGAACCGTACTCAAAAGTATTGAAGGAGACGCTTAATGCTGCAGGACAGTGATCGCATTTTCAAGAACATCTATGGCCCGGACGGTGCTGATTTAGCATCTGCAAAGAAGCGCGGCGACTGGGATAACACTAAAGGTCTACTTGCTAAAGGCCGTGATTGGGTGATTGAAGAAGTCAAAGCATCCGGTTTGAGGGGTAGGGGCGGCGCCGGTTTTCCGACGGGTTTGAAATGGTCTTTCATGCCAAAAGAAAATGACGGACGCCCGCATTACCTTGTGGTGAATGCTGATGAGTCTGAGCCCGGCACATGTAAAGACCGTGATATTATGCGTCACGAGCCACATAAACTTCTTGAAGGGTGTTTGTTGGCAGGTTTCGCGATGGGCGCCCATGCTTGTTATATTTATGTGCGCGGTGAATTTATTCGTGAGCGCGAAGCTCTGCAAAGAGCTGTTGATGAAGCTTATGATGCAGGACTGCTAGGCAAAAACGCCTGTGGTTCAGACTGGGATTATGATATTTACGTCCATCATGGTGCAGGTGCTTATATTTGCGGTGAGGAAACTGCGCTTATTGAGTCGCTTGAGGGCAAAAAAGGCCAGCCACGACTAAAGCCTCCTTTCCCGGCCAATGTTGGACTTTATGGTTGTCCTACGACCGTTAATAATGTTGAAAGCATTGCCGTTGCCCCAACAATCTGCCGTCGCGGTGCAAGTTGGTTTTCCGGTTTGGGTAGAGAAGGCAACACCGGCACAAAGCTGTTTTGTATTTCCGGTCATGTTAATAAGCCGTGTAATGTTGAAGAAGAGATGGGTATCCCGCTAAAGGAACTTCTTGAGAAGCATGCCGGCGGTGTGCGCGGCGGATGGGATAATCTCCTCGCAGTTATTCCCGGTGGATCATCGGTCCCGATGTTGCCCAAAGAAATTTGCGACACGGTCCTTATGGATTTTGACAGTCTGAAAGAAGTGCAATCCGGCCTCGGCACGGCGGCAGTAATTGTCATGGATAAATCCACGGATCTGGTTAAAGCTATCGCTCGCATTTCACATTTTTATAAACATGAAAGCTGCGGACAATGCACCCCGTGCCGTGAGGGTACCGGCTGGATGTGGCGTGTCATGGAGCGTATTGCCAAAGGCCAAGCTAAGCCTCAAGAAATTGATACACTGCTTCAAGTTACAAAACAGATTGAAGGTCATACGATTTGTGCTCTTGGTGATGCTGCGGCATGGCCTATTCAGGGTCTCTTCAGGCATTTCCGTCCAGAGATTGAAGCTCGCTTAAATGGTCACGCATCTCAGGAGGCCGCTGAATAATGAGCGACTTGGTCAAAGTGAATGTTGACGGTGTGGAGGTTGAGGTTGCCCCTGGCACAACCATTTTGCAAGCCTGTGAAGAAGCCGGCGCTGAGATACCGCGTTTTTGTTATCACGAACGCCTTTCCATCGCCGGTAATTGCCGCATGTGTCTGGTGAATGTGAAGAACGGGCCTAAGCCCGTCGCCAGTTGTGCTATGCCTGTCGCGCCAGATATGGAAGTGGATACAAAGTCCGAAGCTGTCCAAGCCGCGCGTGAAGGCGTGATGGAATTTCTGCTGATTAACCACCCGCTGGATTGCCCGATTTGTGATCAAGGTGGTGAGTGTGATTTACAAGATCAGGCGTTTGGATACGGCGTTGATGAAAGCCGTTTTCAGGATAATAAAAGAGCCGTTGAAAACAAAAACATGGGGCCACTTGTCAAAACCATTATGACAAGATGCATTCAGTGTACGCGCTGTGTTCGCTTTGCTACAGAAGTTGCCGGTGTGCCGGAAATTGGTGCAATCGGACGCGGTGAGGATATGGAAATCACAACGTATTTGGAAGCCTCATTGAGTTCTGAGCTATCAGGTAATGTGATTGATTTGTGTCCTGTCGGGGCGCTTACATCCAAGCCTTATGCTTTTACAGCGCGCCCTTGGGAATTGAAAAAAACTGAAACCATAGATGTTATGGATGCAGTTGGCAGCAACATCCGCGTGGATACGCGTGGGCGAGAAGTGATGCGGATTTTGCCGCGTAATCATGACGACGTAAATGAGGAGTGGCTGTCCGATAAATCGCGCTTTGTCTGGGATGGGTTGAATACACAACGCATTGATAGTCCCTACATTCGTAAAGAAGGCAAGTTGGAGGCGGTTAGTTGGTCTGAGGCATTTGAGGTAATTGCTCAAAAGTTAAAAGGCCAAGAAAGCAACACAGCCGCAATCTCCGGTGATCTTGCTTGTGCCGAAGGTATGATGGCGCTTAAAGATTTGATGTCGCAGCTTGGTAGTCCACATTTGGAGTGCCGTCAGGATGGTGCGCAACTGCCTTCAAATGGTAACCGTGCAAATTACTTGTTCAATACAGGTATCGCCAATATTGATGATGCGGATGCATTGTTGATTATTGGCAGTAATCCGCGCCGTGAAGCCCCGGTTCTGAATGCGCGTATCCGTAAGCGTTGGGTTGCCGGGAATTTCCCAATTGGAATTATCGGGCAGGATGAGGATTTAACCTATCCAGCGACACATTTGGGAAATGGTGCTGAAACACTTGCAGAACTTGCATCAGGTAAGGGGAGTTTCTTCTCTATACTGAAAAAAGCCAAACGCCCCATGCTGATTATCGGGCAATCTGCGCTGGCTCGTGAAGATGGCCTTGCTGTTCTTGAGGCGGCAATTGAGTTGGCCACGCAAAGCAAAATGGTAAGTGATGACTGGAACGGATTTAATGTTCTGCATAGTGCGGCTGCGCGCGTTGCAGGTCTTGATATCGGTTTCACGCCACAAGAGGGTGGGCATGATTTGGAAGGCATTCTTGCTGGTGCAACTTCCGGTGATGTAAAAACTGTGTTCCTTCTTGGGGCAGATGAATTGGATATGAGCCGCTTGGGTGACAGTTATGTGGTTTATGTTGGGACGCATGGTGATGCTGGCGCACATCGTGCCGACGTTATTCTGCCGGGCGCGACCTATACTGAAAAACAGGCAATTTACGTCAATACAGAAGGGCGCGCTCAAATGACAGAACAGGCTGCTTTCCCGCCCGGTGAGGCAAGGGAAGATTGGAAAATTTTCCGCGCCTTGTCTGAAGTTCTGGGCGAGAAGTTGCCATATGACAATGTTGAAACACTTCGTGCGCGTATGTTTGAAACTGCGCCGTTTCTTGCAGGTCTTGATGAGCTTACCGATGCGGGTATGCCTGACGTTTCCTCGCTCACCATTAAAGTGCCGCTATCTGATGCGCCATTCATGAATAACGCGCAGGATTTCTACTTCACCAACCCGATTGCTCGCGCCTCCAAAATTATGGCGGAATGCAGCATTCAGGCACAGGCCAGAAATATTTCCGAAGGGACCGGCACTGATGGATAATGCAAGCCTCAGTTTTTTTCAGGGCTATGTGATGCCGTTTTTGCTCATCACTGCGCATAGTCTGGCGATTATGATCGCGCTATTGCTGGCGCTGGCATTTTTTATGTATGCGGATCGCAAGGTCTGGGCGGCTGTTCAACTCCGCCGAGGACCTAATGTTGTTGGTCCGTTTGGGCTGTTACAGAGCTTTGCCGATATTCTGAAGTATCTATTCAAAGAAGTTGTTGTGCCGACTACGGCGAATAAGGGCGTTTTTCTGCTTGCACCATTCCTTACCATGTTTCTTGCGCTCAGTGCGTGGGCGGTTATTCCATTTGATGAGGGGTGGGCAGTTGCTGATATTAATCTCGGTATACTTTATGTTCTCGCTATTTCATCGCTTGGTGTTTATGGCGTGATTATGGGTGGCTGGGCATCCAATTCGAAATATCCTTTCCTGGGTGCGCTTCGCTCTGCGGCGCAGATGGTTTCTTATGAAGTTTCCATTGGTCTTGTGATTATCACCGTTCTGTTATGTGTTGGCTCTCTGAATTTGACGGATATTGTTCTGGCGCAGAAAAACATCTGGTTTTGCGTCCCTTTATTCCCGATGTTTGTTGTCTTTTTCATCTCGGCGCTGGCTGAAACCAATCGCCCGCCATTTGATTTGCCGGAAGCAGAGTCCGAACTGGTCGCGGGCTTCATGGTGGAATATAGCTCCACACCTTATGTTGTCTTCATGATTGGTGAATTGGCAAATATTGTTCTGATGTGTGCCATGACGACGATTTTATTCCTCGGTGGGTGGTTGCCACCTATCGATATTGCACCCTTTAATATGGTGCCCGGTGTCATTTGGTTCACTTTAAAATTATGTTTGATGTTTTTCATGTTTGCCATGGTCAAAGCAATGGTTCCGCGTTATCGCTATGACCAGCTGATGCGTCTTGGCTGGAAGATATTCCTGCCGTTCTCATTAATTTGGGTTGTTTTGACTGCCGGAGTTCTTCAGTACTTCCAACTGGCTCCATAAGAATACAGGGATAGGAAATAGGGTAATAAATAATGGCTTGGCTTGATCGCACTGCAAGAGGTCTTTTCCTCACAGAATTTGTTTCAGCATTCATGCTGGCTATGCGTTATTTTTTCAGTCCAAAAATGACGGTGAATTACCCCTATGAAAAAGGCCCGCTCAGCCCCCGCTTTAGAGGTGAGCATGCGCTTCGCCGCTACCCTAATGGCGAGGAAAGATGCATTGCCTGTAAATTGTGTGAAGCTGTCTGTCCTGCTCA
>DJZB01000068.1:39282-86257 GCA_002450335.1 Rhodobiaceae bacterium UBA6963
TGTAAATTGTGTGAAGCTGTCTGTCCTGCTCAGGCCATCACCATTGAGGCCGGTCCACGTAACAATGACGGTACACGTCGCACCGTTCGTTATGACATTGATATGGTCAAATGTATTTACTGCGGCTTCTGTCAGGAGGCTTGTCCGGTTGATGCAATTGTGGAAGGCCCGAATTTTGAATTTGCCACTGAAACCAGAGAAGAGCTTCTTTATGATAAAGATAAACTCCTGGCGAATGGTGATCGTTGGGAAGTTGAAATTGCCCAGAACCTTAAACTGGATGCCCCGTACAGATAATCTGAGGCCATAAGAAAAATCATGACACTTGCCAGCTTTGCTTTTTATATGTTTGCCACCGTTACAGTCGCTTCGGCATTAATGGTTATTTCGGCGCGAAATCCGGTTCACTCGGTGCTGTTTCTCATTCTTACTTTCTTCAATTCGGCAGGTATATTTCTTTTGCTGGGTGCAGAATTTTTAGCCTTGTTACTGGTTATTGTCTATGTCGGCGCCGTTGCGGTGCTGTTTTTGTTTGTTGTGATGATGCTGGATATTGATTTTGTCGAACTCAATGAAGGTTTTTTGCAATATCTACCTGTAGGTGCGCTTGTTGGTTTGGTTCTGCTCACAGAATTAATTATGGTGTTGGGTGGGTCAGCTATTGCGCCGGATATGATTGCCGGTGGCCCCAAGGCAACCACTGATGAGATGACAAATGCCGAAGCGCTTGGGCTGGTGCTTTACACGGATTATGTTTTCTTTTTCCAAACAGCGGGTGCCATTCTACTCGTCGCAATGGTTGGTGCGATTGTTCTAACCTTACAAAAACGTGATAATCCCAAACGCCAATCCGTGGCGGCGCAGAATGCCCGTCGCCGAGATGAAAGCGTTGAGGTTGTAAAAGTTAAACCCGGTCAGGGTTTATAAGGGTTTTAAAGGGATATAGGGAGCTGAGAGGCGCATATGGAATTCAACACTGCCATCGGTCTTGGTAATTATCTGACCCTTGCGGCCATATTATTCACCATAGGGATATTTGGAATTTTCCTTAATAGAAAAAACATCATCATTATTTTGATGTCCATCGAATTAATGCTGCTTGCCGTGAATATCAATTTAGTTGCCTTCTCCTCTTTTCTGGGAGATATCGTCGGGCAAGTCTTCGCGCTTTTGGTTCTAACAGTT
This sequence comes from Rhodobiaceae bacterium UBA6963, assembly GCA_002450335.1. GTDB lineage: Bacteria > Pseudomonadota > Alphaproteobacteria > RS24 > RS24 > Micropelagius. The sequence goes on from DJZB01000068.1 coordinate 40,468, forward strand.
GCTGCCGGGGAGGCAGCGATTGGCCTTGCCATTCTGGTTGTTTATTTCCGCAATCGCGGCGGCATCGAAGTTGAAGATGTCAGCCATATGAAAGGTTAAGCCATGTATGAAGCCATTGTTTTTCTGCCTCTATTGGGTGCATTCATAGCCGGCATTTTTGGGCCAATTATCGGCGCGCGTGCATCAACCTACGTTACATCGGGTTTCATGGTGCTTGTGGCAATTCTTTCGGCTATCGCCTTTGCCAATGTTGCCATTTATGAGGGGCCTAAAACCATCACAATTTTGGAGTGGATTCACTCGGGCAATTTTGAAGCTGATTGGAAACTAAGGATTGATACGCTGACCGCGATTATGCTTGTGGTTGTTAACGGTGTTTCATCTCTCGTACATATTTATTCCATTGGCTATATGAGCCACGACCCGCACCAGTCACGTTTCTTTGCCTATCTGTCTTTGTTTACATTCGCAATGTTGATGCTGGTGACTGCAGATAATTTCTTGCAATTGTTTTTTGGCTGGGAAGGGGTGGGGCTTGCTTCCTATCTGTTGATTGGGTTTTGGTTTAAAAAACCCTCTGCAAATGCCGCGGCAATAAAAGCTTTTGTTGTGAACCGCGTTGGTGACTTTGGTCTTATTCTTGGTATTGGCGCGATTTTCTTCACCGTCGGTTCCATTCATTTTGATGATGTATTTGCGGCAGCACCTGCGCTCGCTGAAGGCAACTTTGTGTTCCTTGGGCAAATTGTGCCGATACTGCCGACTATTTGTCTTCTTTTATTTATGGGGGCAATGGGTAAGTCTGCTCAATTCCTGCTCCACACTTGGTTGCCGGATGCGATGGAGGGGCCAACACCTGTCTCCGCACTCATTCACGCGGCGACAATGGTGACAGCCGGCGTGTTCTTGGTTGCACGTTGCTCGCCCTTGTTTGAGCTTGCTCCGTCCGCAATGACTGTCGTGGTTGTTTTCGGTGCGATTACAGCATTTTTTGCCGCAACTGTTGGGCTTGTTCAAAACGATATTAAGCGTGTTATTGCATATTCGACCTGTTCCCAGTTGGGCTATATGTTTGTCGCTTTGGGTGTCGGGGCTTATCAGGTCGCGATTTTTCACTTGTTTACGCATGCTTTCTTTAAAGCCTTGTTATTCCTCGGTGCAGGATCGCTTATTCATGCTGTCGACAATGAGCAAGACATGACAAAAATGGGTGGCCTGCGTGAGATGATACCTTTTACTTGGCTGTTTATGCTTATTGGTACGCTGGCGCTTACAGGTTTTCCATTTATGGCAGGGTATTTTTCCAAGGATGCCATTATCGAAGCCGCTTTTGCCGCACATAATCCAGCCCATATGTTTGCCTTTACCATGCTGGTTGTCTCAGCGCTTTTCACCTCATTCTATTCATGGCGCCTGATGTTTATGACTTTCCACGGCAAGACACGCCTGACCAACGACCAGTTGAGCCGTATTCATGAAAGCCCAATGGTGATGTTAGTACCTCTCTTGGTTCTTTCAGTCGGTGCGATAGCCGCAGGTTTTGCTTTCAAAGGTTTGTTCATTGGTGATGGACAGGCCGGTTTTTGGGCAAGCTCGATTTTCACTTCAGCGGATAATCATATTCTGCATGAATTGCATGAAGTACCTAAGCTGGTGAAGTTTTCACCGCTGATTATGATGGTTACAGGATTTGTGCTGGCTTGGTATTATTATATAGCGCGCCCTGACTTACCTGCTGTGGTCGCACGTGAGCATGACTTACTTTACCGTTTTCTGGTCAAGAAATGGTATTTCGACGAGCTTTATAACTTCATTTTTGTTCGTCCGGCTAAATGGCTGGCCAGAATTTTCTGGAAGGGTGGTGACGGTTATATAATCGACGGTTTCGGGCCTGACGGGATTGCATCTGCCGTCATGAATATAACGCGCAATGTGGTTAGATTGCAGTCTGGCTATGTCTATCATTACGCTTTTGCGATGTTACTGGGCGTGGCCGGGTTGATTAGCTGGTTTATGCTGGAAGGCGGCAAATAATGTTGGATTGGCCCATTCTCAGTACCATCACCTATTTGCCCTTATTGGGTGCGCTGTTTATTCTTTTAATCCCCGGTGAGGATGAAACCGTTGGCAGAAATGCGCGCGCTGTTGCGCTATGGACAACGTTAGCAACGCTTATTCTCAGCATTGTCATGTTATTTGAATTTGATGGTAGCCGCACGGATCTTCAATTTCTTGAGCAAGCCTCATGGCTTGGTGGTGGTATTGATTATGTTATGGGTGTGGATGGTATATCCGTTCTTTTTATTATCCTAACAACCTCTTTGATGCCCCTATGTATTCTTGCGTCATGGGAGTCCATTAAAACGCGTGTGCGCGAATATATGGTTGCATTTCTTGTGCTTGAAACTCTGATGATTGGTGTGTTTTGCGCGCAGGATTTGTTACTTTTCTATCTTTTCTTTGAGGCCGGTTTGATACCCATGTTCCTCATTATTGGTATTTGGGGTGGGGCAAGGCGCGTTTATGCGAGTTTTAAATTCTTTCTCTATACGCTGCTTGGCTCCGTACTTATGCTGCTGGCGCTGATTTATATGTACTGGCAGGTTGGCACGACCAATATGACCGCGCTCGCGAATTTTGAGTTCTCCAGCGCAGAACAAACTTGGCTTTGGTTGGCATTCTTTGCAAGTTTCGCAGTAAAAATGCCAATGTGGCCCGTTCATACGTGGTTGCCGGATGCACATGTTGAAGCCCCTACAGCAGGGTCTGTTATTTTGGCAGGTGTGTTGTTGAAAATGGGTGGGTATGGCTTTTTACGTTTCTCTCTGCCTATGTTCCCTCTGGCGACTGATATGTTCACAGAATTTGTTTTTGCATTGAGTGTTATTGCGATCATATACACGTCGCTTGTTGCGCTGGCTCAGGAGGACATGAAAAAGCTTATTGCTTATTCATCTGTTGCTCACATGGGGTTTGTCACCATGGGTATTTTTGCCGCGACCCATCAAGGTGTACAGGGAGCAATCTTCCAAATGCTGTCGCATGGTTGGATTTCCGGTGCGCTGTTTTTGTGTGTCGGGGTCATTTATGACCGTATGCACACACGCGAAATAGCCGCCTATGGTGGGTTGGCTAACAGAATGCCTATTTATGCAGCTGTCTTTATGCTCTTTACCATGGCAAATGTAGGTTTGCCGGGAACTTCAGGGTTTGTTGGAGAGTTTTTAACCATTATTGGTACTTTTCAGGTAAGCACATGGACAGCGCTATTGGCGGCAACAGGAGTTATCCTCTCAGCTTGCTACGCCTTGACCCTGTATCGGAAAATCAGTTTTGGTGAATTGGAGAACGAGGCGCTTCAATCCATAACAGATATGAATGGTAGAGAAATAGCCGTTATTGCAGCCCCGGTTGCGGCAACGATTATCTTTGGTGTCTGGCCTGCGCCGATTCTGGATCTTATATCTGCTTCAGTTGAAGCACTTCTTACAAACTACCATGACGCACTGACAGGGGTTGGCAATTAACATGATGCTACAATTAGACATAATGACCATATTGCCGGAGCTTATTCTATTTTTTGGTGCTATGGGGTTGTTGATGGTCGGTGTGTTCGGCTCATCAGATCTGAGTCGCCCAATAAGCTGGGGCAGTGTTTTTTTACTACTGGTTGCAGCCATCGTAGTATTGTTTCAGCCGGCAGAGGCTCGGTTTGCCTTTAACGGCGCGCTGTTGATGAATGATTTCACAGCCTTGATGAAGGCTCTGACCTTCCTTGCTGTTGCAGCATCGCTTGTGCTGGCGCATGACTTCATGCATCAGGAAAAAATCGAGCGCTTTGAGTATCCTGTACTGGTTCTTCTGGCAAGTTGTGGCATGTCTATCATGATTTCTGCCAATGACTTAATTGCTGTTTATATGGGGTTGGAGCTGCAAAGTCTTGCGCTTTATGTGGTCGCTTCCATTAATCGTGACTCTGTAAGATCTACTGAAGCCGGACTTAAATATTTTGTGCTGGGAGCGTTGAGCTCCGGCATGTTGTTATATGGTGTCTCTCTGATTTACGGATTCTCCGGAACGGTCAATTTTCAAGAATTGGCAAGCCTTGGCTTTACGGGAAATGATATTGGCTTAATTTTCGGCATGGTCTTTTTGATGGCCGGTCTTGCTTTTAAAATTTCTGCTGTTCCATTTCATATGTGGACGCCGGATGTATATGAAGGTGCGCCTACGCCTGTAACAGCTTTTTTGGCAGTTGCGCCTAAGTTGGCGGCCATGGCCCTCTTTATGCGGGCGGTAATTACTATTTTCCCGCAGGCGCAGGATGCATGGCAGCAAATTATTATTTTCATGTCCCTCGCCAGTATGGTTTTGGGCTCACTCGCAGCGATTGGGCAGCAAAGCATTAAGCGTTTGATGGCTTATTCCTCTATCGGTCATATCGGGTTTGCGCTGGTCGGTTTTGCAGCCATTGCCGGTGAAAACAGCGCTGAAGGCGTAAGCGGCGTGATTATTTATATTATCATCTATTCTGTTATGACGATTGGCACTTTTGCTTGTATTTTGTCTATGCGACGGTCACAGGGCATGGTCGAGCAAATTGATGATTTGTCCGGCCTCAGTCAAACGCGCCCTTTCATGGCATTTTGTCTGGCTGTTTTCATGTTTTCTATGGCTGGTATTCCGCCTCTGGCAGGTTTCTTCGGCAAGTTTTATGTCTTTAGAGCGGCAATTAATGCCGAGCTATATACGCTGGCAGTATTGGGTGTTCTAACAAGTGTCATCGGTGCCTATTATTATCTTCGAATTGTGAAAATCATGTATTTGGATGCACCTGATGATGAGGTGAATCTTCCTATGCCAAGAAACCTTGGCCTATTAGCGGGAGCTTCTGCCTTTTTGATGATTTTATTTTTCATATATCCCAAGCCACTGGTGTCAGTGGTAGACAATGCTGGTGATGCTTTCCTGGAAATAGATGTTCAGCCCGGCTATGTGCATTATCAGGATACAGCTAAATGACCTTGTCTGAATTTCCGGTGGTATTTCCGCCAGATTTTCCAGACGCCACAGGTCTACTTCATTTAACCGAAACCGGTAGTACTAATGATGAGGCGCGTCGCCTATTTGCTTCTCAACTCGAAGGACATGTGTCGCCTATTTGGATAATGACAGACAGACAGGTTTCGGGTCGTGGGCGTATGGGACGAAATTGGTCATCGCCTGAAGGTAATCTCATGACAAGCCTAATGTGTAAGCCTCAATGTGACCTCGCTACTATGGGTCAGCTTGGATTTGTCGCAGGGCTGGCAGTGCAGGCGAGTATTCAAGAAATGACATCACTTCGTGCAAAACTCAAATGGCCAAATGATGTATTGATAGAGGGCGCGAAATGCGCGGGCATTCTGTTGGAAACTCTCTCAAATGAAGCACAAGATATCGGTCTTGCTATTGGTATTGGGGTTAACTTACAGCACCATCCGACAGACACCCCTTATCCTGCAATTTCTCTTAATGCAGCGGCGGGTGTTTCTCCGACGACCAGAGACATGATAAAGGTTCTTGCGCTTCACTTCGACCGGTTGCGTGTTTTGTGGGAGAGTAAGGGGTTTTTTGCCATTCGTACCTTATGGCTTGAACAAGCTTACGGCATCGGGAAAGAAATAACGGCTGTCCTGACCAATGAGAGCTTAACGGGCATTTTTAGAGATATTGACGCAGAGGGCAGACTTTTACTTGAAAAAAGTGATGGCAGCATCCACCTCATTGCAGCCGGAGATATTTTCTTTGGGGCAGCTAAAGGTAAGATAAATGACTGAAAGTTCAGTGACAGAACGACAAGAAGATGTGGTGTTTGTTCCGCTAGGTGGGACGGGCGAAATAGGCATGAATATGAATCTCTATGGATATGGTCTGCCCGGTAACCGCGACTGGATTATGGTGGATGCAGGCGTGATGTTCGGCGATGAGAGAGAGCCGGGTATTGATGTCATTCTTCCCGATACACGTTTTATTGAACAACATAAGAAACGCCTGAAGGGTTTGGTATTAACTCATGGGCATGAAGATCATATTGGTGCTGTCGCCTATCTCTGGCCGCGTTTGCGATGTCCCGTTTTTGCGACGCCGTTCACGGCTGAATTGGTTCGCGGCAAACTGCTTGAGGCTGGTTTAGAGGATCAGGTTGAACTGAACATTCTGCCTTTGAACAGCAAAATTACACTCGGCCCCTTTGATATTGATTTAATCGGTCTGACGCATTCCATTGCTGAACCCTGCGCGCTGGCTATCCGAACGCCGGTCGGTAATCTTCTCCACACCGGCGATTGGAAGATTGATCCTAATCCACAAATTGGCAAGGTCATAGATGTTGAAAAGCTCAAAGCTTTTGGAGAAGAGGGCATAGAGGCAATTATTTGCGACTCGACCAATGTGTTATCTCCCGGCACGTCAGGCTCAGAGTCACTGGTTGCCGAGTCACTCGCTGAAACGGTTAAGCACTGTAAAGGCCGTGTTGTAATTACGACATTTGCTTCTAATGTGGCGCGGCTTTCGGCAATTGGAAAAGCAGCCAGCAAAAATGACCGGCATCTCACCATGCTTGGGCGTGGCATGTTTCGAATTTTTAATGCAGCACAAAAAACAGGATATTTGAAAGACTTCCCATCGCTTGTCGATGAGCAGGAGGCAGGTTATTTGCCTCCTGATAAAACACTCATTGTTTGTACCGGCAGTCAGGGTGAGGCGAGGGCAGCACTTTCTCGGTTGGCAGCCGGGCAAAACCCGCATCTTGTTTTAGAGCCGGGAGACACGGTTATTTTTTCTTCTAAAATGATACCCGGTAATGAGACTTCAGTGATGGAGTTGCAAAACCGCTTGGCGGCAATTGGTGTTGAGGTGCTGACGGGAAGTGACGGTCTGTTGCATGTGTCAGGCCATCCTAACCGCGATGAACTGATTGAGATGTATGGTTGGGCTAAGCCAAAGGCTGCAGTGCCTGTGCATGGTGAGTTTAGACACTTGCTGGCTCATGAGAAATTGGCAAAAGATCTTCAAGTGCCGCAACCTATCTGTGTGCGTAATGGAGATATGGTTAAGCTTGCGCCCGGTAACATTGAGGTTGTTGACCGCGTATATGCGGGCCGACTGCATCTTGATGGCGATGTGTTTATGCCGGCTAATGAATGCCCGTCACGCGAAAGACGAAAACTTTCCTTCAATGGGTTTATCGGGGTCAGTTTGGCGCTGGATAAAGCCAATCGGCTGGCAGGTGCGCCGGGTGTGGTTTTGATGGGTCTGCCGGATGATGATGGTCTGGGTATTAGCCTTGAAGATTGGGTGTTTGACGCGCTGGAGCGTGTTATTCCTGAAAATGGAAAGATTACACCGAAACGCGCTGAGCAGGAAATTTCCAAACAAGTGCGTTCAGAGATGCGGCGGCGTTGTGGTAAAAAGCCTGAAGTTGCAGTCACTTTCATCACAGTATAAAAAAGGGATAAGAATTAAGGAGTTCATTATGATTGGTCAGTTAAATCACATCGCAATTGCCGTTCCAAACCTGGAAGAAGCAGCAAGTGTCTACCGGAATATTTTGGGAGCCAAGGTCACTGACCCTGTTGCCTTACCAGAGCATGGCGTGACGACAGTTTTTGTGGAATTGCCTAATACAAAAATTGAGTTACTGGAAGCGCTTGGAGATGACTCGCCAATCGCCGGATTTATTGATCGCAACCCAAAAGGTGGTATGCACCATATTTGCCTTGAAGTTGAGGATATCATGGAAGCACGGGATAAGCTGATTGCAGAAGGTGCACATTTTGCAGGTAGTGATGAGCCTAAAAACGGTGCGCACAACAAGCCGGTTCTGTTTATGCATCCAAAGGATTTTTGCGGAACGTTGATTGAACTGGAACAGGTTTAATGATTGATATCGGTTTTACCTTCGGTGTTGCTATTTATGGCATGATCTGGTTTGTGACGCTTTTTACGGTTTTACCTTTTGGTGTCGTCACCCAAGATGAAGCTGGCGACGTTGAGCCCGGATCGCCGGGAAGTGCACCTGCCAATATACGTATTGGGCGCAAATTGCTTATCACCACTCTTGTCTCGACCGTCTTGTTTATTATCGTTTACTGGCTTCTTACCTCGGATATTCTTGTCGGCATTTAGCGACAATCGGCGTATGATAAATAAAGGAAATTGAATGCGTCTATCTGCTTATTTTTTGCCGACTCTAAAAGAAAACCCTGCTGAGGCGCAGATTGCATCACATAGGTTAATGTTGCGTGCCGGGCTGGTACGTCAAGCGAGTGCCGGTATTTATAGCTGGCTACCTCTCGGTCACCGTGTGTTGAACAAAATCTCCGATATTGTCAGAGAAGAACAAAACCGCGCAGGCGCGCTTGAGATGCTGATGCCAACTATTCAGTCTGCAGAATTGTGGGAGGAGTCCGGCAGATATGACGGTTATGGCAAAGAAATGCTGAGGATTACCGATCGGCATGACCGCCCTATGCTTTATGGTCCGACCAATGAAGAGCAAATCACGCAGATCGTTCGCGATAATGTGCGCAGTTACAAAGATTTACCGCTGAACCTCTATCATATCCAATGGAAGTTTAGAGATGAAATTCGTCCGCGTTTCGGTGTGATGCGGGGACGCGAATTTTTGATGAAAGATGCATATAGCTTTGATGTAAGCGTAGATGATGCACGTACTGCCTATCGCAAGATGTTTGTTGCTTATTTGCGTACCTTTGAAAGGCTTGGCTTAAAGGCACTTCCTATGGCGGCGGATACGGGACCGATTGGTGGTGATATGAGCCATGAATTTGTCATTCTCGCTGAAACGGGTGAGTCTGCTGTTTACTGCCATCGTGATTTAATTGAACTTCCTGCACCCGGTGATGAGGTTAGCTATCACGACGATCTAACACTGGTTATTGAGCCTTATATTTCCGGCTATGCAGCGACAGATGAAAAACATGACCAAGCTGCTTTTGAGGCAGATGTTCCGGCAGATAAAAGAGTGGAAGCGCGCGGCATTGAAGTCGGACATATATTTTATTTTGCAACTAAATATAGTGAAGTGATGAAGGCTTCGGTCGCTACGCCCGATGGACAAAACGTTACGCTTCATTGCGGCTCTTACGGGATTGGCGTCTCACGTTTGGTTGGTGCGATCATTGAGGCTTCACATGATGAAGACGGCATTATTTGGCCTTGGAGTGTGGCGCCGTTTCAGGTGGGTTTGATAAATCTGAAAGTCACTGATGAGGGATGTAACAACGTATGTGAGGATATTTATTCTCGCCTTACAGCGCTTGGTGTTGACGTTTTGTATGATGACCGAGATGAGCGTGCAGGTGGAAAGTTTTCAGATATGGATTTAATTGGCTGCCCTTGGCAAGCCGTTATCGGACCGCGCGGTGTTGAAGCCGGAGAAGTTGAGATTAAAAACCGTGCTACCGGAGAAAAAGAAACCCTTCCTCTGGAGGCGGCAATGGACAGGTTGGCATCTGCACCACCTGAAAAGAAGTAATGACAGGTTTTTTTAACCGATTTGAATGGCAGATTGCCGGAAGATATATTCGGTCTCGCCGCCGCGAAGGGGTGATTTCGCTTATCGCCTGGGCATCTTTCCTGGGCATTATGATTGGTGTAGCTACCCTTATTATTGTTATGGCCGTGATGAACGGCTTTCGGGCAGATCTGCTTGAACGCATTCTTGGTGTGGGTGGGCATGCGGTCGTACGTCCTTATGGCGGGGCATTTCAATCACAATCAGCAGTCGTAGATAGGCTTGTTCAATTGAATGGGGTTCAGCGTGTAACCCCTGTTTTGGAAGCCCAAGTGATGGTCTCTGTCGGCACAACTGCGCGTGGCGCTATTTTGCGAGGCGTTGATAAAGCCCGCATTCCCGAACTTCCTGTTTTAACGGATAATAAAGTGCTCGGTGACTTGTCCCGTGTAGGTCAAATTGAAAGTGCTGCTCCCGGCCTTGCTATTGGTCAACGCATGGCTGAAATTTATGGACTTGAGATAGGTATGCCGATATCGCTGATAGCGCCGAAGGGGGCAAAAACACCTTTCGGCACGGCACCCCGAGTGCGTCAATATTCTGTGGAGAGTATTTTTGAGGTTGGCTTGTCAGACTATGACGCCACATTCATTTACACAGATATGGATACAGTGTCTGCTTTAACCGGAACAAGTAAAGATATGGCTGCGCTGGAGATAGTTGTCGCGCAACCTGATAAAATTCAGGATTTGCGCCCGGCGATTGACCAAGCCGTTGGGGAGGCAGGCTGGGTTAGAGACTGGCAGCAAACCAATGCTGCACTTTCAGGTGCGTTAAAGGTGGAACGTAATGTTATGTTTCTTATTCTGACAATGATTTTGCTTGTAGCCTCGTTGAACATTGTTTCGGGTCTGGTGATGTTGGTGAAAGATAAAAGCCGCGATATAGCTATTTTACGCACCATGGGCATGAAACGAGGGGCAGTCTTGAGGATATTCTTCATCACCGGCGCATCCATTGGCGTGGTCGGTACGTTGGTTGGCGTGATAGTCGGGGTGGTGTTCTGCCAAAATATTGAGGCTATCAGACAACTGATTACGACACTCACAGGGACAGAGCTATTTCCTTCTGAAATTTATTTTCTGAATGAACTTCCCGCCAAAATCATTGTTGAAGATGTTGTTATGGTAGCCGGTTTGTCTTTAGCATTGTCGTTTCTGTCAACGCTCTATCCGTCTTGGCGCGCAGCATCACTGGCGCCGGTAGAGGTGTTAAGAAATGACTAAGCGCGACACTGTTTTGGAAATCACTGACCTGCATCATCAATATGGTGATGCAAATAAGCTGGTTAAGGTTCTGAATGGGGTCAATTTTTCATTGTACCGCGGAGAGAACGTGGCCTTGCTTGGGCCGTCGGGGGCAGGGAAGTCAACCTTTCTGCATTTGGTTGGTTTGCTGGAAACTGCACATCAAGGGAGCATAAAGCTTCTTGGGCAGGATGTTGCGGGTTGTTCAGATGCTGAGCAAACACTTTTAAGACGACAATCTATTGGGTTTGTCTATCAGTTTCATAATTTATTGGCCGAGTTTACGGCTTTGGAAAATGTTATGTTGCCCATGCGACTGGCAGGCAAGAATACAGATTTGGCACGCGAAAAAGCGGTAACACTTCTTGACAGGCTGAATTTAAACGAACGTCATCAACATTATCCGGGGCAATTATCCGGCGGTGAACAGCAAAGGGTTGCTATTGCCCGGGCGTTGGCAAATGACCCCGTTTTGTTGCTTGCTGATGAGCCGACGGGTAATCTTGATCCCGCGTCCGGGCGTATGGTTTTTGAATTACTGCTTGAAACCGCAAATGAACACGGTAGCGCTGCACTCGTGGCAACGCATAATCCCGAGCTTGCTAATCTCATGGATCGTCAAATAACCTTAACTGACGGTCTTATTCATGCGTGAAATTACTTACCCCTCCCTAATTGATTGAAATTGCTTGATATTATATATGTTGACAAATAAGAACAAAAAGGGAACACTACTCATTCTTCTTAAATAGTTTAGGGTCAGGATTGATGATTGTGAAAGATTTAATTGCGTTGGTATCGCTAATTTCCTTTGGGTATTTTGTTTTAATGATTGGAAGTTTTCTCTAAATTTTGGGAGAACTGGTAGAATAGCAATTATGCTTTTCACACCAGACTTACCCACAATCGAATCCTCTCATTGTAAGAAAAACACTATCCAGCGCCTGACAAGACTCAGAACTGATGGCACATTGAGTAAAGAGTAATGATGATGGCCACGACAGAAAACCCAACAAGCGAAAATATGAGTGACTTAAAAGAAGAGGTGCCCGTTAAATTCATTCATTTACGCGCACATAGCGCATATTCTTTGCTTGAAGGCGCGTTAAAGCCTGAAGCATTGGCAAATGCAGCTTTGCGTTTTGAAGCCCCTGCAATAGGTGTAACAGATCGCAATAATCTTTTTGGCGCGCTCGAAATATCAGAAAAACTCTCCGGTATCGGAGTGCAGCCGCTAATTGGTGTCACTTTATCAATTCGTAGCCTCGATTTGCCGGGCCGTGATCGTCACGATCTGCCGTCTATTGCGCTCTACGCCCAAAATGAAACGGGTTATTTAAATTTACTTTCTATTGTCAGCCGCGCCCATTTGGAGGGTGACGGGATTGAGCCACCCGGTGTTACTCTGGAAGATATTTCTAAAGCTGGTGAAGGCATTATTTGTCTTACTGGTGGGCGAGAAGGGCCGATTGATAGGTTTTTAGGGTCCCAAAATAAGGCAGAAGCTGAAAAAACACTTCACCGCTTGCGTGATATTTTTGGCGATAATCTCTATATCGAATTACAGCGTTACGGGCTTCAGGATGACGAAGAAATTGAAACCGGGCTGATAGATTTTGCTTATTCACATGACATCCCACTCGTGGCGACCAATCAAAGTTTCTTTGAATCTGAAGACGACTTCGAGGCACATGATGCCTTGATTTGTATTGCCGAGGGTACTTATGTGCGCGAAGCTGAGCGTCGCCAGTTGACACCTAATCATCGTCTTAAAACACCTCAAGAAATGGTTTCGTTGTTTGCTGACTTACCTGAAGCAATAGAAAACACTGTTGAGATTGCGCGGAGGTGTGCCTTCCGTCCGCAAAAACATGCGCCTATCTTACCTGACTTTGTCGCCGGGGATGGCGGCCAGGGCGAGGCAGATGAGTTAGCGCGTCAGGCACGGGCAGGGCTTGAAAAACGCCTTGCAGATACGCCGCCAGCTACTGATAGAGAAACCTACTTTAAGCGGCTTGATTATGAGCTTGAGGTCATTAATGGCATGGGGTTTCCGGGCTACTTTCTGATTGTTGCCGACTTTATTCAGTGGTCAAAGCAAAACGGCATTTCAGTTGGTCCGGGTCGAGGGTCAGGTGCGGGGTCTGTCGTTGCCTGGGCATTGACGATTACAGACCTTGACCCTCTCCGTTTCGGGTTGCTGTTTGAACGCTTCTTAAACCCTGAACGTGTGTCGATGCCGGATTTTGATATTGATTTCTGCCAAACACGTCGAGACGAGGTCATTCGCTATGTTCAGCAGAAATACGGCGTCGATCAGGTTGCTCAAATCATTACATTCGGAAAGCTTCAGGCGCGTGCTGTTTTGCGCGATGTTGGTCGGGTGCTCCAAATTCCATACGGGCAGGTCGACCGACTTTGTAAAATGGTACCCAACAACCCTGCCGCGCCTGTAACTTTGCAAGAAGCTATTGATAGTGAACAACGCCTCCAAGAAGAGAGGGATAATGACCCCGCCGTTGCTCAACTGATTGAGATTAGCCTCAAACTTGAAGGTCTTTATCGCCATGCTTCTACGCATGCTGCGGGTGTGGTGATTGGCGACCGACCCCTTGAAAAACTTGTGCCCCTTTACCGTGACCCGAAGTCAGATATGCCGGTCACACAGTTCAACATGAAATGGGTGGAAATTGCCGGACTTGTGAAATTTGATTTTCTTGGTCTGAAAACACTTACAGTTCTGGAACGTGCGGTGGAACTTCTCGCCAAAACAGGTGTTGAGATTGATCTTGGTAAGCTAGCGCTGGATGATGAAAACACCTTCACCATGCTGAGCAGTGGCGATACGGTGGGTGTGTTCCAGCTTGAAAGTGCCGGCATGCGAGATGTTCTGCGCAAAATGCAACCGGACTGTTTTGAAGACATTATTGCGCTGGTTGCTTTGTATCGTCCGGGTCCGATGGACAATATTCCGCGTTATATCGCCTGTAAAAAAGGGGAAGAAGAGCCTGACTATATGCATGACATGCTGAGACCGGTACTGGAGGAAACTTACGGTGTGCCTATTTATCAAGAGCAGGTCATGCAGATTGCTCAGGTGATGTCCGGTTTCTCGCTGGGCGAAGCGGATTTGCTCCGTCGCGCCATGGGTAAGAAGATTAAAGCCGAAATGCAGGCGCAAAAAAGCAGATTTCTTGAAGGTGCAACTGAAAATGGCGTTGATCAAAAGAATGCCAGTGCAGTTTTTGACCAGGTCGATAGGTTTGCCGGATATGGTTTTAACAAAAGTCACGCTGCTGCTTATGCGCTGGTGGCCTATCAGACTGCATTTTTAAAGGCCAATTATCCTGTAGCGTTTTATGCAGCATCAATGTCGCTTGATTATGAAAACACCGACAAGTTGCAAGTTTTTGTTCAGGATGCGCTAGCCCATGACCTCAAAGTATCTGCGCCTGATATTAACGGCTCTGATGTTATGTTTGAAACGGGTGAGCAGGAAATCATCTATGCGTTGTCAGCGATCAAGAATGTTGGTCGTCAGTCCATGATTGATTTGGTTTCCGAGCGCAATCATAACGGGCCTTATAAGGATATTTTTGATTTTGCCAAGCGCGTTGGTGCTGTTGGGATTAATAGCAAACTTCTAGAAAACTTGATATCTGCCGGTGCTTTTGATTGCTTGGAAACAGATCGTGCGCGTCTTTTTGATGCTGTCAAAATGCTTCTATCAGAGGCTACGATTGCTCAAAATGAGAGAAAAGAAGGTCAAAGTAATCTTTTTGGTGAAGAAGAGATTTCCGAAAGCCGGGCATTAAGGGAGGTTGCTCCATGGTCGCCTGTAGAACGCCTGACCCGTGAATTTGACGCTATCGGTTTTTATCTCTCCGGTCACCCGCTGGATGATTACCGCACGCTATTACGTCGGATGAATGTTCTGAGTTTTGAGGATCTTACCAGTTCGGTTGAAAATAATGTATTGCTTGCCGGCACGATTGCTAAAATGGATGAGCGTAAATCCAAACAGGGTAACCCCTTTGCATATTTGGGTCTGTCCGACCCCACAGGTCAGTTTGAAGCGATTGTGTTTTCCGAGGTCCTAAATAATAAGCGCGAGATATTAAGCGTCGGGCAATCCGTGATTATTAGCGCTAAAGTCTCACGTGAGGATGATACAATCAGACTACAGGCTGAAAATATCCGTTCTCTTGATGAAGTGGTCGCGTCGGGTAATGATGCAAGCTTGCGTGTTTTCGTCGAAAATAAAACCGCTTTGCCATATATCAGAAAACAACTTGATGAAGGGCGCAGTAAGAGTGACACGGATATCAATCTGAACCCTGCAAAAGGGGGTATTGTTACACTCATTATGCAAAATGAGCGTCACGAGGTTGAACTTCGTCTGCCCGGTAAATATCAAATAAATCCCCGTATTTCTGGGGCTATCAAGGCTTTGAACGGCGTATTGCACGTTGAAGATATTTAAAAGCTCTTAACATTGATAATTGGGGCTTGTTTTCCTGCCCGACCTGTCCTATACCCGCCGCATCACACACATGAGGATTGGCTTTGCCTAAATGTAAAGCCCCTCCGGTGCCGAAATGTTCGGCCCATTTCCTCATGGCGGATTAACCGGAGAAAGGAGAAAGAGTCATGGCTCTACCGGATTACAATATGCGCCAGCTATTAGAGGCTGGAGTTCACTTTGGTCACCAAACACATCGCTGGAATCCCAAAATGGCCCCTTATATTTTTGGGGACAGAAATGGCATTCATATAATTGATTTGGCGCAAACCGTGCCGCTTTTGCATCAGTCACTTGTAGCCGTTCGCGATACGGTTGCTGCAGGCGGGCGTATTTTGTTTGTTGGAACAAAACGCCAAGCTACTGAAGTTATTGCGCGCACGGCACAACAATGTGCCCAATATTATATGAATACTCGTTGGTTGGGTGGCACGCTGACTAACTGGAAAACAATTTCAAATTCTATCAAGCGCTTGCGTGAACTTGAAAACTTGTTGGCTGAAGAAACTTCCACCGGCTTCACCAAAAAGGAAATTCTGAATCTCACACGCGAACGCGACAAGCTTGAACTGGCGATTGGCGGTATCAAGGATATGGGCGGTCTGCCAGATTTAATGATTGTGATTGATACCAATAAGGAATCCATTGCAATTGCTGAAGCGCATAAACTAGGTATTCCTGTGATTGCTATTCTTGACAGTAATTGCAACCCAGATGGTATTACCTATCCTGTTCCCGGAAATGATGATGCAACACGGGCAATTGAACTTTATTGCTCACTCTTCTCAGGTGCCGTTATTGACGGTATTGAGCAGGGTGCAGTCTCATCAGGTGTTGATATTGGTGCACAAGCCGAACCTTCGCCTGAAGCCGCTCTTGAAACTCCTGTTGAGGAAGTTCCTGCTGAAGAGGCTCCTGTTGAGGAAGTTCCTGCTGAAGAGGCTCCTGCTGAGGAAAAAACTGATTAGTTCATATATTTTATCCAACTCTATAAGGAAATGGAGCAAAAATGGCTGATATTACTGTTTTAATGGTCAAGGAATTGCGTGAGCAAACCGGCGCAGGCATGATGGATTGCAAAACAGCGCTATCTGAAACGGATGGTAATCTGGAAGCGGCTGTTGATTGGCTGAGAACCAAAGGGCTTTCTAAAGCTGCCAAGAAAGCTGACCGCGTTGCCGCGGAGGGACTTGTCTCAACCGTCACGGACGGACAAAAAGGTGCTGTAGTAGAAGTTAACTCTGAAACAGACTTTGTTGCGCGTAACGATCAATTTCAGAACATGGTTTCCGATATTGCTAAAGTCGCTCTGAGTGTTGACGGTGACTTTGACAAACTTATCGCTGCTGATTATCCGGGAGCAGGTAAATCAATTCAGGATCATGTCGCAGAAATGGTCGGCACGATTGGTGAGAATATGTCCGTTAGACGTTCTGCCGGTATTTCGGTCGATCAGGGTGTGGTGACTTCCTATCTGCATGGTCAGGTTGTTGAGGGGCAGGGTAAGATTGGTGTGCTCGTAGCTCTGGAGTCTGCTGGGGATCAAGACAAACTTTCTGCGTTGGGCAAACAAATTGCTATGCATGTTGCCGCGACGAACCCTTTGGCTCTTTCAACAGATGATTTATCGAAAGATGAGGTTGAGCGTGAGCGTGAAGTGCTTATTACCGAGGCCAGAGAAAGCGGCAAGCCTGAAGAAATCATCGAAAAAATGGTAGAGGGACGACTGCGTAAATTCTACGAAGAAGTTGTGCTTCTTAAACAGATTTTCGTGATTGACGGCGAAAATACCATTGAAAAAGTTTTGCAAAACGCGACTTCTGATATTGGTGCTGAGGTCAAGTTGGCCGGTTTTGTCCGTTTCGGACTGGGTGAAGGCATTGACAAAGGCCCTGAAGAAGATTTTGCTTCTGAAGTTGCCGCCGCTGTAGGCAGTTCTTAAGATAACCAAATAAAGCAAACTTAGAAATTGTAGAGGTACTGGAAATGTCAGAAAAACGAGAATTTAAGCGCGTTCTTCTGAAAATTTCCGGTGAGGCCCTTATGGGTGACGGCCAATATGGTATTGATGTTGGCACTGTTGATAGAATTGCAACTGAAATTAGTCAGGCACGCCAATCCGGTGTTGAAATCTGCCTTGTTATTGGCGGCGGAAACATCTTCCGTGGGCTCTCGGGCGCTGCAGGTGGAATGGATCGTTCAAGTGCGGATTATATGGGCATGCTGGCAACGGTTATGAATGCGCTTGCCATGCAAAATGCTCTTGAGCGTCAGAATATTCAAACCCGTGTTCTGTCAGCTATTCCAATGACAACAGTCTGTGAGCCTTATATTCGCCGTCGTGCTATTCGTCATATGGAAAAGGGCCGCGTGGTGATTTTTGCTGCCGGCACGGGTAATCCTTTTTTCACTACCGATACGGCTGCAGCTTTACGAGCAGCTGAAATGAATTGCGATGCCTTAATGAAAGGGACGAATGTCGATGGGGTTTACTCTGCTGATCCACGAATTGACAGTTCCGCGACTCGATTTGATACGCTAAGTTATTTGGATGTGTTATCGAAAGATTTGAAAGTTATGGATGCTTCCGCTGTCAGCCTCTCGAGGGAAAATAATATACCAATCGTAGTTTTTTCAATTCAATCTAATGGTGCATTCTTGAAAGTACTTGAAGATAATGAAAATTGCACAATAATCTCCTGAACATAGAAAAATAGGGATACAAAATGTCTGCTGATATGGATGATTTACAAAGACGTATGGAGGGGGCTTTAAACACCCTTAAAACTGATTTTGGCGGTTTGAGAACAGGTCGCGCCAGTACAACGCTCCTAGAACCTATCATGGTCGAGGCTTATGGACAGCAAATGCCAATGTCTCAAGTCGGAACGATTTCAGCACCTGAACCACGCCTGCTCTCAGTTCAGGTTTGGGATAAAGGTCAGGTATCTTTTGTTGAAAAAGCGATCCGTGAAGCTGGGCTTGGGTTGAACCCGATGGCAGACGGTCAAATGGTGCGCGTGCCATTACCTGAGCTTAATGAAGAACGCCGTGAGGAGCTTGTCAAAATTGCAGGTAAATATGCAGAGCAAGGCCGAGTTGCAGTTCGAAACGTTAGGCGCGATGGCATGGACCAGCTTAAAAAAGGTGAGAAAGACGGCGAGATTAGTCAAGACGAACAAAAATCGCTTTCTGATGATGTGCAGAAGTTAACTGATGATTTCATCTCAAAGATTGATGAAGCGCTCTCCCAAAAAGAAGCGGAAATCAGACAGGTCTAATTCAAGTTTCAATAAAACGGTTGATTAATGACGTCCCCACATGAAATTAGTGAAATGATTGAGCCTCTTCCACATGTTGCCATTATTATGGATGGTAATGGGCGTTGGGCAAAATCACAGGGGTTATCCCGCCCCGAGGGGCATTTGGCAGGTGTCGATGCCATTAAGAGGATTGTGAAAGCTGCCGTTACTCGTAATTTGCCAATTTTGACATTATTTGCCTTTTCATCTGAAAACCGCCTTAGACCCAAAACTGAAGTGAATTTTCTTTTTAATCTCATGCATAGATATTTTGATGAGAATTTGAAGGAACTCGCAGAAGAAGGCATTAATATAAAAATTATCGGTGAAACTGATGAGTTGCCCAATGCAACACTTAAGCTCATAGATCATGTGCAGAATGCGACGCGCGATAATGACAAAATGATACTTCAAATAGCCTTCAATTATGGTTCTCATGAAGAAATTGTTTATGCAGCTAAATCAATTGCTGCCGATGTCAGTGAAAACAAACTTTCTCCTTCAGATATTACCAAAGAGACTTTTGAAGCTCATCTCAGAACTGCAGGCTTGCCCAATCCTGATTTAATTATCCGCACGAGTGGAGAATATCGGTTAAGTAACTTCATGCTATGGCAAGCTGCTTATGCCGAGCTTTACTTTACTGACGTTTATTGGCCTGATTTTAATGAACGTGAACTTGATTTAGCTCTCAAAGAATATGCCACTCGTGAACGGCGTTTTGGGCGGATTTCCGAGGATACTATATCCGAGGATAAACAAGATAAGGGTTTTATTTCAAAATTCTCGCTTAAAAAGGCCACAAAATGAACCAACAAGCTGTGCAGGCTGTCGGGTCGGCAAAAGGCGGCCTTAAATCAAGATTCATAACTGCAATTCTGGCTTTACCGATTGTTTTGTTTATTTTGTGGCAGGGTGGCCTTCCTTTCACGGCTTTTGTTGCAATTGTTTGCATCATAATGGGTATTGAGTGGATTAACATCATCTCCAAAGAGGCCAAACTCACTCAAGTCTTGTTGAGTGCTTTTTTGATGCTTATTGCCTTGGCAAGTCATGACGGATTTGGAACAGGATTGGGGTTTTATGTCTTTGGAGTTCTGGTATCCGTTGGTCTGTCTCTTTTGTTCGGTGTGAAATTATCTCTTCTTGGTGGGGGATTTGCCTATATTGGTGCTGCAACCTTGTCCATCATCTTGCTACGAAGCATTGATAACGGCCTCTGGTTGGTGTTTTTTGTTTTCTGGGTTGTTTGGGCAACCGATGTCATGGCCTATGTATTCGGTAAAACAATCGGAGGACCTAAGTTGGCGCCTGTGATTTCACCAAATAAAACCTGGGCCGGTCTGGTCGGCGGTGTTATGGGCGCTGCCATTATCGGGGCAGCGATGAGTCTCTTCATCACAAATACGACACCTGTATATCTAATTGTGTTTGGCGGCATTCTGGCGGTAATTTCGCAAATCGGTGATTTGTTCGAGTCGTCTCTAAAAAGAAAATATGATGTGAAAGACTCTGGGGGGATATTGCCGGGGCATGGCGGTATGCTTGATAGGCTGGATGGTATGCTTGCCGTAGCGATTACAGTTTTCCTTCTTCTCATTGCGAGAAGTTTTGACAAAGGACTGACCGCAGACGCAGTTCTGGTCTGGTAAAATAATGGCTCAGAAGATTTCAATATTGGGGGCTACCGGCTCTATCGGTGACAGTACCCTGCAAGTGATTGCCGCTAATCCGGATGATTTTACCGTTTCTGCTGTAACTGCCGGCAACAATATTGAGCGTTTGGCAGAAATTTGTCACCGTTTTCAACCGAA
This sequence comes from Rhodobiaceae bacterium UBA6963, assembly GCA_002450335.1. Classification (GTDB taxonomy): domain Bacteria; phylum Pseudomonadota; class Alphaproteobacteria; order RS24; family RS24; genus Micropelagius. The sequence goes on from DJZB01000068.1 coordinate 60,933, forward strand.
ATTCGCTGCGATTGCCGATGAAGCGTCCTATAACGACTTTAAGTCGGCTGTAGCAAGTCTGGATATTGAAACTGCTTGTGGTGAAGCCGGTGTATTGGCAGCAGCAGCTTATCCTACAGATCGTGTGATGGCTGCAATTACTGGGTTTTCTGGCTTGAAACCAACAATAACTGCCTTGCAAAACTGTTCAATTGTCATGCTTGCAAATAAAGAATGTTTGGTGGCAGCCGGGTCTCTTTTTATGGATATCGCAGCGCAGCACAACACGACCGTATTGCCTGTCGATTCTGAGCATAACGCCCTGCATCAGCTTCTCGTCAGCAAATCTGTTGAGGATGTAAGGCATCTTACCTTGACGGCTTCCGGCGGACCTTTTTTGAACCTGCCTTTAGTTCAGCTTGCAGAAGTCACACCGGAAATGGCTGTTAAGCACCCTGTTTGGTCAATGGGAGAAAAAATTTCCATAGACTCCGCAACAATGTTGAATAAGGGGCTTGAGCTTATTGAAGCCCAGCATCTGTTTTCAGTGTCTGCGGATAAACTCAAAGTTCTGATACATCCGCAATCTATTATTCATGGTCTGGTGACCATGCATGATGGGTCGGTCATGGCGCATATGGGAACCCCTGACATGCAGATACCCATTGCTTATTGTTTGGGGTGGCCGGAGCGATTAAAGGCTGATATTGCCGCGCTTGATCTCGCTGCCGAGGGAGAATTAAGCTTCTTAGCACCTGATTTTAACCGTTATCCTTGTTTAGAACTCGCCTATGAAGCGCTCAATGCAGGGCAGGGCGTGCAGACCGTTATGAATGCGGCAAATGAAATTGCAGTTGAGGCCTTTAGAAAAGCACAAATCGGCTTTAACGATATAGCCGGTCTTATTCGCGCTACTATGGACAAAATGACTGATGCTGACATTTCCTGTTTAGCCGATGTTTATGAAGTTGATCAGGCTGCAAGACGTCAGGCATTTGACCGTATTCCCCTGTAAAAATGAGTAAAAAAAACAAACACGGATGCTAAAACCATGTTAATAAATGCTTTCATTGTTGCCGTTTAATGGAGACCGTTTTGGATATCATCTTTAACGCCTTGTTTGGAGTTGTTGTTCCTTTTCTTTTTGTGATTATGATTGTGGTGTTCTTCCACGAACTTGGGCATTTCTGGGTTGCAAGACGATGCGGGGTTCGGGTTGAAACCTTTTCTATTGGTTTTGGACAAACGCTCTATTCATGGATGGATAGTAAAGGTACAGCTTGGAAAATTTGCCTGTTGCCTTTGGGCGGTTACGTTAAGTTTTATGGCGATGAAGACGCGGCCAGTAGTCCTGATAACGAAAAGCTGAAAGAGCTTACGGAAGATGATCAAAAAGATGTTTTCCACTTTAAACCTCTATGGCAACGCTCGGCAGTCGTAGCGGCCGGGCCTGTGGCTAATTTTATTTTGGCTATCATTATTTATGCCTGTCTCTTTACCTTCGTTGGTAAGCAAATTTCTTTGCCAATTGTTGATACAATCCGCGAGAACAGCGCAGCTGAGAGGGCAGGGTTTATTCCCGGCGATCTTATAGTATCCATTGATGGTTCCCCGGTTGAGAGTTTCAATGATGTCGCCCGAACTGTATCCGTGAACCCAGAACGTGACTTGGTGTTTGTTGTTGACCGAAGCGGCATGGAAGTTGAATTGATAGCGCGCCCTGAGTTGGTTGAAGATGTTGATAATTTTGGAAACCGCTATCGCCTTGGACGCCTCGGCATTACGAGCAGACCTGATCAAACTCGTGTAAGCAAAGTTTATTACGACCCTATTACTGCAATTGGCAAAGGTGTCTCAGAAACCACATTTATAATTACTCAGACGTTTAGGTCGCTGGGGGGCATTATTTCCGGTCGTGAAAGTGCCGATGCATTGGGTGGGCCGGTTAAAATTGCTCAGATATCAGGCCAAATGGCCTCGTTGGGGTGGGTTGCTATTTTTAACTGGATTGCCCTGATTTCAGTTAGCATCGGACTGATTAATCTTTTCCCGATTCCCATGCTTGATGGTGGCCATTTGTTGTTTTATTCATATGAAGCCGTTGTTGGAAAGCCAATGCCTGAAAAAGTTCAGGAATATGGTATGCGTGCCGGCCTTGCTTTTGTAATTATGCTCTTCGTTTTTGTAACGTGGAATGATGTTTCCAAAATAAGCCTGTTCAACTGAGGCCATAACTTTATGACAAATTTAAAATTCTCAGCTTTCATCGCTTTGATTGCCTTTACATTCTTGGTGACAATTCTTGTCGAGCCATTGGTTGCTCAGGAAGATACCAGCCAAGCTAATGAAGATTTACGCATTCAATTTATTGAGGTTGAGGGTAGCCAGCGTGTGGAGGCTGAAACAGTTCGGTCTTACATGATTTTAAAACCCGGCATGACGGCCGACCCTGTTCTACTTGATCAGTCGCTTAAATCTATGTTTGCCTCAGGTCTCTTTGCAGATGTTACTATTCGGCGAGAACGCGGTGGTTTGATTGTCACTGTGGTTGAGAATCCAATCGTTAACCGCGTAATTTTTGAGGGTAACGACAAGCTGGATGATGATGACCTCTATGAAGAGTCTTCACTCCGCCCACGTCAGGTTTATACGCGCTCCAAAATTCAAAATGATGTAGAGAAATTTGTTGAACTGTATCGTCGCTCTGGCCGTTTTTCTGCCAAAGTTGAACCGAAAGTAATTCAGTTGCCGCAAAACCGCGTGGATGTCGTTTTTGAGATTGAAGAGGGCGAAACCACACGCGTCCGTTCGATTAATTTCATCGGTAATGAAAGATTTGACGATGACCGACTGCGCGAGGAGATTTCCACGCAGGAGTCACGTTGGTGGCGCTTTCTATCATCAAATGATAAATATGACCCCGATCGGATCGCTTATGATAGTGACTTATTGCGCCGATTTTATCTCAGCAAAGGTTATGCGGATTTCCGCGTGATTTCCTCATTCGCAGAGTTGACGCGTGACGGCAAAGAATTTTTTGTGACCTTCAATGTTGAAGAGGGTAATAAATATCAATTTGGTGAGTCGGTCATCGACACGAGCCTTAAAGATGTAAATATCAATGAACTTGAACAGCTTATTCGGCACCAGTCAGGGCGCATTTATAACTCCAAAAAAGTTGATGATACAGTTGATGATTTGACTGAGGCACTTGGCTCCAAAGGCTATGCTTTTGCAGATGTGCGTCCGCGTGTTCGGCGTAATCGTAAGGACCTAATTGTCAATATTACCTATCGTATTCAAGAAGGCCCGCGTGTTTATGTTGAGCGCATCAATGTGAACAATAATGTACGGACGCAGGACCGGGTTGTCAGACGTGAAATGTATCTCAGAGAAGGGGATGCTTTTAATCGTGCTTTACTGAATAAATCCGAAAGAAACATCAAGGCATTGAATTTCTTTGGTGAGGTTGAAATTAGTGAGACCCCCGGTGATGACGAAGATTCGGTCATTCTTGACATTGATGTTGAAGAACAGTCAACGGGTGAGTTAGCATTTGGCATCGGCTATTCGTCGGTAGAAAATCTTTCAACTCAGTTTTCTATTGTTGAGCGGAACCTGCTTGGACGGGGTCAGCTTTTGAGTCTATCAACTTCAATCAGTTCGCAACGTACTTTCCTTAATTTAAGATTTGCAGAGCCTTATTTCCTGAACAGAGATTTGTTCGGTAGCGTTGATGTTTTTAGAACAACGACCGATTATGATACCGAGGCGTCACTTGAGACATCCGAAACCGGTATTGGGGGATCAATTGGTTTTCCGGTTGCGGAAGATGCCAGATTAAATGTATTTGTGCGCCTCTCTGAGAATGAACTGATTAATGATGCATATACGCCGCAATTTGGGGCATATCTTGAGCCCTTCACGGAGTTTAAAGCCCAGCTTGGTTACAGTTACACGATTGATAAACGGGATGATGTGATTGATCCGACTGAAGGTTGGGATTTTATTTTATCCCAGAACATTGCGACACCACTGGGTGATGTTACTTATCTAAGAACAACGCTAGTCGCGGATTACTACAGACCGTTTTTTGAAGAATGGGTTTTCCATGCCAAGCTAAGCGGTGGCTACATTGAAGATTATGAGGATGAAGGGGTGTCTTATAATGACAATTTCTTCGTCGGTGGGTCCATTATTAGAGGTTTTAAAAGATCCGGTATTGGCCCTCGTGACCTTCAAACCAATTATGTGTTAGGTGCCAAGCAGTATTTGGTTGGCACTTTGGAAACCAAAGTACCACTTGGCATCCCCAAGGATTTTGGAATTAAAACATACATTTTTACGGATTTTGGTGTTATTGGTGATACGGATGTTGTTGCCACTGATGTTCGTGATGAACTCGCTTTCCGGGCAAGTTATGGTTTAACTTTAAACTGGAAATCGCCATTTGGCCCTGTTCGTTTTGACTTGGCCAGACCTATAGCGGAAGAGGAATATGACAGTGCGCAGTTCTTCCGTTTCACCGCAGGAACACGTTTTTAAGAGAGGGATTAATGCTTAAAAAACTCGCAATATTTTCGTTCGTACTGTTTTTATTCAGTGCGCCACAACAAGTCTTTGCTCAGTCAAATGTTTTGATTTTGAACATCGAGAAACTCTTTGCCGACTCTAAAGCCGGTAAGAGCATGATTTCCCAAGTTCAAAAGAAGCAAGAGGCAATCAAATCTCAAAGAGATAAGGCACAAAAGGAGCTTTCTGATAAGGTTCAAAAGCTCGACTCTCAGAAAACAATGATGGCTCCTGATGCTCTCCAAGCGAAAGCAGATGAGCTTAAGCTTGAAGAAATTGCCAAGAACCAAGAGCTTCAACAAGAGTTACGCAAAATTGATGCAGGTCTTGCCGCTGCAAGAGCTGAAATTCTTAAAAGCTTGAGCCCAATTTTAAAGGATATCATGACTGAGAAGAGTGCAATTGCCATTCTTGAACGTAGTGCCGTCCTTATCGGTAGCCCTGATGTTGATATTACAGACATAGCTACTAAACGCCTTGACGGTGTTCTGAGCTCTGTAAAGGTTGAGGCACCTGCAAAATAAATGGTAGATAGTCGTTTCTATCCCCCTGGTCAGACTTTTTCAATTGCTGAAATAGCCGGATTTCTGGATGCAGAAATCAAGCAGGGGGATGGGATTGCCTCTATTAATGGCGTTTCAAATTTGTTGAATGCCGGGCAGAACGACATTGTTTTCTTCAATGATGCTAAATATAAAAATGACTTAGCGGTCACCAAAGCGGGGGCTTTATTAATATCTACCCGCGATGAGGACAATATTTCCAATTTTCCGGCCGCTGTATTGCTCGTAGATAACCCTTATAAATCTTATGCATTGATTGCTCAGAAGATTTTCCCTGATCAGGCGCAAACAAAACCTGTAGCGGGACTTCAGGCAGAGCAAATTCATCCTGATGCAATTATCGGTAAAGATGTTGAGATTGGTTTTGGCGCTGTGATTGGTGCCGGAGCTGAAATTGGTGATGAGACAATAATTGGAGCCAATGCGGTCATTGGCCCGGGTTGTGTTGTAGGACGCCGATCAGTTATTGGGGCAAATAGCGTTGTGCAATTTGCTCTCATTGGGGATGATGTTCATATCCACCCGAATGTTTCAATCGGGCAAGACGGTTTTGGTTATGCGCCTGATTTTTCAGGTCATGTAAAAATTCCACAATTGGGCAGGGTTATTATTCAAAGCCATGTAAGCATTGGTGTTGGGGCTGACATAGACAGAGGCACTCTCAACGATACCGTGATAGGGGAAGGCACTAAATTAGACAGTCAGGTGCATGTCGCTCATAATGTTCAAATTGGGCGTCACTGTTTGATTGCCGGACAAGTTGGTTTTGCCGGAAGCTCAATAATTGAAGATTATGTTATGTCCGGTGGGCAAGTAGCTTTTAACGGGCATATTCATGTTGGAAAAGGGGCCAGAATACTTGGGGCTTCCGTTGTTGTAAAAAACATCCCTGCGGGTCAGGAAGTTGCCGGGTATCCCGCTCGAGCTTCGTCACTTTGGCGCAAAGAAACAGCATTAATCAGCCGACTTCTTAAAAAGAGAAAAACAACTAAAAGCGAGTAAATTAATTTGTTTTCACCACATAGAATCTAACGCAATATGTCTTGCAATCCCTGATTGAGGACAAATCAGCTATGAGTAATATACATCCAACAGCCGTAGTAGATAAAGGCGCAGAAATCGGGAATGGCGTTGAGATTGGCCCTTTTTGTGTGGTTGGCCCAAATGTAAAAATTGGTGATAATACCGTTTTGCATTCACATGTAAGTATCGCAGGTCATACAACCCTTGGCACGGGTAATGAAATTTTTCCCTATGCATCATTGGGTCATATTCCTCAAGACCTGAAATTCAATAATGAGAAAAGTTTTCTTGAAATTGGGAATGGCAATCGTATTCGTGAAAATGTCACCATAAACCTTGGCACAGAGGGTGGAGGCGGTGTTACTCGTGTGGGTAATAACGGGCTGTTTATGGTCGGCGCCCACGTCGCCCATGATTGTATTGTTGGTGACAATATTGTCATGGCTACTAATTCGGCACTTGGCGGGCATGTGGAAGTTGAGGATAATGTAATTTTTGGCGGATTTAGCGCCATTCATCAATTTTCCAAGGCGGGAAAATATTCTTTTATTGGCGCCGGAGCAATGGTCATATCTAATGTTATCCCTTTCGGCACTGTTATGGGGAACAGAGCATATCTTGCAGGTTTAAACCTGGTCGGACTTAAGCGCGCAAACTTTAATCGTGAAGATATTCATAGCTTACGTAATGCCTATAAATTATTATTTTCATCTGTTGATGAAGACATATTGGGAGAACGGGTTCAACAAGCAGAGGAAGAGTTTGGTAAAACACCACTTGTGAAGGACTTATTGAGTTTCATTAAATCTATCGACAAGCGGGGTATATGTTTACCTCAACAAAATTAAAAATTAATAAGTGAATAAGCATGGCGAGCAAATCACAAAAATTGGGTGTTATTGCTGGGAATGGCGCCTTACCCGGTATGGTTATCAAGGCAGCACGAAATCAAGGTTATGATGTTTGTGTCTTTGGCATAATTGGTGCCTATGACTCAAGGCTGGAAGTGGATTGTAAAATTCCGCTTCAGCAACTTGGACAAACTTTTCGAGCCATTAAAAAAAACAAGTGTACTGAAGTTGTGATTGTGGGCGGGGTAACCCGGCCCAATCTTTTGAGTTTTATTCCTGATTTGGAAACCATGAAGTTTTGTACGCGTGTAACGTTACAAGCCAGAAAAAACGGGATTGGCGATGATGCGGTTTTGAGAATACTTATCAGTGTATTTGAAAAACACGGCATTACTATTCTTGCCGCAAATGATATTATTGAAGATATTATGGCGCCGACAGGAGTTTTGACAAAATCCAAACCTACAAAGAGTAATGATATTGATATCAATAGAGGTCGTATTGTTACCGACGCAATAGGTGACTTGGATATTGGTCAATGTTGTGTTGTCTGTCGTGGACAGGTTCTTGCAGTGGAGGGGCCTGAGGGCACGGATGAGATGTTAAAGCGGGTTGCACAACTTTCTCAGAAAATGAAAGGTAGTCTGAAGAAACGCGAGGGGGTGCTTGTTAAACTTCCTAAGCCAAATCAAGATCGCCGGATTGATATGCCGACAATTGGTCTAACAACTATTGAAAATGCTTCTTTTGCCGGTCTTGCAGGCATCGCATATGCAGGTGAAGCAACCCAATTTATTGACGTAGATGCGTGCATGAAGCGGGCAAATGAACTTGGTATGTTCTTAATCGGTTTAAAACCCTGATGGGTCTTCATTTAACAATTATTGCAGGGGAAACATCCGGTGATCTTTTGGGCGCCAGATTAATCGCTGCTCTTAAACGTCGAGTTCCGGATATTGAGTTTTCCGGCGTAGGGGGAATTGAAATGACAAAAGCGGGCATCCAATCCGTTTTCCCTATGGAAGATATATCAGTGATGGGTTTGCAAGAAATTCTGCCTCGACTGAAATTAATTTATCGGCGGATAGATGAGACAGTTAAGTCTATTAGTCAATCTGATACAGATGCCATTATTTTTATTGATAGCCCCGAGTTCGCAGTTCGCGTCGCAAAGCGTATTCGGCGGGCAAGACCAGATTTGCCAATGATTAAATATGGTGCGCCAACTGTTTGGGGCTGGCGTCCGGGGCGGGCAAAAGCTATTAAGCCATATTACAATCTTATTCTTGCTTTGCTTCCTTTTGAACCGCGTGTTTACCGGTATCTTAATGGGTCTGAATGTCGATATGTTGGCCACCCTGCGGTTGCAAACTTGCCAACTGATGAGCATGTTAAAGCGTTTAAAAATAAATTTAACATTGTTGAGGGAGAGAAAATTCTTGCTTTACTGCCGGGCAGCCGTGTTGGTGAGGTTAATCGGTTGAATGAGCCCTTTATAGAGACACTTCGTAAGCTTGAAGATAAGAAGCAAAACCTAAGAGTCTTTATTCCTGCTGTTCCTCACATCCGCGATAAAATTGAAGAGGCTTTAAAGCAAAAAGAGAGTGGGCTTGAGAAGTTCCAGATAACCTTGATTGAGGGAGAAGATGACAAGCTTGGTCTTTTTGGGTGTGCTACGGCAGCTCTAGCTGCCTCTGGCACAGTTTCTTTGGAGTTAGCGTTGGCAGGGGTGCCTACTGTCGTAGGCTATGATATTGAAAGATGGCTGGCTTACTTTGTTATAAGGGTTGCTAGAATCCCTTCTGTTGTTATGCCTAATCTTATACTTGATAAGCCTGTCATACCGGAGTTTCTCCTTCACAGATGCACAGCGGAGAACTTATCAGCTGCATTGCAGCCCCTATTGGATGAGAACAGTGAAGCACGCAACAATCAGATTGAAGCGTTTAAAGCTCTTAAAGATATTATGACTACTGAAACTGATGACCCAAGTTCAGAGACAGCAAAACAATTACTGGATTTTCTAACTAGTTAGCGTTTTTCAACAGGAACGTAATCGCGTTGCGTTGAACCTATATAAAGCTGACGTGGTCGGCCAATTCTTTGACTTGGATCTTCAATCATTTCATTCCATTGAGATACCCAGCCAACAGTTCTTGCAAGGGCAAATAAAACTGTAAACATTGTGGTTGGGAAGCCCATAGCTTTAAGAGTAATGCCGGAGTAAAAATCAATATTTGGATAGAGTTTTTTCTCCACAAAATAATCATCGCTTAATGCAATACGTTCGAGTTCCATTGCCACATCAAGTAATGGATCGTCTTTAATGCCAAGCTCACCCAAAACCTCATGACAAGTTTTGTGCATAACACGGGCACGCGGGTCATAATTTTTATAGACTCTATGGCCGAAGCCCATCAGACGGAACGGGTCATTCTTATCTTTGGCGCGTTGAATAAATTCAGGGATGCGCTCAACTGAGCCAATCTCAGCCAGCATATCAAGTGCTGCTTCATTGGCGCCGCCATGTGCCGGTCCCCACAAGCAAGCGATACCCGCGGCAATGCATGCAAAAGGATTAGCACCTGAAGAACCTGCAAGGCGCACGGTTGAAGTAGATGCGTTTTGCTCGTGGTCGGCATGGAGAATAAAAATTCTGTCCATAGCGCGGGCGAGAATAGGGTTCACTTCTCTTTGCTCACTTGGAACGGAAAAACACATATGCAGAAAGTTAGCTGCATAGCTAAGATTATTCTGCGGGTAAGCAAAGGGCTGACCGATATGATATTTATAGGCCATTGCCGCAATAGTTGGAATTTTAGCAATGAGGCGACGGCTGGCTATTTTACGCTGTTCAGGGTCGTTGATATCCGTACTGTCGTGATAAAATGCAGACAGAGCACCAACAACACCAACCATTATTGCCATTGGGTGAGCGTCACGCCTGAAGCCAGAATAAAATTTTTGTAGTTGTTCATGAACCATGGTGTGCATGGTTATGGCTTGTTCAAATTCCTGTAGCTCATCATTATTTGGCAGTTCGCCATGCATGAGCAAATAGCAAGTCTCAATGAAATTGCCTTTTTCCGCCAATTGTTCAATTGGATAACCGCGGTGCAGGAGAATGCCTTCCTCGCCATCAATATAGGTAATGGAAGATTTGCAACTCGCAGTGGAGGTGAAGCCGGGGTCATATGTGAACTGACCAGATGAACCATACAGGCCTGAGACATCAATGACGCTGGGGCCTATACTCCCCCCATGAACGTTTAAGTTATAGTCGTTTCCGTCTGACTCAAGCTTGGCGGCTGACGCATCTTTAGGCTCGCTCATTTGAACTCCTTAAGGGGTGTGGATTGAGGGCAATATAATTAAATTGAAGCAAAAATACCATAGGCAGACTGGTTTTTTCTTCAATTTGAGAGAACATCTTCCAGTCTCGCAAGACTTTCCTCTTTGCCGAGCAGAAGCAATAAATCATAGACACCCAATGGCGATCCGCTTCCGGTCAGCATATTACGCATGACAGGGCCAAATTGTCCTAATTTCAATTCATTTTCTTCCATAAACTGTCCGAAGAAATTAGCAATGCCATCTTCGTCCCACGCCTCAAGTTTTTGAAGGGCCGGAAAGACATTACGAACATTGACCAGTTTGTCTTCTGTCAGGCTTTGTAACGCTTTGTCATTTAACTCAATGGGGCGTGCTAGGAATAGGAACCGAAGATTGTCTATGAGATTGTCCAAGCTTTTGGCTGTTTTTTTAATCATCGGTAGAGCCGACATGAGCTTGGCTTTAGATTCCTGGGAAAGCGCAAGTCGTTCCATAACAATATCTGCTAGAATATCTTCATTACCCTGTTGAATGTGATGAATATTTGTGGCTTGCATCTTTTCCATGTCCAGTCTCGCGGGGGATTTGCCGATTGCGGCAATGTCAAACCAGTTGATAAATTCCTCTGTAGAAAAAAGCTCATCATCCCCATGACTCCAACCTAATCTTGCTAAATAATTTCTCATGGCTTCAGGCAGAAACCCCATATCCTTATATGCTTCAACACCCAGCGCACCATGACGTTTTGAAAGTTTCGCGCCGTCCGGTCCATGAATAAGAGGAATATGGGCATATGCAGGGCGCGACCATTTCAGTGCATCAAAAATTTGACTTTGCCGTACAGCATTTGTCAAATGATCATCCCCTCGGATAACATGCGTGATGCCCATATCGTGGTCATCTACTACAACTGAAAGATTATATGTTGGTGTGCCGTCTGAACGCAGGAGAATGAGATCATCCAGTTGGTTGTTTTCAACGGTTACATATCCTTGAACAAGGTCTTCAAGTATGGTTGCACCTTCTGGTGAGGCTTTAAATCGAACCGTGAATGGCAAATCATCCGGAACGCTTAATTTATTCCGGCATGTGCCGTCATAGCGAATAGGTTTCCCCTCCGCTTTGGCCTTTTCTCTCATTTCATCAAGGGCATCTTTGGTGCAAGTACATTTATAAGCGAGATCCGAGCTAAGCATCTGCTCGATGACTTCACGGTGACGTTCAATATTTTGATGCTGATACACGGGTGGTGCGTCGGGTGTCAGGTGAAGCCAATCTAGGCCACTCAGAATTGCTTGTATTGCATCTTCAGTAGAACGCTCTCTGTCTGTATCTTCAATTCTGAGCAAAAACTTTCCCTGATGTTTACGCGCAAAAGCCCAGCTGAACAAAGCCGTGCGGGCGCCGCCAATATGAAGATAACCAGTCGGCGAGGGGGCAAATCGTGTGATGATATTTGTCTCAGAGCTAGTCATATTGCTTGTGGTTCTCCTGAATACACGCCTCGGTTGCTGGTGACGGCTGCCCTAATAGTGGAAACTCTCTGTTAAAGAAGTTTACCAGCTTAGTTAATTCTGCGTTCATATCATAGAGCAAGGAGTTCGTCAGTCATCAAAACAAAAATTAATATACTGATGTCCCTTTTTCATGACGGGTTCAAAGGCCAATATTTTTTATGGACACCGGTAATTTTCTCCATCGGTATTATCATCTATTTCTGTCTCCCTTTTGAACCTATGGACATGCCGATTATGCTTGTTCCCTTAACGGCGTTAGGGTTGGGTATTTTGCTGTCTGTCCGTCAGCCTCATCAGACATTAAAATATGTCGGTTTATCGCTGATGATTTTTTCCGCAGGCTTTTTGTTTGCACAGTTTGAGACATCTCGTGCTGATAGCCCATTTTTAAAATATCCGATTACAACAGATGTTGAAGCGGTTATTGAATGGCAAGAAAAGCGCGTTAATGGAAGTCTGTTTATCTTAAAGGTTGTAGAGGCTGATAAAATTCATCCTCGTTTCCGCCCTTACCGGGTGAGAGTTTATGGAAAGCAGGCTTTCTTGGAAAACACCCATCCGGGATGTGAGGTGTCGGTTCGACTTCAACTCCGACCCGGTGAATTTGCAATTTGGCCTGAAGGTTATGAGCCACGTTTTGTATCACATTTTCGTCAAGAAGGTGCTGTTGGTTTCATTCGAGAATTTAAATCCATTAATTGTAAAAACTTCGAAAATCCCTCAATTGAGATATCGCATAGAGAGCGTTTCTCATTCTGGATATCACAAAAAAGATTGGCACTCTCGGATCGTATCACATCCGTTATGTCACCTTCGGCAGGTGGGATTGCCGCGGCATTAATTACCGGTTTGCGTGGGCAGATAAAACCCGCGGACAGAGAAACGCTCAGGCATACCGGTCTTGCACACATGCTCGCAATATCCGGTATGCACATGGCGATGTTTGCCGGCACGGTCTATGCTCTAACGGGTCTGTTATTCGCTTTTGTTCCTGTGCTGGTTCAATCGCACAATACACGCATCCTACGGGTTGTTATTGCGTGGTCATTTGGACTTTTTTATCTGTTCATCTCTGGCGGGATGGTGGCAACACAACGCGCTTTCATCATGATGTCATTGGTGTTTCTCGCCATTATTCTTGGGCGTGCGGCACTAACAATGCGTAATGTCGCGCTGGCAGCTTTAGCGGTTTTGCTCATTGCGCCGCAATCCGTGATGCAGGCAAGTTTTCAAATGTCTTTCTCAGCTGTTGTGGCATTGGTTGCTTTTTATGAGGTCTATGGCAGGGGAAGGTTAATGCCTTGGCCAAAGCGTCGGATTGGACTTGTTGAAAAAAATCTTCGGCTTGTCTGGCTCTATTTTATTGCTTTGTTTATGACCAGTATCATTGCGGGGTTAACAACAGGTTATGTCGGGATTATCCATTTCAATCTGATTGGTGTCTATGGACTTCTGGCAAATCTTCTGGCAATGCCGATACTTGGGGTCGTGATTATGCCGGCGGCAATGGTTGCTTTAATTGCCATGCCGTTTCAGATGGAAGAAACCCCGCTTTTGGTTATGCAATGGGGGATTGAGCAAGCTCTTATAGCTGCCAATTGGTGCCTTACCCTTCCTGCTCCAGTAACGTATATAGCCGCTTCGCCAAAGCTTGCACTCCCATTGTTTGGTATAGCTTTAGTTTGGCTGTGTCTGGTTAAAAGTAAATTGAGACATGTTGCGTGGCCCGTGCTTTTGGTGGTGTCACTCATGATGGGGCAGGGCAAAAAGCCGGATTTAATAATTAACGGCAATGCCAGTCATGTGGCAGCACGTCAATTGGATGGTTCATTTATGATCATCTCTAAAACCAAAAACAGCTTTGTGCCGTCCCGCTGGTTGCTGAGTGCCGGCGATGACCGCAAAGCTAAAGAGGTACAGAAGGTTTGCGTAAAAGCTGCTTGTTACCTTCCTATAAAAGATAAGCGGCTAGCTGTCGTTTACAAAAGTTCAGCAATAGCTGAGGCGTGTATCAAGGCAGATATGGTTATTTTAGCTACCAGAAATAAAAAGACGTTCTCTTGTCCATTGGTATTTCATAGAAAAATGTCAAAACCTGGAGAGACGTTATTTTATGAATTCAAAATAGGCAGTGATGTACCCACCCATTATGCCGGTGGATTAAAAAATAAAAAAAGAATTTGGTTGAATTAGGCTTTAGTATTTTCTGATTATGCCAACAAGCCGACCTTGGACACGCACCTGATTGGATTTGAACAACCTTGTTTCGTAGGCAGGGTTGGCAGCTTCCAGAGCAATCATATCACCTTTACGGCGCAATCTTTTCAGTGTGGCTTCATGTTCTTCAACAAGTGCAACCACAATGTCCCCGCTTTCTGCTGAGTCACTGCGTTGAATAATTGCTGTGTCTCCATCCAGAATACCTGCATCAATCATGGAGTCACCGTTAACTTCCAAAGCATAATGCTCACCACTGCGCATAATTTCCAATGGTACGCTAATGCGATGCGTTTCTTCTTGAATGGCCTCAATGGGCGTGCCTGCAGCAATACGACCCATCACGCATAAGCTGACGGAATTATTGTCATTGGAAGCCTCAGCCTCCATCGGGGCAGGGATATGATTTGATATTGCAAGACTTGGTGACGCAGCATCCGGCATTTTGATGATTTCAAGTGCGCGTGCGCGGTGTGCAAGTCTGCGGATAAAACCTCGTTCTTCCAGAGCGGTAATTAATCTGTGAATGCCTGATTTGGAGCGCAAATCCAAGGCTTCTTTCATTTCATCAAAAGAAGGCGCTACGCCTTTCTCTTTAAGTCGTTCACTAATAAACATCAATAATTCATACTGCTTATTGGTTAGCATAGCGGGCTCCTTAAATGCTGGCTCCATTAAGTTAATATCTAAAAATTGCTAAATGTGCTTCACACCAGTAACGATGGTAAGCACTAAATAGAACAAAACATCAACATAAATGTTCTAGTTTGGTTCATGCGAATCTGTCAAGCACGATTTTTAAGAAAGTAATATTTTTGTTGCTTCACTCAGATTCTGTTGGCGCATTAAGCTTTCACCAACAAGCACGGTTGTGATGTTGGCATTGGCAAGAAGTTTCAAATCATCAGGGGTGTAAATCCCACTTTCACTGACGACAAGGCAATCATCAGGCACCATTTTGCAGAGTTGTAATGTAGTTTCAAGGCTCACCGAGAAATCCCTGAGATTACGGTTGTTGATTCCCAGCAATGAAGGTTTGAGTTTTAAAGCGCGTGTCAGTTCAGCCTCATCATGCACCTCAAACAGGACATCCATCTGCCAGTCTAGGGCGGCGGCTTTTAAGTTTTGCGCTTCAGCGTCAGTAACTGCCGCCATGATGATAAGGATACAATCGCCGCCCCAGGCGCGGGCTTCAGTGACTTGATAGGTGTCAAACATGAAGTCCTTACGCAAGACGGGGAGGGCGCAGGCATCACGTGCTTGACCAAGAAACGCCGGGGCGCCCTGAAAGCTTGGGGTGTCGGTCAATACTGAAAGACATGCGGCACCGCCTTCTTCATATGCTTTCGCTAAAAGGGCCGGGTTAAAATCTTCCCGGATGAGACCTTTGGACGGGCTGGCTTTCTTAATTTCTGCAATTAATCCTGTTTTGCCCTGATTGCGCTTTGCACGTAAGGCGGCTTCAAAACCTCGCACACTATGCGCGGTTTCGGCCTTGGTAATAATTTTTTCCAGCGGCATTGAGGATTTAGCAGCCGCAATTTCTTGCTTTTTATAATCTGAAATTTTTTGCAGGATGTCTGTCATATCAGCCCTGTTGTGAAATCTCGATGAGTTTATCCAGGGCAGCTTTGGCCTTACCGGTGTCAACTGCTTGTTCTGCCATACGTGCGCCATTTTCCAGATCTTCTGCTTGACCGGCAACAATAAGCCCTGCGGCGCTGTTCAATACTACGATGTCCCGATAGGCTGATTTCTCGCCTGAAAGGAGTGCTTTCATGGCGGCGGCGTTTTCCTTCGGTGTGCCGCCACGCAAATCTTCCGGCTTAGCTCTTGGGAGTTTGGCATCTTCCGGCGATACGTCAAACCGGCGAACTGTGCCATCTTCGAGAGCCGCGACAGAGGTTGGTCCGGTCGTGGTAATTTCATCAAGCCCGTCAGAGCCGTGAACGACCCAAGCTTTTTGAGAGCCAAGTCCTTTAAGCGTTTCTGCCAAAGGGGTTAACCATTTATCATCGAAAACGCCCATAAGCTGATATTTTGCTGCAGCCGGATTGGACAGTGGGCCAAGCAAATTAAAAATGGTGCGTATGCCCAATTCTGCGCGTACAGGGCCGACATGTTTCATGGCGCTGTGGTGAGCGGGCGCGAACATAAAGCCCATACCTGCCTCATGGATGCAGGTGCTGATGCGTTCAGGAGGTAAGCTCAAGTTAACGCCCATTTGTTCTAATACTTCTGATGATCCAGACTTTGAACTGAGAGAACGATTGCCATGTTTGGCAACGGGAACGCCGCATCCAGCGAGGACAAAAGCGACGGCTGTGGAGATGTTATATGTTCCGCCACCGGCGCTGTCTGCATCTCCGCCTGTCCCACATGTATCAATGGCGTTATCCGGAGCATCTACGGGGACAACTAGTTCACGCATGAGTTCGGCGCCTGCCAACAACTCATCAAGGGTTTCACCGCGCTGACTGAGCGCCATCAAAAAAGCACCGATTTGACCGGGCGTTGCCGCGCCGCTTAAAATGGTTTTAAAAGCGTCTCCAGCTTCTTGTTTGGTCAAGCTTTTGCCGGTGGCCAAAACGGACATAAACGGTTTCATTGTGTCGATATCGCTCATGAGAGAATTTCCAGCTTAAGATTATGTGCGCGGGGAGGTGCAGAAGGCGAACACCCTGCCGAAGTCAGAAAGTTTGCCAACAAATTATGACCTTGTTGGGTTGCAATGCTTTCAGGATGAAATTGAACACTGTGAATGGGTAGGCTTTTATGAGAAATGCCCATAATAATTCCATCATCCGTTCGCGCAGTGACTTCCAGGCATTCTGGTAGATTATCGGGTGAGACAACAAGTGAGTGATAACGGGTAACATTTAAAGGGCTTGTCAGACCTTCAAACAGCCCTTTTTCATTATGGGTAATCTTACTGAGTTTGCCGTGTTTAATCTCATGACAAGAGATAACATCACCACCAAAAGCCTGACCAATAGATTGATGTCCTAGACATATACCAAAAACGGGCACGGGCTTATCAGCCTGTGCTGCCGCTTTAATTAAATCAAGACAGATACCCGCCTCATTAGGTGTGCATGGACCGGGAGAAATAACAATGGCCTCGGGCGACATATCCAGGGCTTCCTGAGGGGTGATTTTGTCATTGCGTACAACATGTGTATCCATGCCCAAATCACTCAAGAAATGAACAATATTAAATGTAAAACTATCATAATTATCAATGAGTAATATCATGTTTCTAATCAATCAGATTTATTCTGTTCTATGGCTGCTTCGGCTGCTCTAAATAGTGCCATAGCCTTGTTGACGGTCTCTTCATATTCCATTTCGGGGACGGAGTCATAAACCACGCCGGCACCGGCTTGAACATAAAGTTGGTTATCCTTAACAATCCCCGTGCGTAGCGTAATGCAGGTATCCATATCTCCACCAGCTGAAAAATAACCTACACAGCCTGCATAAACACCTCTTTTTTCCGGCTCTAGCTCGTCAATAATTTCCATGGCCCGAATTTTCGGGGCACCTGAGACTGTTCCAGCCGGAAAGCCTGCCATCAGCGCATCAATAAAGTCACAATCTTCTGACAATGTACCTATGACATTAGAGATAATATGAATGACGTGTGAGGCCTGCAAAATAGAAAATGCTTCTGTTACCTCAACAGAGCCTTTTTCACTCACGCGCCCGACGTCGTTACGACCCAAATCAAGCAACATTAAATGCTCGGCACGCTCTTTTTCATCAGCCAGCAAATCCTCGGCTATGGACAGGTTTTCTGCACGGTTTTTGCCGATTTTTCGCGTGCCGGCAATCGGGCGGATATTAACCTGTTTGCCTGTAAGGCCAACAAGTACTTCCGGGCTGGATCCGACTAGAGAAAAATCATCCATTTTTAGATAAAACAGATAGGGGGATGGGTTGACCCGCCTCAAGGAGCGATAAAGCTCAAATGGCGGCAGAGAAAAGGGCGTGCTAAACCGTTGGCTGACAACACCTTGAAAAATATCTCCGGCCACAATGTATTCTTTGACCTTTGCAACCATATCTAGATAGGCGTCACGGCTCATATTGGATGTCGGCTCCTGCAGAGATGACATGTTTTCAAAATCATTCTTTGGTGATGCTGATTGCAGTTGCTCAAAAATATTGCTGAGTCTTTGCGTTGCCAAATCATAAGCCTCATCAGCACTCATTTCAGTGCGTGGATAGATGGGGGTTACAATCTGCATGGTGTCCGTTGCGTCATCAAAAACCACAACAATAGATGGTCGGATGAAAATACTTTCCGGAAGTCCAAGAATATCAGGGTTCTGCGAGGGTAGTGTCTCCATATAACGAACCATGTCATATGCCATATAGCCGAACCACCCAGCCGCCATTGACGGCATGTCTTCAGGCATTTCAATCTGATTTTGCTGTAAAAGTACGCCGAGTTCTTCAACGGGGTTTCCCGGAAGGGCTTCATAAGCCATCGGATCGGTTAATGCATCTTGATTAAGATAGGCTGTACCCTCGACAACTTTGACACTCATTTCCGGGGCGAAGCCAATCATGGAATAGCGTCCTCTGATTTCACCATCTTGGACGGACTCCATCAAGAAACTGTAAGTCTCATTTTGACAAAGTTTTAAATATACTGAAACGGGCGTCTCAAGATCGCTGCTTAATTTCCGACTTACAAGTTGAGATTTTCCTTCATTATAGGCTTTCTCAAAATCAGCCCGAGCAGGTGCCAAGGTGGATGAAAGTTTGTCGGTCATTGTTGGAAGTTGCCAAGCTGTGCTTCCAATGTCTGATTATCAACACTCACACCAAATTCATTTTGAAAATCTCGGATAAGCTGTGTGAGCACGGCATCATTCACCGATTGGCTGGCGGATGACATAAAAGCACTCAGCATAATTTCATTGTCGAGGTCCGGCCTTACAATCTCAGCCACACGCATGACGATCAGGCTTTCACCGAAACCAACTTGGCTCCAAGTGAATGCCCCTTCTTCAGCGACAAAAAGCTTCCTGACAGCTTGCCTGGAAAAGGTCTCATCATCTGTTTGTCTATTAACGGCAGGTGATGTAATTGGCGATTTTCCTACTTCACCTGCAAGGGTAGAAAATTTCTTGCCCTTATTGCCCTCACTGACAATATGTTCAGCTAAGCCTTCAAGCAAGGCACGGCGTTCTCTGGACTTCCATTGTTGAGTTGCTTTTTCACGCACATCCTCAAAGGGACTTACGCGCTCTGGCATGATACCATCAACACGAATCCAGAGCAGGCTCCCGTCTTCAAGTTCAACTGCACTGGCCTCTTGACCCATATCGGACTCAAAAATACGGCTCATCACTTTTTCTTTTTTGCCAATTACATCAATGACTGAGCCGTTCTCCAGTGCGCCGTCGCGGGAAATGTTTTCTACGCGAAGCAATTCGAGATTACTTTCCTCTGACAAAGCCTCAAGCGAACTTCCACCTGACAGACTGTCATAAATATTTTCGGAGAGAACAACCAAATCATCTTCGGCTTTTTCCTGAGCCAATTTTTGTCTAATTTCCTCTTTTATATCCTCGAATGATTGTGAAGTTTGTGCATTGATTTTCCGCACTTTCATGACGACTTTTCCAAGTGGGCCGTCGACAATTCCACTTGTTTGGCCTTCCTCAAGACTAAAGGCTAGGTCAGCCAACTCTTCGGCAATAAAATCCCCGCGCGCCACTTCACCTAAATCAGTATCTGAGATTTTTTGATTCAGTGCTTTGGCAACATCTTCAAACTCTTTTCCTGACGCCAGAATATCTTTTGCTTTTTGGGCTTCGATTTCATCAGTCAGAACCAGTTGGTTAACTTCACGCGTTTCGGCATTAATGTAATCATCCTGAAGGATTTCATACTCTTCTCTTAACTCATCTTCCGTTATGGTGATTGTATCAATGAGATTGCTCGGTGAGAGGTTCAAGATTGTGGCTGTGCGTCGCTCCGGCTCAGTAAAGATATTTGGCACTTGCTGGTAAAGCGTACGCAGTTCGTCTTCAGAAGGGTCCCCAATTACGCCTGCCATATCCGGCTGTATGAGGATATATTCAACTTTTCGGGTTTCAAGCGAGTGCGTGTAAATAATCTCATTTAACTTAGCCGGAAACACAGTGGCATATGAAATCGCACCGAGCATTTGCTCTCGTGTTTTATTGTTGCGTCTGTCGCGCACAAATACTTTTTCTGTTAAACCATTAAGCGCAAGAAGACGACGGAATGTAGGGGTATCAAAACCACCCCCCGGCCCGGCGAAGCTTGGGTCATTGATAATCTCGCCTCTTATATAATCATCACTGACATCCAAACCCAACTCGTCGGTGGCTTCATTTAAGGTGGCGAGAGTAATCATTCGGCCAAGAACTTGCTGGTCAACACCGAATGTTCTTGCTTGTTC
Source organism: Rhodobiaceae bacterium UBA6963 (assembly GCA_002450335.1). Classification (GTDB taxonomy): domain Bacteria; phylum Pseudomonadota; class Alphaproteobacteria; order RS24; family RS24; genus Micropelagius. The sequence continues at coordinate 81,430 of DJZB01000068.1, forward strand.
AATGGTGAGTGGCTCATTAAGCTCGCGTGAAATCTGGTCCATTTGTTGCGCTAAACGAAAGCGGAACTCATTGGTAGGTATTTTTTGACTTCCCACTTTGGCAACACTACCGCGTCCGACCATGTCAAACATATCGGCAACGCCCCATGCGGCAAAAGCAATAACGAGCAGTCCGATGAGCGCAAAGCCGAGCACTCCGCTAAATATTTTTCTGATTTGTGTCAGCATGATAACTCCTTGGGACGCCAGAATTTTGCCGCATCATAAAGTTTGCGATAGGTAAAAACAAGCAAAGGATGGCGCGTCTATAGTTCTATTTGTGGTTTCAATGTTGATGAATCACAGAAAAAGATGACATGCTTAAGCCAGATACTTAAAACTAAACTCAAAAGCAACATTGAGGGGTAGCATTTATGCCCATAAGACCTGCAATTATCGGGAACTGGAAAATGAACGGTTCTGGCAAAGAAGTAAAGTTGGTTAGCAGATTTGCCGATTTTCTTGATAAGCACAAAATTGCCGCTGACGTGATGATTTGCCCACCAGCAACCTTGATTGGCCGTGCAGGTGGAGCGATAAAAGGCTCAAAACTCAAGATCGGCGCGCAAAACTGTCATGTCGCGGCATCCGGCGCGTATACAGGAGATGTTAGTGCCTCCATGTTGAAAGATGCGGGAGCTAAGGCTGTGATTGTCGGGCATTCCGAGCGCCGAGCAGGATATGATGAAACCGACAAGCAGGTCCGTCAAAAAGCTCAAGCAGTCATCGAGCAGGGGTTGCAGTCAATAATCTGTGTAGGGGAAACACGCCAGCAATTTAATAAAGGTCAAACCTTGCAAGTTGTCGGTCGCCAGTTACGTGGGTCTATACCTTCCTCTGCCACCCCACAAAGTACATTGATTGCTTATGAGCCTGTCTGGGCTATTGGTTCCGGGCGCACACCAAAACCTGCCGACATCCTCAGGACACATGCTCATTTGCGTAAAACTTTATTGAAACTTCATCCAAAAGAAGGTGCTAAGTTTAAAATTCTTTATGGGGGGTCTGTTTCGGCGGCGAACGCTTCAGATATTTTAGCGCTTGAAAACGTTAATGGAGCTCTAGTTGGCGGCGCGAGCCTGTCATTTAAGGATTTTACAACTATTCTCAGGTCTGTTTAAAATCATTTACGCTCAGATTTTTCTTTTCATTAGTGCCTAATTAGGGTAAATCCAAGCAAATTTCAGGAGTTAAACATGTCCGCGACCCTTTTGGTCATTCATCTGATTATCACACTTGCCATGATTGTTCTGGTGCTTTTACAGCGTTCCGAGGGCGGTGCGCTTGGTATTGGTGGCGGTGGCGGCGGCAACATGTTTTCCAGCCGTGGTGTTGGCAATGCGCTGACTAAAATGACGACAATTCTGGCATTTGTGTTTTTCCTGACCAGTATTGGCCTGACAGTTTTGGGAAGCATGTCCGGGCGTGAGTCTATCTTAGAGGGATATGTCCCGACTGAGATTGATGAGCAGACGGCTCCGGCACCTCTTATGCCTGAAATTGATCCTCCTGTCGGTTCTTCCGGCACACAGTCAGACATTCCGCTTCCGCCTGTATCGGAATAAACCCCAAGATTTTTTGTTTCGATGCATTTTCCTCTCGCACGACTCGATAGGACTATGTATTCTGTCCACCCATGGCGCGATTTATCTTCATCACCGGCGGCGTGGTTTCCTCACTCGGAAAAGGCCTGGCATCAGCAGCACTTGGGGCATTGCTTCAAGCGCGTGGCTATTCTGTAAAACTGCGGAAACTCGACCCTTATCTTAATGTTGACCCCGGCACGATGAGTCCCTATCAGCACGGCGAGGTGTTTGTCACCGACGATGGCGCCGAGACGGATCTTGACCTCGGTCACTATGAGCGTTTTACGGGCGTTCCGGCCAGTAAGGGCGATAACGTCACTACCGGGCAGATTTACCAGCAGATTATCACCAGCGAGCGTCGCGGGGATTATCTTGGTGGCACGGTGCAAGTTATCCCGCATGTGACGGACGCGATTAAGGCTTTTGTCCGTTCGGAAACCGACGATGTCGATTTTGTCCTTTGCGAGATTGGCGGCACGGTTGGCGACATTGAAGGTCTGCCGTTTTTTGAGGCCATTCGCCAGTTGGGGAATGACCTGCCGCGCAGTCATTGCATTTATATTCACCTGACCCTTCTGCCCTATATTCCGGCGGCGGGAGAGATGAAGACCAAACCGACGCAACACTCTGTCAAGGAATTGCGCTCTATCGGTATTCAGCCGGATATTTTGCTGTGCCGTTGTGATCGCCCGATACCTGAAGGCGAGAAACGCAAAATCGCGCTGTTTTGTAATGTGCGCGAAAGCGCCGTCATTATGGCGCAGGATGTTGATACGATTTATGCCGTGCCGGAGGCCTATCACATGGAGGGGCTGGACACTGAGGTGTTGGAGTCATTTGGCATGAGCGATGCCCCCGCACCTGACCTGACGCGATGGCGGCGGGTTGTGGAGCCGGTTCGCGCACCCGAAGGTGAGGTGAATATTGCGATTGTCGGCAAATATACTGAACTGAAAGATGCCTATAAGTCGCTCACCGAGGCGTTGCAACATGGTGGCATTGCCAATCGTGTGCGGGTGAATTTTGAGTGGCAGGATGCAGAGGTTTTTGAGCGTGAGGATGCCGCGGCTTATTTGGAGAAGGTAAACGGCATTTTGGTGCCGGGCGGTTTTGGTGAGCGCGGGTCGGAGGGCAAGATTGCCGCCGCGCATTTTGCCCGCACCCGCAACGTGCCATATTTTGGCATTTGCTTTGGCATGCAGATGGCGGTTTTGGAAGCTGCGCGTAACCTTGCCGGCATTACAGATGCCAGTTCCACCGAATTTGGCGGCAATGGCTCGCCATTGATTGGCCTGATGACTGAATGGATGAAGGACGACCAGCTTGAAACCCGTGGCATTGATGTTGATATGGGCGGTACGATGCGGCTGGGTGCGTATCAGGCGCGGCTTGCGGCGGGCAGTAAGGTCGCTGATATTTACGGCAGTGAGATGATATCCGAACGTCACCGTCACCGTTATGAGGTGAATATGGCGTACCGCGAACAGCTTGAGGCGACGGGGCTGGTGTTTTCGGGTGTCTCGCCGGACGGCTTATTGCCGGAGATTGTCGAGTTTAAAGATCACCCGTGGTATATTGGTGTTCAGTATCACCCGGAGTTAAAGTCGCGGCCTTTTGAACCGCACCCGTTATTTTCGTCTTTCATTGAGGCGGCGCTCAACCAGAGCCGTCTTGTATAGGATACAGTCGTGATGCAAATGAAACTTGATAAATGGAATATCGCGATTGGTGATGGCACGCCTTTGGTTGTGATGGCAGGGCTGAATGTGCTGGAGGATGAGACGCTGGCGCTGGAGGTCTGTGCCGAGTTGAAATCCATCTGCGCCGATTTGGGCTTGCCGTATATTTTCAAGGCGAGTTTTGACAAAGCCAATCGCTCCTCCGTGAGCAGCTATCGCGGGCCGGGGCAGGCGGACGGGCTTGCCATGCTCACCAAGGTCAAGGCCACGCATAATGTGCCGATTGTGACCGACCTGCACACGCCCGAGCAAGCCGAACCCGTTGCGGCGATTGCCGATGTGGTGCAACTGCCGGCGTTTTTGGTGCGCCAGACAGATTTGGTTGTCGCGGCGGCAGAGGCCGTGGGCGCGCAACAAGGGTGGTTGCATGTTAAGAAGGCGCAGTTTTTGGCGCCGTGGGATTGCGCGAACATCATCACCAAAGCCCGCGAGGTTGTGCCCGATATACAGATTATCCTGTGCGAGCGCGGCACGAGTTTTGGTTATAATAATCTGATTGTCGATATGCTTGGCATTGCCGAGATGAAGAAGCTCGGCGTGCCGGTGACGATGGATGCCACCCATGCGGTTCAGCTTCCCGGTGCTGACCCACGCACAACCAATGCTCAGGGGGGCAGTGCGTCAACCGGTGGGCGGCGCGAGGGTGTGCCGGTGCTGGCAAAAGCGGCGGTGGCGGCCGGCGCGAATGGCGTATTTTTAGAATTCCACCCCGAGCCGGATAGCGCGCTTTGTGACGCGCCGAGTTGCTTGCCCCTTAGCGGCGCGCGCGATTTGCTCAGTCAGCTTAAAGTGTTGCACGACACAGTGAGTTAGTTTGTTGGGTGAACGAGTTTTCCGCATATTCATAAAAAAAGGCTTAATGCTTTTTCTGTTATCAGAAATCGCATCAAGCCACATACGCAATACAAATTGCGGCCTAGTGTTGGGTATTCTTAGCACCCGCAGATGACGTTCCGCATCTGCTCATAACTATTAGCAAAAATTTAACGCCCCGTATAGGGTGCGACATCTTGTGCAGGAATGTAAAGGTCGGCAGGTGGGTCGCCGGTCTGGTAAAACACATCAATGGGGATGCCGCCACGCGGATACCAGTAGCCGCCAATCCGCAGCCAGCGCGGTTCCATGCAGGTTATCAGGCGTTTGGCAATCTCAATGGTGCAGTCCTCATGAAACGCGCCATGGTTGCGAAAACTGCCCATAAAAAGCTTAAAACTTTTACTTTCGACCAAATACTTTTCCGGCACATAGTCAATAATCAGGCGGGCAAAGTCCGGCTGTCCCGTTTTCGGGCAAATCGAGGTGAATTCCGGCACGGCAAAACGCGCAACATAAATTGTGTCGGGATGCGGGTTCGGCACACGCTCCAGCACCGCCTCATCGGGCGAATTGGGCATGGGCGTTTGCTGCCCAAGCATGGTGCTGCCGGTTGTGTCGCTTCCCTCTTTAGTTGACCCCTCAGTTGAC
>DJZB01000068.1:86581-106167 GCA_002450335.1 Rhodobiaceae bacterium UBA6963
AGTTGACCCCTCAGTTGACATGACGACTTCCCTGATAAAGGCAGGACTGACCAAGGCTGTCGCGGAAAACTTCCACCGCGCTCAAATCCGGCAGGTCAGGCATCAGGTGTTCCCAAAGCCAGAGACAAATATTCTCCAGCGTCGGGGTTTCCAGCCCGTCAATCTCGTTCAGCATATGATGGTCAAGTTGCTCGCGCAGATGTTCCAAAATCGTGCCGAATTCGGCAAGGTCAACAATCTGTCCGGTTTTGTCGTTCGGCATGCCCGTCAGAGTCACGCGCACACGAAATGAATGACCGTGTATCCGGCGGTTGGGATGGCCGGGGTCATAACTCTCGAGGCAGTGCGCCGCGTCAAAACAAAATTCACGTGTCAGTTGCATTTTTTCCCCAAACAAAAAGGGTGTTCAGGGCTTATGCCCCATCCGCACGAAATCGTCAATAAAGACACATGCTATGAAATGCCGATAATTTTATGCGTCTGCAAGCTCAACCTCCATTGCGGGTTTTGCAAGCAAAACACAATGCTCGCCTGAATATTGTGGTGATAGGCCTCTTCATCTTCAACCTCCATGGGCTGGATAAAGAAATGCTCAAAATCATAATCGGCAAATTCATAAGGGGAGAGTGTGTCCTGCGGGTAAACGAATTTCAGCTCATGCCCGCGATCTTGCGCCAGGGGGCTGTTCGGCTTCGGGCTGACGCATATCCAATCCAGATTAGCAGGCGCGATTTGCGTGCCATTGGTCTCAACGGCTGTCTCAAAACCATGCGCCTTGCACGCTTCCAACAGCGTCGTATCCAATTGAAGAAGCGGCTCACCACCCGTAAACACAACATAAGCATCAGCCAATGCGTCTTTATCCGGCCAAAGCGTGGCGATTTTATCGGCAAGCTCTTCAGCCGTGGTGAATTTGCCGCCATTCTCCCCATCTGTGCCGATGAAGTCCGTATCGCAAAAAGTGCAAACCGCCTCGGCGCGGTCAGCTTCAAGTCCTGACCAGAGATTGCAGCCGGCAAAGCGGCAAAATACTGCCGGACGCCCGGATTGTGCGCCTTCGCCTTGCAAGGTGTAGTAAATCTCTTTCACGCTATAGGTCATGTTATCCTTTTTTCCTTGTGCCTTTATTTTCCTCCAGCCATTGTTCATATCCCTTGGAACGAAGCTCGCAGGCGGGGCAGTCATTACAGCCATAACCCCAAGCGTGACGGGTGGTGCGATCACCGCGATAACAGCTATGTGTGGCCTCGCGGATTAGCTCAACCAGCGTTTCACCGCCCAATGTCTCTGACATAGCCCATGTCGTGGCTTTGTCGAGATACATAAGCGGGGTTTCAATCTCAAGGGGGGCATCCATTCCTGCCGATATCGCTTGAGCAAGATGGTCAAGCGTGTCGCGGCGGCAATCGGGGTAGCCTGAATAATCTGTCTCGCACATGCCGCCAATCAAAACCGACAGCCCGCGCCGATAGCCTATCGCCGCCGCATAGGTCAGAAACAGCAAATTGCGCCCCGGTACGAAAGTCGAGGGGAGGCCGTTTTCCAAAACCCGGATTTCTCCGTCACCTGTCAATGCCGTGCCGCCAATATCTGCCAATGCGGGCAGGGCCAGCACATGGTCATCGCCTAACCTTGCCGCCCAATCAGGGAAGGCGGCGCGTAATTGCGCCAGCACATCCAGCCGGCATTCCAATTCGATACTGTGCGTTTGACCATAGTCAAAGCCGACTGTCTCAACATGACTATAAGTTGCCAGCGCATGCGCCAGACATACAGTGGAGTCTTGCCCACCTGAAAACAGCACCAATGCAGTCCGAGAATCTGTCATGCTTCATTACTAGCAGTGCGGCGAGACAGGTCAATAACTCTGGATGTATTTGCACATTTTTTAAATTTTCGGTAAGACACACCCAACAGGTGAAACGGAAAGAATATGACAGCAATTATAGATATTATTGGACGCGAAATCATTGACAGTCGGGGTAATCCGACGGTTGAAGTGGATGTTTTGCTTGAGGATGGCGGCTTTGGTCGCGCCGGTGTGCCATCGGGTGCCTCAACAGGCGCGTTTGAAGCTGTCGAACTGCGCGATGGCGGCGACCGTTATAATGGTAAGGGCGTCTTGAACGCCGTAAATGCCGTTAATCAGGAAATTTTTCAGGCACTGAGCGGCTTTGATGCGCTGGAACAACAACATATTGACCGCACGCTGATTGCGCTGGACGGAACGGATAATAAAGCCCGCCTCGGCGCCAATGCAATTCTTGGCGTATCCTTGGCTGTGGCGAAAGCGGCGGCAGACAGTCTTGGTTTACCTCTATGGCGCTATGTCGGGGGTACTCAAGCGCATATTATGCCGTTGCCAATGATGAATATTCTTAATGGTGGCGCACATGCGGATAACCCGATTGATATTCAGGAGTTTATGATTCAGCCCGTCTCGGCTTCAAGTCTCAGCGAGGCCGTGCGGATGGGTGCTGAAGTGTTCCATGCGCTTCGTGGGTTGCTGACTGCCGACGGTCTGTCTACAGGGATTGGTGATGAAGGCGGGTTTGCGCCGAATATAGCCTCCACACAAGCGGCGCTGGATTATGTGATGAAGGCCATAGAAAAAGCCGGTTATAAGCCCGGCACAGATATGACCTTGGCACTTGATGCCGCCTCAACCGAATTTTATAAGGATGGTGTTTATCATCTGGCCGGTGAGGGCAAGAAACTCACTGCCGACCAGATGGTCGGCTATTATCAAGACTTGGTGAAAGCCTATCCGATTAAATCAATTGAAGACGGTATGGACGAGGATGATTGGGAAGGTTGGGCCGTGCTCACCGCCGCTATCGGTGATGATGTGCAACTGGTCGGCGATGATTTATTTGTCACCAATCCTGTGCGCCTGAAAAAGGGCATCGACATGGGCGTCGCCAATTCTATTTTGGTGAAGGTTAATCAAATCGGGACTTTGAGCGAAACGCTGGAGGCAGTAGAGATGGCGCATAAAGCAGGATATACCGCTGTTATGTCTCATCGTTCGGGCGAAACAGAAGACTCAACCATTGCTGATCTGGCCGTTGCAACCAATTGTGGGCAGATTAAAACCGGCTCGCTGGCACGTTCAGACAGGCTCGCCAAATATAACCAGCTCATTCGGATTGAAGAGATGCTGGGCGATACGGCAGTTTATAACGGGTCGATTTCCTAGGTTCCCATGAGACTTTCTTAAGGCTCGAATCAGTTTCACCTTGACCGAACGAATCACTTTGTGATTCTCTGTGTTCATTATGATGATTCGTTTTTCAACATCACCAGTGACGCCTCATACTGTCGGACGTAAACCTTTGCGCTTACGTTTTCTGGTTATGCCATTTTGCATGGCGCTTTTAGGGAGCTATCTCACCTATCATGCATTGCAGGGTGATCGCGGTTATTTCGCGTGGGGTGAGTTAAGCAAGCAACGGGCCGAAAAAGAGACAGAATTGCAGGCGATTCAGTCAGCCAATGCCGAATTATTAGCGCGTATTGACTTGCTTTCCGGCCCAACGCCTGATCCGGATTATCTGGATGAGCGTGTACGCGATGTGCTCGGCTTCTCGGCTGTAGATGAAACGGTAATTTTGATACCAAAAGCCGATTAATCTTAAAATTCCAAAGAAATTGATATATATAGTTGTTTATGACAGTGCTTATAGACAACCTTACACCTGATAAACGCCCCCGCCATCCGGAAAAGGCCAATCGTCCGGACAGTGAAGTCTTGCGCAAGCCGTCTTGGATTCGCGCCAAGGCGCCCGGTGCAGGGCCGGAGGCCGGGGTTTATGCAGAAACCAAGAAAATCATCAAAGATAATAATCTTGTAACGGTCTGCGAGGAAGCTGCCTGTCCAAATATTGGCGAATGCTGGTCACAACGACATGCCACAATGATGATTATGGGCGAGATTTGTACCCGTGCCTGTGCATTTTGCAATGTGAGCACGGGTATGCCGCTTCCGTTGGATACGGATGAGCCGGCAAGGGTCGCTGATGCTGTTGCCAAGCTTGGCTTGCGTCATATCGTTATTACCTCAGTTGATAGAGATGACCTCGATGATGGGGGGGCGCAACATTTTGCCGATACGATTTATGCTATTCGCGCCACCTCGCCGGAGACGAGCATTGAAATCCTGACGCCTGATTTTCTCAGAAAAGAAGGTGCATTGGAGATTGTGGTTGAGGCGCGGCCTGATGTTTTCAATCATAATCTGGAAACAACACCGCGGCTTTATCTGAATATCCGCCCCGGAGCGCGGTATTTCCATTCAATGCGCCTGTTACAGCGCGTGAAGGATATTGACCCGACGATTTTTACTAAATCCGGCATTATGGTCGGGCTTGGTGAAAGCCGTGAGGAAGTTATGCAGGTAATGGATGATATGCGCGCGGCCGATATTGATTTCATCACAATCGGGCAATATTTGCAGCCAACCCGAAAACATGCGCCCATTGACAGGTTTGTGACGCCAGATGAATTTGAGTCCTATGCGACAATGGCGCGTGCCAAAGGATTTTTGATGGTCTCCGCAACGCCGCTAACGCGCTCGTCACATCACGCAGATGAGGATTTTGCCAAGCTTAAAGCAGCAAGAGAAGCTCAGCAGGCACGACAAGTGTAGTCAGATTGAAGGAAGCAGTTTCTCTCATCCGGCATAGCCCTTTTTCTGCACAGCAAATGTATGACCTTGTGCGCGATGTGGATAATTACAGCAAATTTGTGCCATATTGCACCGCTTCGCGGGTGGTTTCCATCATTGAGGGGGCAAATGGACAATCTGTCATGAATGCTGATTTGCGGGTTTCCTATAAAATGCTCCGCGAAACTTATACCAGTAAGATTTCTCTGGATGCAGAGGCACGCTCTATTCATGTTGCACAAGCAAATGGGCCATTTCGTCAATTAGACAATCGGTGGACGTTTACAGATACGCCGGAAGGCTCGGATATTCATTTTTATCTGGATTTTGAATTTGGTGTGCCGTTATTAAGGCAAATTATTCAGCCTATGATGGGGCGCGTCGTCGAAAAATTTGTCTCAGCCTTTGAAGATCGTGCATTAGAAATATACAGTTAAATAAAACTCAACTAATTCAGATGGTTAACCAGCATATCAATAGCATGCTCTACAGTTGCCATACGGACGTCGTGGCGCCCAATATCACCGAAATGCCGGCAATCATGAACTGTTTCACCATTATAATGTGTCGCAAAGTGAACGGTCCCAACCGGTTTGTCTGGTGTGCCGCCGCCAGGTCCGGCAATGCCTGAAACAGCAACGCTGATGTTCGCACCGCTAATCATCACGGCGCCCTCTGCCATAGCTCTGACAACCTCTTCACTCACCGCGCCCTTATCTCTTAGTATGTCGGTCGGAACGCCTAAAATGGCGTGCTTGGCTGTATTGGCATAGGTTACATAACTTTGATGGATAACCGCAGAGGAGCCCGGAATTTCCGTTAAAAGAGCGGATATCATGCCACCTGTGCAGGATTCAGCCGTGGTAAGGGTAATATTGAGTCGCTTGCAGTTCTCCAGCAAGTCAGTTGTTTTATCTATAAGAGCCGCTTTAAACATCATTTATCCGTATGTTTGAATGAAAAATAAGAGAATACCTGCAATAAGGCCTGCCGCCATATCATCAATCATAATACCAAAAGCCCCGGTAAACCGCTTTTCCAGCCATGATACAGGCCATGGCTTGGCAATATCAAATAGGCGGAACAAGGCAAAACCTAAAAACACGCTGAATAAACTCATCTCGGCAAAAGCAAGCGCTAGGCTAAGACCGGCGGCCTCATCTATCACAATCATGGATGGGTCATTATCCTGACCTTCAACAGCTATAAGCCATTCCCGACATGCCCACACCCCAGCTACAAATAAAGCAAAGCTTAAACATAATAGATATAAGCTACTGTAATTAAACAATATATATGAGGCCAAAGGCAGGGCCGCAAGACTCCCCCATGTGCCGGACGCCGGGGAGATAAAGCCGCTCCCACCAAAGCTGGCAAGTAATGTTACTGGCGAGAAAATTGAGAGTTGTTCCGGTGGGGAATGAAGTTTGAGCATGGAAATTCTCTTAAAACCCCGCAGGAAGGGCGATAGAAGTTACAGCTTGAGCGGCGACACCTTCGGAGCGACCCGTAAAACCCATTTTTTCAGTGGTTGTGGCTTTCACACTGATCCGGTTTTTGGGCATATCCAGAATAGCGGCAAGTCGCTGTACCATTTTCTCACGATACGGGCTAATTTTCGGACTTTCACAGATGATTGTCAGGTCGATATTTACAATATGGGCTCTCTGTTCAGTAACGAGATTAGCCGCATATTTAAGGAAATCCTCTGAATTCCTGTCTTTGTTAGTGGCATCAGACATAGGAAAATGCTCTCCGATATCCCCTGCTGCCAACGCGCCCATGAGAGCATCTGTGAGGGCATGAAGTGCAACATCTGCGTCTGAATGCCCCTCAAGTGTCTGATTATGGGGGATATTTACCCCGCAAAGCATCACATGGTCGCCATCTGTGAAACGATGGGCGTCAAAGCCTGAACCTGTTCTGTATTCAAAGGTTTCCATGAGGTCACTTTCAACTGTCAGTTTGATGTTCTTCTCATCACCTTCAACGCTTACCACTTCAGTGCCAAAATGCTCAACAAGAGATGCATCATCTGTGAAAATATCCTGAATTGTTAAAGCTCTCTCATGCGCTTCCAACAGGGTGGCATAGTCAAAGCCTTGCGGTGTTTGAACGCGTTTAAGGCTTTCACGCGGCAGAGTTTGTGACGATTGATCTTCATGAAAAAGTTTTACTGTATCTGTGAGGGGCAAAACGGGGATAACTGAGGGTGATATTGCGAGGGCAGTAAGTATTCTGGAGATTAAATCTTCAGAAATATAGGGTCGTGCCGCGTCATGAACCAAAATACTCTGCGGGTTCATGTCTTTGAGAGCCTGTAAACCTTCATAAACTGATGTTTGTCTTTCCGAACCGCCAAAGACAGGGGGCAGGCATTTTGACATGCTCTGTGAGGCTAAAGCATATAATTCCTCATCATCAGGATGAATAACTACCTGAATATGGCTAATAAACTGATGATTTTCAAAGGCTTTCAAAACATGTTGCAAAACCGTCATGCCATTAAGTGGCTGATATTGTTTTGGCAAAGCGGAAACCGTCTCTTGAGAGGTGTTTCCATCCGAGGCAGAAAAGCGATGACCTCGACCTGCAGCAACGATAAGCGCTATATTTTGATTTTCTGAATTCTGCGGCATGATACCAACCTAATATGCTCCGCGACTAAAGGCGATATAATTTATATTATCCGCTTGCTCTTTTGGGGTGAATTGCCTACTTTGCTTAAAATTTAGGCAATATTTTATTGTGACCGATTTATGAACAAAAAATCTCTATTTCCCACTGATAATAGCCCATTGCCGGGAATTGTAGCGCTGGCACCGATGTCCGGTGTTACGGATTTACCGTTCCGCAAACTTGCCCTTAAATCCGGCTGTGACTGGGTTGTCACTGAGATGGTTGCCAGCGAACCGTTAGTTGAGGCCCGTCCTGATGTCGTGCGTCGAATGGCAGGTTATGAAGAATGTCATGACACGGGGAAAAAGCCTTTCATCATTCAACTCGCAGGTCGAGACCCTCTATGGATGGGTTTGGGCGCAAAATTGGCTGAAGAAGCTGGCGCGGATATGGTTGATATTAATATGGGGTGTCCGTCCCGTCAGGTAACCGGCGGGCTGTCCGGCTCTGCGCTGATGCGCGAAGAAGATTTAGCGATGGATATAATTAAGGCCACAGTGGATGCGGTTTCCATACCCGTAACCCTGAAAATGCGGCTCGGTTGGGATGATAACTCTCTCAATGCACCTGATATTGCAGCCAAGGCAGAGGAACTGGGCGTGTATTTCATTACAGTTCATGGACGCACAAGATGTCAGTTTTATAAGGGACAGGCAGACTGGAAGGCCGTTAAAAATGTTGTTGAGTCTGTTTCTCTCCCCGTCATCGTTAATGGTGACATCACAACAGCCAAGCAAGCCCAGACTGCGCTAAATCAATCAGGCGCGGCGGCGGTAATGATTGGGCGTGCTGCTATTGGTAATCCCTGGTTACTTAATGAAGTGTCATGTGCACTTACAAAAAACAATCTACCCCCTGTTTCTGCAGAACAACGCTATGAGCAAGTTCACATGTGGTATGCCGATATACTCGATTTATATGGCGAGCAGTTGGGCAACCGAATGGCGCGTAAACATCTTGCGGGGTTTGTCGATACTGAGCTTTCCCGAAGCCATCTGGGTGAGGTGAAAGACGCAGATATAAAATATTACAAATCAAAGCTTTGTCAGATTGATAATCCTCGAGATGTTTTTCATGAAATCGAAACACTTTTTCTAAGAAAGTCAGACATTTTCACAAACATAATTGCTGCCTAGAAAGACATTATGAGTAAAACAACTGCTAAAACTGATGAGCTAAACCTTCTTGCCGCCATTCCTCAACCTTTTTTGGCGCTGAACCGCGACGGTCAACTTATGTACCTTAATTTTGCAGCCGAGGAATTTTTTGCCGCGAGCCGAAATTTAATGATTGGCAAAACCTTCAGTTCTTTTGTGCCTTTTGGTAGTCCGATTTTGTCTTTGATTGATCAGGTTTTTAAAACCGGCCATTCCGTGAATGAATATAATATTGATCTTGGGACGCCGCGTAATGGTCGGAAGAAACCCGTTGATGTGCTGGTCGCGCCTGTATCTTCAGATGCGTCGGGGTCTCTTGGGTCATTCAATGATATTGATGAGCTTGAAAGTGTCATTGTCATTATCCAACAAAAGTCAATTGCGTCAAAAATTGATCAGCAGTTGACGCATCGTGGGGCAGTTCGATCTGTCAGTGGAATGGCTGCAATGCTGGCACATGAAATCAAAAACCCTCTCTCCGGCATTCGCGGGGCAGCGCAATTACTGGAGAGTGATTTAAGTGAGGCGGACAAAGGCTTAACTTCTTTAATTTGTGCCGAGGCAGACAGGATCGCCGGACTCGTTGACGAGTTTGAAGTCTTTACTGACAGCCCTAAAGAGTTTGATGAAAACCTGAATATTCACTCAATCCTTAATCATGTCATTCAATTGGCGCGGGCGGGCTTTGCCAAAAAGCTTAAAATTAATGAAGTCTACGACCCATCCTTGCCACCATTGCGGGGTAATCGTGATCAGTTAATTCAAGTCTTTTTAAATCTTGTTAAGAATGCAGCCGAAGCCTGTGATACCAAAAATGGAGAAATCACGCTCATAACTGCATTTCGTCCAGGTGTGAGACTCGCTGTGCCAGGAAAAGGTAAACGCGTCAGTCTGCCGCTTGAGTTTAGTGTCATTGATAACGGCGCAGGTATTGATGAAGATTTGAAACATATTATTTTTGAGCCTTTTGTAACCGGCAAGCAAGGCGGCTCCGGTCTTGGTTTGGCACTGGTGGCTAAAATTATTGGGGATCACGGTGGTATCATTGAATGTGAAACAGAGGCAGGACAGACAATCTTCAGAGTGCTAATGCCAATGTCCGCCAAAACATCTGAGACGCAGGAGAATAATAATGAGTAAGGGAGTTGTGCTACTCGCAGATGATGACAAGGCTATCAGGACAGTTGTTACACAGGCGCTGGTGAGGGCTGGGTATGAAGTTCTTGCAAGTTCTAATGCATCCATGCTCTGGCAATGGGTGATTAACGGCGAAGGGGTTCTTGTTATCACAGATGTGGTCATGCCTGATGAGAACGCTTTTGATCTCATCCCACGCATCAAAAGAATAAGGCCTGACCTGCCCATTATTGTGATGAGTGCACAAAACACATTTTCAACAGCTATGACTGCCGCCGAAATCGGTGTGTTTGAATATCTCCCTAAACCATTTGATTTGACCGAGCTTGTTGCCATTGCCGGTCAAGCGATTGCCTCGACCGAAAAACCTGCACTTGGCAAGGAAGAGGATACTGCCGAAGAGGATATGCCGCTTATCGGACGTTCGCCGGCAATGCAGGAGATTTATCGTGGCCTAGCGAGAATGACTCAGAACGATTTGACGGTCATGATTTTTGGTGAGAGTGGGACAGGTAAAGAGCTTGTTGCTCGTGCATTACATGATTTTTCATCTCGTAAACGCAATCAATTTGTACCAATTAATATGGCCGCGATTCCAAGAGAGTTAATTGAAAGTGAGTTATTTGGTCACGAAAAGGGTTCTTTTACCGGTGCAGATCAACGTGTTGAAGGGCGGTTCGCACAAGCTGAAGGTGGCACATTGTTTCTGGATGAAATCGGTGACATGCCAATGGAAACACAAACACGACTACTGCGTGTTTTACAAGAGGGCGAATACACCACCGTAGGCGGCAGAAAAGCGTTTAAAACCAATGTGCGGATTGTCGCGGCAACAAACCGTGACCTGAGCCAGTTGATCAATCAAGGGCTGTTTAGAGAAGACCTCTATTATCGGTTGAACGTTGTGCCACTGCGCTTGCCACCTCTTAGAAACAGGGTTGAGGATGTGCCGGATTTATGTAGGCATTTCTTGCACCAAGCAGAGGGTGAAGGGTTGCCGGCGCGCTCGGTTTCAAATGAAGGCCTCGCATTTTTGAAAAATTGGCACTGGCCGGGTAATGTTCGCGAACTTGAAAATTTGATGCAAAGAGTGGCAGCTCTCTATAATGAAGATATTATTGACGTGTCCGTTCTTAAGCAAGAACTTGGTGTCAATCAGGTATCCTTTCCAAATCAAGAGTCGGTGAGCGGGAAATCACTTTCCGAGAGTCTGGACATGCATCTCACACGATATTTCTCAGATCATAAGGATAGCCTGCCGCCGAACGGGCTTTATGACCGTGTATTGCGCGAGGTTGAGGAGCCTCTCATACGCCAATCTCTCGCAGCAACCAATGGCAACCAGATTAAGGCTGCTGATTTGTTGGGGCTCAACCGGAACACGCTTCGTAAGAAAATCCGCGACTTGGATATTGATGTAATCCGTGTGCCCAGAAAAAATTAAATTATTGAGCCTGACGAGGATGGGAACTCAGTTCTGCGGGTTAATCCACCAGCTATCAATCTGTGCGCCATAGAGTGCATGTTTCCAACTGTGTTCAACTTGACTCCAACTGGCAATCCATTGGTGGGGCAGATGATATAACGGCACAACATAATGCCCGCTCATTATTAAGCGGTCCAATGCGCGTGCGGCCGTTGTAAAGTCTTCACGGTTACGTGCTTGGGTAAGAGCATCAATGGCGCGGTCAACTTGCTTGTTTTTGATGCCGGGGTAATTGCGACTGCCATTTTGATCGGCAGCTTTTGAACCCCAGTAAAATGCTTGTTCATTCCCCGGAGAAAGAGACGCGTACCAATTATAGATAATCATATCAAAATCAAAAGATTGGAGTCGATTTTGATATTGGGTGGCATCGACATACCGAACTTTTGCCGTAACCCCAATACTGCTCAACATCCGACCATAGGTGAGGGCAAGTCTTTCATCCTCACGGGTTTGAACAAGAATCTCAAATGTTAGCGCATCACCACTTCGTTTATGAACAAGGCGTCCATTCACCACGGCATATCCAGATTTTTTCAGTAGGTCTATGGCTGCTTGTCGCGCTTGACGATTTTGGCCTTTTTCATCCCCTGACGGGGCGACATAACCATTTTGTAAAATGTCACGAGGTAGCCTTGCGCCGCGTAAAATTTTCATTTCTGACGGTGAAGCTGGTTGCCTCTGTGCGCTGAGGTCTGAATTTTGGAAATAGCTTTCGGTGCGTTGATAAGCGCCACTAAAAAGAGATTTATTAATCCAATCAAAATTAAAAACCAGAGACAGGGCGTGGCGCACTTCAGTGTTTTTGAAAGATTTGTTTCTGGTATTGAAAACGAAGCCGCGTAAACCGGAGGGTATTCCGGTTTTTATTTCTTTTTTGATAATGCGGCCATCCCGAGCAGCAGGGAAGTTATAGCCTGTTTGCCAACGCTTGGGGTCAGTTTCGCGCCATAAATCTATTAGCCCGGCCTTGAATGCTTCAAAAGCTGAATTGTCGTCACGAAAATATTCATACTCAAGACGATCAATATTATGTCGTCCATTATTAAAGGGAAGTGATATGCCCCAATAGTTTTTATGACGTCGATAAGTGATACGCCGTCCGGGTTCAATTGTCTCAATAATATAAGGACCGCTACCGACAGGACGTTTCATGGAGACATCGTCAAATGCTGCACCCTTGTAAACATGTTCCGGAAGTATTGGCATAAGGCCGATAATCAATGGCAGTTCTCTGTCGGGGTTTTCGGTGTTGAAAACAAATTTTACCTTTCCGGGGGAAGGGCGTTCTACTGATGTGACCTGCCCATAATAATATCTATGGTTTGGACGTCCTCGCTCTTTCAGAGTTTCATATGAGAAAATCACATCCTCGGCACGTACAGGCATTCCGTCTGAAAATCGTGCTTCTTTTCGCAATGTGAAAGTCACCGCGCTTCGGTCTTCGGCAGTTTCTACGCTTTCAGCAAGTAAGCCATAAAGGGTGAAAGGTTCATCATTATGGCGAACCATCAGGCTTTCGAACACAAAATCACGCAAACCCTCAGGTGCTGTGCCACGAACCAAAAAAGGGTTGAGGCTATCAAAGCTACCAATTTCTGCGCGGGTGAGTTTGCCACCGATAACTGTTCTGCTATCTGCAAATGAGAATTTTTTATAGTCAGCAGGCAAGCTTGGCTCGCCATGCATAGATATTCCATGCGCGGTTTGGGCAACCGCAATCTGCGCGCAAAGCATTGAGACGCCATAAATAATATTGGCAGTAACAAGACCATGGGTAAGTGTTTTAAGAAATTTAGACAGCATTAAAAATCAGTAGGCAGGTTGTGTTTGGACCATACGATATTGCGATAATTAAAATCTTTTGCAAGGGTTGGTTTAACAATTTCGAAATATGGTGAAATATCGAAATCGCGGGGGGTGTAAAGCGAATGATGCCGGATGTGAAATAACTCTTTGGCATTCTTGCGGGTTACAGTCGGTAATATCGGATATCGGATTTGTTCAAACGCTTCGGCAATGAGCGTTGAACATATTGCTCGGGTTGGTTCTCCACTACCGAGCGCCAACATGCGTCGTCTCCATTTTTGAGGTACCGGTGGTTGTGGGAAAGTAAACCGAATTAAATCAATAAAATTTTTGATATCATATTGTCGGCCTATGGAGGCGACAAGGGCATCCATCAATGTCCGACTGTCCGTTTTGGTCAGCTTAACCGGTCGACATATGCGGGTGTTAAAACCGTCATATTTATTCAAAGACACGGCTATCACGCCCTTGCCGGCATCTGCTTCAATAAGTTCGGCGGGGTTGCCATATTCATCTGTTAATCCGGCGTCAGGCCCAACATATATTGCCGCATGTGACCAGGTGGATTGGGTCAGGTATTTTATCGCCAACGATATGCGTAAATTCCCATCAACCAGCAAAACATCTCCCGGCTGGATGCAGGGTCTTAAGTCAGCGGCTGTTGTGGTTGAGAAAGATTGATAACCAAGAATAGGTTCATCTAAATATTGCACAAGTCGCTGTCCCAACCAGTGAAATAATTTACTGAACATATATTTTATAACTCAATGCGTGTTGTTGGTGAGAACCTGATACTGACCTTGGTCATAGGCGCCAAAAATTTCATCAATTTGCGGATGATTAACGGGGAGATCAAGATCATCAACCAATAAATTTTGTTCGGATACATAAGCTATGTATTCAGTCTCTTCATTCTCTGCAAGAAGGTGATAAAAAGGTTGGTTTTTATGGGGTCGTATATCCTCAGGTATTGACTCCCACCACTCATCCGTATTGTCAAAAACCGGATCTACATCAAAGATGACGCCTCTGAACGGAAAAAGCCTGTGTTTGACGACTTGCCCGATTGTGAATTTGGCTTTCTTGAGTGTGAATGTATTATTCATATTATATACCTAGCATGACTATTAAATTTGTCGATATCACGAAATGCTAATTGTTAAAATATATCGAACAGACTAACCTCAAAATTCAATTTTGCGATAAATTTGTTCCATCTGAAAAATAGGTAATTGCGTTATGAAACTCTTCACTGCCGACGGTATTCCAAATCCCCGAATTGTTGATGTTGCCATGTATGAGAAGGATCTTAATCTGGAGCGGGTTATCGTTGACTTTCTTGAGGGGGAGAACCGTGCAAGCTCTTTTCTCATGAAGAACCCTGCCGGCCAGATACCTGTTCTTGAATTAGATGATGGGACAATAATTTCAGAGGTTACGGCAATTATTGAGTATTTTGAAGAAGTTTGTCCGGATCCTTTTTTGGTCGGGTCTACTGCCAAGGAGCGGGCAGAGGCACGTATGTGGGCGCGCCGTGTAGATCTTGCTGTTATGGAACCAATGTCCATGGCTTTTAAATATGGTATAGGAAAGAATTATTTTGAAAAACGCATCACCGTTTATCCTGAAGCTGCTGAGAGTATGAAAAAAAAGGCTCAGGATGGACTTGTTTGGCTTGATAATGTTCTGGCCGGCAAGCAGTTCTTATGTGGTGATCGCATGACTTATGGCGACATAATGCTCTATTGTTATACGGATTATTTTAAAAAAACCGGTCAAAAAGTTGAAAGTGGATTGGTTCATCTGACACATGTGCTTGACTCAATTGGTGAGCGTCCATCAGTTCAAAAAACCGCGTAAACATCAGGCTTCTAATTAAAAAGAGAAAAAAATGGCTGACTTTCCACCGATTGCTGACTCCCCTTTAAACAGGCTGCTCGGCGTTGAGATTGTTTCCTGCGACCCTGAAACGGGGCATGTCAAATGTTCCTTCAATATTTCTGAAGATTTGAACAATTTGCAGGGCATTATCCATGGCGGTATCGTTGCAACCATGCTGGATCAACTCTGCGGTGTGGCTCTGGCATACAAACGTGGGAAATTCACTACACCTGAACAAGTAACGCTTGATTTAAATGTGCGTTTTATGCGTCCGGTTGCGGCCGGGCCATTATGGGGTGTCGGGCAAGTGGAACGCATGGGACGAACCATAGGTTTTGTTGAAAGCATGCTCTATGACAATGAAGACCGTTTGCTCGCTAAAGCAACAACCAGCTTTAAAATTTTGTCATAAAGCTAGATTGAGCGTCCTATAAGTTCTTTCATAATCTCTGATGTACCACCATAAATGCGCATAACACGGGCATCACGCCACATTCTGGCAATTGGATATTCATTCATATATCCAGCCCCACCATGGAGTTGCAGGGCTGCGTCAATGACGTCACAAGCCATTTCCGTGTGCCATAATTTACAAACCGATGCCTCGCTATTAGTGAGTTTGCCATCGACATGTCGTTCAATACACCAATCCAAATGGGCCCACCCAACTTGAAGTTTGGATTGTAAATCCGCCAGAGTGAAGCGCGTGTTCTGGAAATCAAAAACTGTTTTACCAAAAGCAGGGCGGTCTTTTACGAATTTAACAGCCTCGTCAAAACCACGTTGAGCCATGCCCATAGCTGATACAGCAATAGAGAGGCGCTCTTGAGGCAACTGGGTCATCAAATAAACAAACCCCATGCCTTCTTCGCCAAGAATATTCGTCATCGGGACACGAACATCATTGAAAAACAGTTCGGATGTGTCGGCACTATGCTGCCCGACCTTGTCGAGATTGCGTCCACGCTCAAAGCCCTCTGTATCAGCGTCAACCAGAATAAGTGATATACCCTTTGCGCCAAGCGATGGGTCTGTTTTTGCTACGACAATAATAACATCTGCATTTTGACCGTTCGTAATGTAGGTTTTAGAACCGTTGAGGACATATTCGTTGCCATCTTTAATCGCAGTCGTACGAACACCTTGTAAGTCAGAACCTGTGCCGGGTTCGGTCATTGCAATTGCGGTTATCACATCGCCTGAAATGATGCCCGGGACATACGTCTCAATTTGATCTTGGGTGCCGTAATGAACAAAATAATCAGTGGTAATATCATTTTGAAGCGTGAATCCCGCCGAAGACCCCATATAGGCAAGTTCTTCAGAAAATACTGCATTAAAAGCAAAGTCTAGCCCTAGGCCGCCCATTTCCTCGGGAACGGTCATACCAAGTAGTCCGGCATCGCCCATGGCTTTCCAAGCTTCACGTCCAACAATGCCTTCCTCTTCGTGTTTATCCAGATGCGGTATCATCTCCTTATCAAAGACTTTGCGAACTGTGTCGCGGAACATATTGTGTTCTTCTTGGTAAAATTTACGTGCATGCGTGGATAACATACTCAACTCCTGCTTGTTGGTATTTTAAATTAACGACAGACTACAAAAGAGTATGTGCTTATTCAAACACTAAACGTGCGACTAATTGTTGATTATCAACTGATTAATAATTCCACGAACAATCAGTTTTATGACCGGTGGTTCAAAAGACAATTCCCGTGCAACGTCTGATGACCTGACTTCAAACAAATCTGTTTCAGTTTTGGCAACAAGTCTGGCTGCGCGGGGCATACCTGTAAGGGCAGCTATTTCACCAAAGGATTGACCGGATGTGAGATTGGCAAGCACTTTTCCGTTCTCATCAACTACATTCATTGAGCCTTCTGAGATATAAAAGAAAGTGTCACTTTTATCTCCGACATCAAACAGTATTTCACCTTCTTTAATATTAAAATGGTTGTAACGATCGAGTTGATTAATGAATTGATCATCCACAAGGTGATGTGATGAACGTTCTTTTTGCCCCATAACGCGGTCATGTGTGTATTTGATAATACCTCGGGTGAGGGGGCGTAATTTATCTATGGCAGATTTGATTATGCTAAAGTCAATAATAGCAACTTTGACATAGCCCTCTGTTCGATAATCAAAATGAATTTTATTCGGGGCAAGGACCTCTGCAGCACCTATTAAGCTACCCTCGCCAAGCAAATATTCATTCGTAAGTGCGTCGTAATATCTAACGCGCCCTTCCAGAATGCAGTAGCAGGCATTGAGAGGGGCGCCTTTACTGATCATACTGTCATTGAGTTTGCCAATTTCAATTTCTCGACCCATTTCGTTGAGAATTTTTATGGTTTCTTTGGATTTGAATATTTTACGCCCTTTTTCATCAACATTAGGTGTTTTGGGTATTTCAGTCGGCAAGATAGAGGTGGCGTTTTCACTATCTGCAATCACTTTGGCTATTTTTTCAAAGCGATCTGAGGGCTTGTTTTCAGCAGATTTTTTTGTCTTGGCCGGGGTGTCTCCATCAACGTTTCGGCTTGGGACGTCGGCAAGAATATTGGCAAGATGTTCATCAATATCCTCCGACTTGACATGGTCGCCTTCATTTTCATTGTTTTCCGGCTCTGTGTCGGACGTCGTCTCAGCTTCCTCTTCCTGATAACCCGTAACCAAAGGATGGGTTGTAGGTTTATGCGCCATCTCAGGCGTAACTTTTGTTTTATCATCGTGGTTGGGCGTTGCGCTTTCCTCGACGACAGTTGGAGCGGGGGCATCCGCAAAATATTCCATATCATCTTCATTATCCAACCATACGGTTTCGTCGTCGGCATATTCAGCCAACATATCACGAAGATATTTTGCTCTTTCTTTAATGTCGTCTACAGTTCTTTGCATTTTAACCTACCCGCAACCATCATTTTTACTGACAAATAATACTCTATTGCAAATTTCAGACCGATTAGTCTCTTATGTTAAAAATAACAATAAGATAAGTGTATTAACAAATGGTTAAGCCTCTTAATCGAGGATATGCGCGACAGTTGACATTTTACGGGCGAGAACAATGTCGTCTTCCTCAGTCAACTTGAACTGATTTCTTAAAATATCTTTGTGTTTAACAAAGAAAATCAACTTTGCCGTTTTGATGTAATGATCGATAATTTTTTCAATTTCCTTGGATGCTTTTGCAGCATCAGGGCCGAAAATAAACTCATTTTGCAGACCGGCTCTTATTTGTTGCATGGATTGGTTCTTCACCATCATGACGTTTTTTTGGTAATTTTTGAACTTACTTTCAATAAAGTCAGCCAACTCGAACCTTTTTTCCAAGTCCATTTTGGGAAGCTTGACGGTAATGAGGCCGTCTTCGGCATTTTCGACAACCTGCTTAAAATTCTTTTCTTCTTTGAGGATTTTAATAACAGCTGTTCGCGCTTCAGCATCAGTTGACCGCAGTTCAATCCGATCAAGAAAGGCCTGAACATTAACCAAGTCCATGGCACGGCGAGATTTCTTTTTAACAATGATTTTGGAGTTTCGGAGGATTTGGTTGTTTTCCTCTGAGGTGCCGGCTTCACGAATTTCTTTTACATAGGTGATGAAACGGTCACGCATGCGGGACTCGAACGAGTCGCTGTAACTCATTAACTCAGTATTTTTTTTGAAGAAGAATTTCTCGAGAAGTATCTCAAGTTCTTCATCATCCATAGACGCACTATCACTCATAACTAACCCTCGCAATATATATACCATAACTGGAATATTTGCGTATAGATAATGCTTAAATTTTCTAAGGCATGTGACAATTTTAGTCAGTACTGTTTGAGGTCAGCTAGCACAGGACTTGATGAACATGGCGCAGTCGTTTAAGACGGAAGTCTCGGGGGCTAAGGCAATTCAAAGCCGAATAAGAATATTTTGTTTGAAGATATGAGGGAATAAAAATGTCATTGGATCAAAAGCAGGTAATGTCTGCGGCAGCTTCTATTCGGGAGGCCTATGAGGCTAAATCACCGATTGCCGCATTGCGTAACAGCTATGACATGGAAATTGACGATGCTTATGCCGTTCAGGAAGAAAATACCAAGCACTGGTTAACGCAAGGCCGCCTGCTTAGTGGCCGTAAAATTGGCGTTACCTCTCATGCAGTACAAAGTCAACTTGGTGTCGACCAGCCGGATTTTGGCATGTTATTTTCTGATATGGCCTTTGCCGACGGGCAGGAAATATCAATGTCTCATTTGCTTCAGCCCCGCATTGAAGGTGAAATTGCTTTTTATCTTGGTAAGGATTTGGATAGTCCCGGCATTACACTCGCAGAAGTTTTGTCGTCTATAGAATATGCCGTCGCTGCAATTGAAGTTGTTGATAGTCGTATCGCTAATTGGGATATTCAAATTACCGATACGATTGCTGATAATGCTTCCTCAGGTCTTTATGTGTTGGGCTCTCGTCCGGTTAAACTGGATGCGTTTGACCACTTAAATTGCGGCATGGTAATTGAAAATAACGGTGAGACTGTCTGCAAGGGGCAAGGCTCAGCCTGTCTTGGCAATCCTCTGAATGCTTGCCTGTGGCTGGCGCAAATGATGATTAAATATGGCCGTCCTCTGAAGGCCGGTGATCTAATCTTATCCGGCGCGCTCGGGCCGTTGACGCAAGTCGAAAGTGGGCAAGTATATGAAATGAAAATCGAAGGGCTTGGGTCGGTTCGCGCCGATTTTACTGCGTGAGACCT
Source organism: Rhodobiaceae bacterium UBA6963 (assembly GCA_002450335.1). Lineage (GTDB taxonomy): Bacteria > Pseudomonadota > Alphaproteobacteria > RS24 > RS24 > Micropelagius. The sequence continues at coordinate 106,141 of DJZB01000068.1, forward strand.
TAATAACTTTCCAAATTGAGATGAAAA
>DJZB01000054.1:0-3650 GCA_002450335.1 Rhodobiaceae bacterium UBA6963
ATTATCTTCATCCTTAAATAGGCTACCTGTTGGGAAATTAACCCATAAACAGGCAGATATACTGCGCGAGTCATAATCGCACAATTAGATGCGCAATATACATTTCCACCTTGCCAAGTCAAGCGGGTTTAAGGCTTTTCTGGCGTCATTACACTTAGGCGGATACTTTGAAATCTATTGTGTTTTCACTGCTTATTTCTTGGTTGGTTTCAGTTTGATTTTGCTTACGGGTTTCAAGATGTGAAGCAAAAACCTCTGTTGCTGTCTGCCAACTGAAGTTTTCCGCATATTTCCGAGCTGATTTTTTGGAAATATGTACGGCAGACTCACAGGCCTTTTTTAAATCATTGTCCATGACCGCGGATTTGGTGTTTCCTAACACATCAATCGGGCCATCTACCGGATATGCCGCAACGGGCAATCCGCAGCCCATTGCTTCGAGCATGACGAGCCCGAATGTGTCGGTTTTACTGGGAAATACAAAAACATCGGCAGATCTGTAGTAATCAGGCAGTTCTTCCATTGATTTCATGCCAAAAAAAGTCACATTTGGGTATTTTTTCTTAAGAGATTGCAAATCAGGTCCATCACCGACGACCCATTTTTCACCTTTTAAATCAAGCGAAAGAAAGGCTTCTAGGTTTTTTTCTACGGCAACCCTGCCAACAGAGAGATATACAGTGTTCTTGCTTGGATATGGCGCTTTGCCGGGGCTAAATAGATCCAGATCTACGCCGCGTGGCCATAAAACAGGATTGCCAATGCGCCATTCTTTCAAAGCTTCGACTACGGCCGGAGTTGGCACCATAACTCTTTCGGATTTTTTGTGAAACCAGCGCAAAAATGCATAGCTGACACTCAGCGGGATGCCTGTACGCGCTTTCACATATTCCGGAAACCGGGTGTGGTAGGCAGTTGTGAAAGGGATATTTGTTTTGACAGCATATCGACGGGCAGCAAGGCCAAGAGGTCCTTCAGTTGCGATATGAAGCGCATCCGGTGCATAGTCCTTGATTTTTTGGCGCACGTCAGAACTTGCAAAAGGGGCAATACGTATTTCAGGATAACTTGGTAACGGAATTGAGAAAAAAGGCTCCGGCGTGACCATGTCGACGTCGTGCCCGGCTGCGATAAGGCACTCGCGGGTTTTAAACAAAGTACGCACAACACCATTAACCTGAGGAAACCAAGCATCGGTAATGATAAGAATTTTCATAATTTAGCTGGCCAATGCCGTTTCTGGCAGGTCTTCATCATCAGCCAGACTATCTACGAGGTGATCCCAATAGATAATTTCAAGACGACCGTCATCATGTTCTACCAGAGCTGACAAAGACTCTACCCAGTCACCATCATTGGCATAAAGAATGCCATCAATGTCTCGTATTTCAGCCTTGTGAATATGACCACACACAACCCCGTCGCATCCTTTACGTTTCGTTTGTGTGACCATCACTTTTTCATACGTACTGATAAATGAAACGGCGCCCTTAACTTTATGCTTGAGAAATTGGGACAGCGACCAGTAGGGAAGTTTAAACAACCGTCTTACGGCATTGAGATAGTTATTAACGATGAGGAGCGTTGTGTAAGCAAAATCACCTATATGAGCGACCCAACGTGCATGTTGCATAATGCCGTCAAACTTGTCGCCATGAACGACCCAAAGACGTTTGCCATCGACAGTTTCATGGATGGCCTCATCAAGTATCTCTATATCTCCAAATTTCATATCGACGAATTGGCGTGCCGCTTCATCATGATTACCGGGCACGTATACAACACGTGTGCCTTTACGCGCTTTTCTGAGAATTTTTTGAATCACATCATTGTGGGTTTGGGGCCAGAAAAATTTCTTTTTCAGCCGCCAACCGTCAATAATATCGCCGACAAGATAAATCGTGTCGGCTTCAGTGTGTTTGAGGAAATCCAGCAAGCTAGGGGCTTTGCACCCTGCCGTGCCGAGGTGAATATCAGAGATCCAAATTGTACGATATTTAGTCGGTCCAATTTGATCGGTACTCATAAAAGACAAACGCGAATCAACCATGCCTATGAGGTAGAGGGATTCAGTTACAGATTTGTGACAAATCCAAAGTTAAATATGAGAGCTTATTGAGAGTGTTTTTTCGGCAATAATTCTCTTACCAGATAATAAGCGATGGCAGCGCCTAAAAACTGTGAAACAACAAAAAAAGGCATGTCGGACAGTCTGATACCTGAAAAGCTATCCGTAAAACTTCGCCCTAATGTTACCGCTGGATTGGCAAAACTCGTCGATGATGTGAACCAGTAACCCGCCGTGATATAAAGACTGACGAGACTGGGAACACTCTCAGGTCTATGACGTAGACCTGTTAGTATTGTTGCGACAAGACCGAAAGTTGCAACACCCTCTGAGAGCCATATATTGCTCCCAAAACGAATTTTGACACCGGCCTGTATCAGGCTTTGATCGAACATAGCATGTGCCAGCATGACCCCCGCCATTGCCCCAAGACACTGAAAGACAATATATTGTGCGCAATGCGCCCTGCCGAGTTCTCCTTTAAGGCAGAATACAAAACTGACCGCCGGGTTAAAATGGGCACCTGAAACCGGCCCTAAACATGTTATCAGCACATAAAGTATGCCTGCCGTGGCGAGTGTGTTGCCGAGCAAGGCTACTGCCGCATTCCCGTCAGCCAATGACTCGGCCATGATTCCTGAGCCGACAACTGTGGCAACCAGAAACAGGGTGCCGATAAATTCGCCGGCAAGTTTGCGCGTATCAAAAATCATTATTGTGGCTTTCTTCAGTTTTTAAAACCCAGCTTTAATCTTCTAGGCCGGATGTTAATGCATCATCAATTTTACTGATAATCATGTCATAAACATCCTCAAAGTATTGTCTGGTGGAGGCTCTGTCTCCAGAAAATTTTGCAGGGTCTGGGAAAGGCCAATGATGTGTGGCTGGATGCCCCGGCCAGACAGGGCAGTTTTCTCCGGCGGCATTATCACAAACAGTCACAATATAATCCATCGCAGTGGCGGGGGAGGTGCCGTTTAGATGCCCAAAGACGTCCCAATTTTTGGAATGATAGCCTTCTATGGAAACATCTCGGCCTTTCAGCACATCCAAAGCCATTGGATGTACGGCGCCGGTTGGATTACTGCCGGCGCTATAAGCTTGCCAAGTATGTTTATAATGATGATTTACATAGGCCTCGGCCAGAATGGACCTGCAGCTATTGCCGGTACATAAAAAAAGAATGTGATTCATAGATACGCTAACCAAACTGCTCCTTGCACCTGTTAGGGGGTGCAACCTATTGGTTCCGTAAGGGCAAACAAAACCATAACACTTGAATATGTATGACACGATTGTGACATAACTGTTTCAAATGACGGTTTTGCCAAAAATTTGGTGATGGCCCTTTAGCTTAACTTTTTACCTAATTTTTTACTGTGGAGACGACTTCATCCGTGGTCATGATCCGAGCCCATAATCGCCCGAGCATGGTCAAGGTACTGTCCTGCATTTCCTGACTGTCCGTACCCGTAGCATCGCTCACAACAATAACTTTATATTGGAGGTCACAGGCTTCCATGGCGGTCATGCCGACACAATTATTTGTAGAAACACCAACACAGACAAGCGTGTCCACACC
>DJZB01000054.1:4036-5294 GCA_002450335.1 Rhodobiaceae bacterium UBA6963
AGTACAGGCTCATTGGGGAGCGGCGTTAAGTCGGCAACGATTTCATGTTCCTTCTGGCCTTCAATATTATTCGTTGCGGTCACGATTGGCTTCAAATGTTGCGGTACATCATGTGCGTCGGGTGTTTCAGCGCCATAGGTTACGTAAATAACCGGCCAATTATTATCTCGAAATGCGGTCAGGAGTTTTTGAATATTCGGCACGAGCAATTGCTCAATCCGGTCAAATCTGTAACCGGCTTGCTCTGCTTTTCCGCTCTCTGCGAGTAATTTACCAAGCCCCATAGCGCGGTTGCCGGTAGCATTTTGCATATCGACAACGATAAGGGCTGTGGAAGATGGGTTGATTTCTATGGGTTGCGTAAAAGCATCAATAAAAGTTGGCTGGGTCATGTACACAAACTAATGACAATAGTCTGGACTTTCAATATGATAATGAAAATTAACGGGGGATAGGATGAGTAATTTTGATAAAGCAGGTTATGGGTCGGACAATATCGGCATAGGCAAAAAATGTGCGCTCTTGATTGTTGATTTTCAAAACGGTTTTACCGACCCGTCGAGCCAGATTGGTGGGTCGTCGCATGTAAATGCTGCTGTCGATCAAACTGCTAAACTGGTTAAGTTTGCGAGAAGTGTGGATATGCCGATTGCCTCTTGCCGGACAAGTTGGAGCGGCCCGGATGAAATGTCTTATTGGAAAGTCGCGCCGCTCTTTGAGGGCGGTTTTTTCCACGGCCATAAATTTACTGAAATTGACCCGCGCCTTTCGGACCCGGATAATCATTTTGAGTTTATTAAATCAGCGCCATCCATATTCTTCCTGACCCCGCTACTTACGTGGCTGACCAAGCACAATATTGATACGACTATTATAACCGGATGTACGACAAGTGGATGTATTCGCGCCTCCGTCATAGACAGTTTTTCATATGGTTACAGAACTATTGTTGCCGAGGATTGTTGTGGCGATCAGGACGCAGACGCGCATGCTGACAATATCAGAGATGTCGGCAGACGTTATGCCGACATAATGACCTGTCAGGAAATCATCACAGCTTTAAGTTAGACCTGAATTATGCCTAAGCGGAAAAGAGCGCTTCCGCGATATTGTTCCGGCTTTCCAGTGACAGAATACTGTCGGAGAGCCGCGCCATATCGCCATCCGTCATATAGGGTGCGCATAAGCTATTAAACTTGAACAAAAACTCATCGCCTGACATGAAGTTTTCAGGCTCGCCTTTTGGAATTTGAACAAA
>DJZB01000054.1:5696-6942 GCA_002450335.1 Rhodobiaceae bacterium UBA6963
TCTGCTTCATCATCAATATAAACATTGATGTTTTTGCAAAGTTCCAGCGTGTCATTATCGTCGAGACATTCGCGGTAATCGTCCCAGACCAGCCCGTGCTTTTTAAAAGCAACGGCAGCACTGAAAGGCATGGAAAATTGACCGTCTACAATGCTTTTGGGCTGTTGCTTTTGATCCAGTGGATTACCGATAATGCCATAGCCTCTTTTTGAAAGGCCAACATCGATTTTAATATCACTATTGGTATCGAGGTTGCTTTCCTCAAGAATATCCAGAATTCCGTCAATTGCAGCATGACTGTAACGACATGACGGGTAGGGCTTCACGCCCAATGTCATGGTTTTCCAGCTTTTTCCGAGACCTTCTGTTGCCCGATCATGTTTGGCGGCACTGCTGTAGCTGTTGAAAAAGCCCCATTTACCCTCAAAGGCTTCTTCAGGTCCCTTAAAACCTTCATGTGCATAGAACGCTGCCATCAGCCCATTCTGTGAAGCCTGACCGACATGAAGTCTTTTCGTCCAAGCACCATCCGTTAAGAATTGCATGGAGCCGGCTGATTGGCTGAGGGCAATACCAAAGGTATATCTAAATTGCTCGCTGGTGAGCTTTAGAATTTTACCTGCGGCGGCGGCGGCGGCAAAAATCCCGCATGTTGCTGACGGATGAAAGCCACGCTCATAATGATCTGCCGCGCCAACTGCCTCACCGAGGCGAATATGGGTTTCATATCCAACAACACAAGCGGTTAAAAGTTCACGACCTGAAGCACCCGTTAATTGTGCGGCGGCAATTGCAGCAGGAATAATTGGTGCGCTGGCATGAACCGAGGCTTCAGCATGTGTGTCATCAAAATCAAGCGAATGCGCCAGTGTGCCGTTAATAAGAGCCGCTGCCGCAGGGGCATAATTCTGGGTGTCCCCAAAGACGCTGCAATTGCCGTCATTCATACCAAGCTTGTCGATACCTGCGAGCAAGCTATCTGTCGACTCGCTGTCATGCCTGGCGCGGACGATAATACCAATGGTATCCAGCAGAAGCAGTTTAGTGCGGTCAATAACGTCCTGAGGAATATCCTCATAGGCAATGTTTTCACAGAATTCTGATAAAATACGGGTTGCTTCAGACATAATTATCTCTCACTCATAAATTGCAGTTAACACTCATAATCGTGCTTTACTCGGTTTGTATTTATTCAGCAGGGCTTTACTTTGCCATGCTCGATTCAGCCAGTTTCTACTCAGCCAGT
>DJZB01000054.1:7273-13743 GCA_002450335.1 Rhodobiaceae bacterium UBA6963
CTACTCAGCCAGTTTCTACTCAGCAGGTCTGGGCGGCATATCAATATTGAAATGCCGTTTTAGGATGTCGCTTATATTCTCATAACAACACCCAAAACGAACCACCTCGAGCGTCTCGACATTTAAAAGAGTCGATGACATGCCTTGATGGGTATATTTCACGGGACCGTAATTCACGATAAAGTCCGCTGCTTCTTTAATCTCGTCCTGCACATCCTCTACACGGAAACGCGTACCGGTTGTCGAAACATTGGCAGATGAACCGAAGAAAAGCTGACCCGCCTCAAAAGACAGGCGTGTAATTTCTGAATGAAAACGTCCGGCATTGGTCAGCATGGCAAGCGTGTTGTCCACTGTGCTGCGGGTGTAAAGTTCTTCTTCAATTGTACCAAACAACTCGTGCCCCGGGTTGCAGGGCGCAATGATACCCAGAGGAAGATCATAATCTTCGACAATGGCAGAAACGATTTCGCGTCCTCGGCTTGTGCATTCATGCAAGGAGCGGTGATGGTCCATGTTACCGATAAGTGCGTTATATTTTGTGTTCGCACGCTGCTTGGTATTGAAAATATGCATAACAGGGTCAAGACCCTTGCCCAAGAAAGCGTAGCCTACATCCATTGGTAGAATGCAAGTGCCGCCGCCCATAATGACGTCAAAGGCTTGCTTTGCGTCTTTCTCGATAGCTAAAACGCCCATAATAAATCCCCTCTATGTAATTGTAAGACCCACATTGCCGCTCTCACGACAATGTGGGTTTATTTTTATTCAGCGGCCAGACGGCTTTTTGAAAAGTCCGGTGCTGCAGGCGGCTCAAGGCCTGTTTCTGCCAGGCAATTGGCGCGAAGCTCTTCGAGTTCATCGCCAAAGTTAAACAGTTTAGCCTCTGCCTTATTGGCAGCTTTTTCAGCTCTCAATGCTTCTGTAGCCGCTTCATCAACCGCGCCATTTGCGATAACAACACCGTAAATGTCATTAGCTGCTTCCAGACTGACAAGACCCGAGTCTACGTCTTTCAGGACGCGATCCGCTTCTCTTGTCAGCGGGTCGCCGACACCGCCGCCGCCCCAAGTATTGAAGTAAAGAATGTCGCCGCTTTTCACTTCAAAACGGTCACATTTGGATGGCAGCATTTCTGTTTCACCGGTCGCACGCACCAGTTCTTTTGTGCTACGCCAACCAGGATTAGCGCCGTTAACTCCCCATGGGTAGGTCAACCAACGGTCATCATGAATTGAGATTTCACCATCTTCAAGGAATCTGTAACCCATGCGAATGCCGTTACCACCTCTGTGATAGCCGGCACCACCTGAGTCCGTAATTGACTCATAAGTTTCAATGCGGAGCGGGAAATAAGCCTCAAGAAACTCGTTAGGTACGTTCTTAAAGCCCGGCCATAGGGAGTGACCGTCAGGCCCGTCACCAATAGGTCTTGCCGGAATACCGCCAAAGCCAATTTGGTAAAGCTGATACCACTCACCATTTTTATCATAGCCGGAATACATAAAGTGAGGACTGTCAGAGAAGCCTGCACCACAAAGGAAATCCGGATTACCTTGACCAAGTAATCCGCCAAGAACATCAAAGATACGCCCCAGCGCATGTGTCCGGCATGACAGTGCTGCCGGGCGGGTTGGTTTCAGTAAAGACCCTTCAGGGATACGGACATCCATGTAGTCGTAGAAGCCGTCATTAAAAAGAATTTGCGGGTCAAATGCGGAAATCATAAATGTTCCGCAGAACATTTTGAACATTTCCTCATTCAGCAAGAAGTTAATCGAACCGGGGCTTTGTGGGTCGGTTCCATCGAAGTCAAAAATGACTTTCTCACCTTCACGCCACATTGAGCATTTGATTTTATAAGGCCCGGAACCCAGCGCATCATCACAGATATAATCTTCGAAGGTTTGAACCTCTTCCGGTACTGTTTCCATGATTAGTTTTTGCATGGCGCGGCAGTTACGTTCTAGCAACTCATCAAGAGCAGAATAGAAAACATCGTCACCAAAGCGTTCGGCCATTTCAATGCAACGACGATCCGCAATATTACAGGCGGCAATAACACCTTTAAAGTCACCTTCGTTCCAATGCGGCATACGTGAGTTACGCAAAACAATTTTAATAATGTCGTCTTGTAATTCACCTTTTCTGAAGACCTTTACGGGTGGCACGGCCACACCTTCTTCAAAAATCTCACGGGCTTCGTTTGGCAATGAACCCGGTGCCCGGCCGCCAATATCTGTCATGTGACCGAAATGCGCTGCCCAGCAGAGGTGACGGCCATCTTTAAAAACCGGTTTGATGACCAAATAATCATTCAAATGGCTGACTGCGCCGCCGCAGCTGTAAGGGTCATTGGTGAAAATCATGTCACCTTCTTCAATGGTGCCTTCAAAGGCTTCCATAAAGCCATGAATGAACGAGCCAAATTGTCCAACAACCATCTTGCCGTCTACATTGGCAATCATTGGAAAAGCGTCGCCCTGTTCACGGATGCCCGGGGACATGGCTGTACGGAAAAGCGTTGCATCCATTTGCTCACGGGTATTACGAAGAGCATTTTCAATAATATCCAGTGTAATGGGGTCAACTTCTAACCGGTTATAAGGGGTTGTGTTTGTCTCGAGAATTTTCTCATGCATGATAATAATCTCCCAATTTTCAGGATTTAGGTGACAGCAGCAAATTGCGACGGCTGTCTACTTTGGCTTCATGGCCGGGGAACACAACGGTTGTTGAGTCCATTTCAGTGATTACGGCAGGGCCGTTAACAATGTGTCCGGGGTCAAGTTTGGCGCGGTCATAAACTTTTGCTTTGTGCAATTCACCATTATGGAAAATTTCATGATCCATAATGATAGCATCATCAACCGACCCGGATGAGGCTTCGCCGGAGTCCGACAACTCAACATCTGATGGTGGGCCGAGAACGATAGCGCGAAGATTAACGAATTCTTTTTCAGCATCCAGACGGAATGTGAACAGCTGTTCGTGCATTTCGTCGAAATCATTGGCTACTGCATCGAATTTACCCGCTTTTACGTCTTCAAGTGACACAGGCACAGTTAACACCAGACCCTGACCTGAATACCTAATATCTATCTCATAACGATATTCCAGCGTTTTCGTGTCGAGGTTAATGGCATCATTGCTACCGGAGATGGTTAGACCGTCACCGGCGCTTTGTGCCAATTCACCAAGATCTTCAGCGATTTTGCCGCCATCGGCATTCTTCATATTGACGATGATGGTTTTGGACGCCTCATTTCTCAGGCGCGTCGTGGCATCACCATAGGCACAAAGAATACCCGGCCCTGGCGGCACGATTACCGGCCATGACTGCGTCAATTCACCAAGTGCGTTGGCATGCAGAGGTCCGGCACCCCCAAAAGCCATCAAAGAGAAGTCACGCGGGTCATACCCTTTTTCAATTGAGACAAGACGAACGGCACCGAACATGCGTTCATTGACGATTTTGACGATACCTTCTGCGGCTTCGTTAACCGTTAGTCCCAGCGCATCAGCTACCTTCTGGACAGCTTTTTCGGCAAGGTCTTTGCGGATGTTCATGTCACCGCCAAGTTTTTGGTTTTCAGGCAGGTAGCCAAGAACCACATTGGCGTCAGTAACTGTTGGATTTTCACCACCTTTGTCATAAGCAGCAGGTCCGGGGACAGCGCCGGCAGATTCAGGGCCGACACGCAGAGCTTTCGTCAGTTCCGGCACATGGGCGATTGACCCGCCACCGGCACCGATAGAACGCACATCCAAGGCACTGGCGCGGACAGTCACATCACCGACAGTCGTTTCACGGCGGACAAGCGCCTGACCGTTTTCAATAAGTGCCACATCGGTTGATGTGCCACCCATATCGAAGGTGATGACATTATTGATACCGGCCTGTTCACCAACCCAGATAGCACCCGACACGCCACCAGCCGGGCCGCTCATAAGCAGGTTCACCGGAAAATTGGCGGCTGACGGGGCCGTAGCCAAACCACCGTCGGATCTCAGGATTGACAGGCTAGCGCCATTCATCTTTTCGCTAAATTCGGCTTCAAGATTGGAGATATATTTTTCAACCTCAGGGCGCACATAGGAATTTGCGACAGTAGTGACCGTTCTCTCATATTCCTGCAGTTCAGGAATAACTTCGCTTGATATTGATGCAGGAATGTCCGGCATGACTTCGCTGGCAATCTCTCTGATGCGTTTTTCATGTTCATCATTTGAGAAGCTGTTGATGAGACAAATTGTCAGGGCTTCGATGTTTTTAGCTTTGAGACCTTCCAATGATGTTCTCAGAGCAGCCTCGTCGAGACCCTTAACAACTTCACCATCTGCGCCCATGCGCTCGTCAGCTTCAATTGTAAATTCTAAGGGGGCTAGTGGGGGAGTCTTTTGATAGTAGAGCCATCCACCCAAACCGCCCGGCACATAAGAGCGTGCAATCTGTAAAACTTGTCCATAGCCTTTTGTGGTGACAAGGCCTACTTTTGCGCCCTTCCCAGTCAAAATGGCGTTTGTTGCGACAGTCGTACCGTGTGTAATGACCTCAATATCTGCCATATCTACATTGGCTAATTCACAAGCTTTTTTAATACCGTTCAATACGCCTTTGGAGCTATCCTCAGGTGTTGATGGTACTTTGGATGTAAAAAAACTTGATGATTTTGTATCGACCAATAAGACGTCAGTGAAGGTTCCGCCTACATCAACTCCTACCTTAAACATTTTTATTCCCCCATATGTAATGGATATTTTCTACTAGTAATATTTTGAATGCTTGTTTAACTATAGTAGCATCAATGATGCAGACCAATAAATCAAGACAGATTGTTATTTAAATGCAAAAAAAAATATATAAAGCCAGATATTCGGAGATTGCCGAAACACTCATTAACCAGATAACAAGTGGTCACTATGAATTAGGACAACAACTCCCCTCCGAACAGGCCATGTCGGAAAGTTTCAATGTCAGCCGCTTCACGATTAGAGCCGCGCTCAGAGAAATTGAAAAAATGGGTATGATTAGCCGCCATCGGCGTCGTGGAACTATCCTTTTGTCCGACAAGCCTGTTGAACTTATCGTTCAAGAAATTAAGGGTTTTGAAGAGTTGTTTCAATATCCACAGGATACTGTCCTGCACATGACTAAGTCGAGTTCGACTGAAGCTGATATTTCACTCGCAAATTTTTTAAAAACCACACCCGGTACCGAATGGACAAGATTGGAAGGTCTCAGGGTCACACAGGATAAATCACCTTTCTGCATAACCGACATTTATGTACCTAAAGAAATTAATCTTTCACTAAAGGATGTTAATAAGCCGGATAGACCCGTCTTTAAAATCATAGAAGAAAACTTTGGGTTTCAGGCAGAAGAAATAAACGCTGAAATTATGGCTGGCAGTCTTGGCAAAGAGCGTGCTGCGCGATTGAATGTGGAAGCCGGGAGTTCATCAATCATTATTGTCAGGCGTTATCGTGATACGCAAGGACGGCTTTTCGAGGTCTCTGTCAGTGAACATCCGGCAAGCAGATTTACCTATTCATTCAACATGAGTTACAGGAGATAAGAATGTCCCAAGAAGGTGTTCGTCCATTTTCAGGACTGCGGAGCTTTCTATTCGTGCCGGGCAACCACCCAGACAAGTTGGCCAAGGTTTTTTCTTATGGTGCGGATGCGGTCATTCTTGATCTTGAAGATGCATGTGCTGATGCCGATAAGGTAGACGCAAGACAAACTGTTATTGATGTTTTGAAAAAGCCGCGCACCGGCAAAGGTTATGTTCGGGTCAATGCAATAGATACACCCTATTGCTTCCGCGACATTGATACAGTTATCGGCCCATGGCTTGATGGTATTGTGTTGCCAAAGCTGGAAAACCCCGAAGAACTTTTTGCCGTGGATTGGGCAATAACTGAATATGAAAAAGAGCGTGATCTGCCGCATGGCAGTATTGACCTTATGCCCATTATAGAAACGGCAAAGGGGATGAAAAACCTTGAGGCCCTTTGCAAAAAGCCCGGCAGAATGAAGCGCTTCTCTTTTGGTGCAGGTGACTTTACCCGTGATGTTGGTATTAAGTGGAGTGCTGATGAAGGCGAGCTTTCCTATGTGCGTGGTCACATGATTTTAACAGCGCGTGATGCGGGTTTGGAGCCACCAATTGATACTGTTCATATTGACCTCAAAGATGAAGACAGTTTTGAAGAGTCAGTCAAAACCGGCGTAAAATATGGCTTTCAAGGGAAATTGTGTATTCATCCAAAGCAGGTTCCTTCTGTTAATCAGGGGTACATGCCGGACGCAGCTGAGATTGATAAGGCAGAAAAAATCATTGCTGCCTTTGAGGCTGCTGAAGCATCCGGCTCAGCTTCCATTCAGGTCGATGGTTACTTTATTGATTATCCGATTGTCGAAAAAGCTTATGCCATTCGCCGGCTCGCTGAAACTTACAGCTAGG
>DJZB01000059.1 GCA_002450335.1 Rhodobiaceae bacterium UBA6963
GACATCCCTCAGGACGCGTTTATCTCGGCATTAAAAATGGATGATTAGGCTTGTTTTTCAGCAAGCCCTAGCTATAAATGCATCTTCTGGGGACAGGTGGCCGAGTGGCTGAAGGCGCACGCTTGGAAAGCGTGTAGGCGTTAACGCGTCTCGAGGGTTCGAATCCCTCTCTGTCCGCCATAATTCGACCTAATCTTACTTTCATAATATTGTGAGTAACTTGGTTTATCGACTTTTCCATTGATTATTTAACAAGTCTGGGAACAATAATTGCTAGAAAAAAAGAAAGTATATTTACATTTTTATTTTTTATGTTGTTTTTTTGACCATATTCGGAGGTGTTGCATGTTGAATTTAAAAGGTTTTTCCCTTCCACTTATCTTAATGACGGGTTTTCTTGTCGGATGTACGTCAGGCGGGGTGTCTTCTTCGCCAAATGCTAATTTGATCGGTCAAAATGATATGGTAAAAAACTTTGAGGCTGGTTTTGTTGAGGGGCTGGAAGGCACAATTATTCAACGCCGTTTGGATGCGTTGGAAAAAATGGCACAGCTTTGTGGGCGTAATAATTACAGAATTACCAATATGGATGAAACCAATGAAGGGAATATGAATGTCGGCGGCCCCGAGCCTGTTGGGGACGGTATGGTACTCATTAGTGAGAGTGTGATTAAATTTCGCTGGGAATTTGTTTGCAATAATTAGAGTAAGCACTAGAAACCCTCATGATGATACTCTGGATCTAAATTTATGAATGATACACATATCGTTGATTTGACCGGTCATTAAGACATGTTTGATGCCTTTCTCCAATTTGAACCTGAGATGCGCCTTGCCGCATTTGGCGGGACGTTATTAGCCATTCTGCTTTGGGAATTTCTAGCGACCAAAAGGCCTTCAGAGTGGCGTTTTGAAAGAACTCTGACGCATTTATTATTGATGATTGTAAATTCACTTGCTCTGCGCCTCGTCATGCCCATACTTGCTTTTGAACTTGCGCTTCATGTTGAGGCCCGTCAGATGGGGCTGCTCCCACTCATTCCCGCCCCGTCATTTGTAATTTTTTTCATCAGTTTGATTATTCTGGATTTGGCGATATATACACAGCATGTGATTTTTCACAAAATACCTTTTTTCTGGCGTTTTCACCGTGTCCATCATGCTGATACTGGCTTTGATGTGACCACTGGCTTCCGGTTTCATCCAGGAGAGATTTTGTTTTCCATGATATATAAGCTGGCCTTGGTCTTATTGCTTGGGCCGTCTGCGGTGGCTGTTTTGGGGTTTGAGGTTTTGCTCAGCAGCGCGTCGCTTTTTACCCATGCCAATGCCCACATGCCCCGCCGACTAGACAGTTTATTGCGGTGGGTTATTGTGACGCCGGATATGCATCGCATTCATCATTCGCGTCAGGGTGATGAGGCATTAACCAATTTTGGGTTTAATCTTAGTCTTTGGGATAGGGTTTTTGGCACTTACCAAACTGACCCCTCTCTATCTCATGCTGAGATGGATATTGGATCGCAAAATATTTCTGCACAGAGAGCTGATTCATTTACCGCCATGCTGATATTGCCAATTCATAAGGGTTAAGACGCTTATTTTGCGGTTTATCTCATCAGAATATCGGTTCAAATCTTCCCTAAAATGATGTTAAGCTGGTTATAGTTTTCTATAAGAAGGTGACATGTTTTTAGATCATAAAATTCCACCGCCACTTGTGACGCTTGTATTTATAGGCTTGATATATGGCACGACAAATTATGCTGCGACAGATGTTTTTCCCTATCAAAATCTCATCGCTCTGGGCGTCTTGCTGATTGGGTTGGGCTTTATGTTTTCAGGCGTGCGTGAGTTTAAAAAACTTCAGACAACTGTAAATCCGCTTGATCCGGCGGCGGCAACGACACTCGCGACATCAGGTGTATTTGGCTTTACGCGCAACCCGATGTATCTGGGGATGAGTTCAATCTTATTAGCTTTCTGCATTTATCACGGTGCATGGTTGGGGCTGCCACTCATAATTTTGTTTATGGTGTATATTACATTGTTTCAAATACGCCCCGAAGAAAAAGCCATGCAGGATTTATTCGGCGATGCCTTTGAAGATTATAAGGCTAAAGTCCGTCGTTGGCTTTAAAGCCCTCATCTTAAAAAGAGCTTAGACTAAATCTTTTTATAGACCTCACTGCCACCAATTTTGAATTCGGTAGATTTTTCCTGCATACCCGCGTCGAGGGCGTCTTCGGGGGACATATTCAATTTTGCGGCATACTCGCGTACGTCTTGTGTGATTTTCATGGAGCAGAAATGAGGCCCACACATGGAGCAGAAATGCGCCACTTTCATGGATTGTTTCGGCAAAGTTTCGTCGTGGTAAGACCTTGCCGTATCGGGGTCAAGCGACAAGTTAAACTGATCATCCCAGCGAAATTCAAATCGCGCTTTTGAGAGAGCATTATCCCTGATTTGTGCGCCGGGGTGCCCCTTAGCCAAGTCTGCAGCATGAGCCGCAAGTTTGTAGGTAATGATGCCATCTTTCACATCTTGCTTATTGGGCAGGCCCAGATGTTCTTTAGGTGTGACATAGCAAAGCATGGCTGTGCCGTACCAGCCGATTTGAGCCGCACCAATAGCTGAGGTAATATGGTCATAACCCGGTGCGATATCTGTCGTTAAGGGGCCGAGAGTGTAAAACGGCGCTTCATCACACCAGTCCAACTGCTTGTCCATATTTTCTTTAATAAGTTGCATTGGCACATGCCCAGGCCCTTCAATCATTACCTGTACATCATGTTTCCATGCAATCTGGGTCAGTTCTCCCAGTGTTTCCAACTCACCCAATTGGGCGGCATCATTCGCATCCCAAATGGAGCCGGGGCGTAACCCGTCGCCAAGTGAGAAAGACACATCATAGGCTTTCATAATTTCACAAATTTCCTCGAAATGCGTATAGAGGAAACTCTCTTTATGATGCGCGAGACACCATTTCGCCATGATGGAGCCACCGCGCGAGACAATCCCTGTCATCCGTTCAGCTGTCAGCGGCACATAGCGCAGTAACACGCCGGCATGGATGGTGAAATAATCGACGCCTTGTTCAGCCTGTTCAATAAGTGTGTCTCGGAAAATATCCCAATTAAGTTCCTCGGCGCGCCCATCCACTTTTTCAAGAGCTTGATAAATTGGCACCGTGCCTACTGGTACTGGTGCATTACGAAGAATCCACTCACGGGTTTCATGAATATGCTTTCCGGTTGAGAGATCCATGATTGTATCTGACCCCCAACGAATGCCCCATGTCATTTTATCAACTTCTTCACCGATAGAACTGGTGACAGCGGAGTTGCCGATATTGCCATTAATTTTGACAAGAAAATTACGTCCGATAATCATCGGTTCACTCTCAGGGTGATTAATATTTGCCGGAATAATAGCGCGGCCTCTGGCAACTTCCTCGCGGACAAATTCCGGTGTGATTTCGCCTTGCAGTGCAGCGCCAAAACTTTCGCCGGGATGTTGATGTGCCATCATCTTCGCCATGCGTTCACCACGCACCCCCGTCTCAGCAAGGCTTTCTAAATATGCGGCCCGGTTCTGATTTTCGCGGATGGCGATATATTCCATCTCAGGTGTAATGATGCCGTTCCGGGCATAATGCATTTGTGTAACATT
>DJZB01000050.1:0-1495 GCA_002450335.1 Rhodobiaceae bacterium UBA6963
GGTGTGTTTGACTGTTGTGGCGTTTCTGATGGTGCATCATGCGCGATTGTCGCCCGCCCGGAAATTGCCCAAAACCTTGTCGGTGAAAATTTTGTTACTGTGAAGTCCATGCAACTATCACCCTCTAATGGTGTTGAAATGGGACATCAATCATGGGACGGCGCCGGAACAATCACGACGCGCAAAGCCTCCGAGCGCGCTTATGCCGAGGCCGGCATCAGTGATCCACGCACGGATATTAGCATGACCGAAGTCCATGATTGCTTCTCTATTACTGAACTTGTGCTGATGGAAGATTTATGGCTTTCAGATGACGGCATGGCTCCTAAAGATATTTTGGATGGTAGATTTGACGCTGACGGCGATATTCCCTGCCAGATTGATGGGGGGTTGAAATGTTTCGGTCACCCTGTCGGCGCATCAGGCTTACGGATGACCTATGAAATTTATCTGCAACTACTAGGGCGCGCCAATGACCGTCAGCTTAAAGATCCAAAATTCGGACTGGCGCATAATCTTGGTGGTATTCCAAACAGAAATGTTGCCGCGGTCTCAATTTTTGGGATGAACGAATAGGATAGTTATATGTCAGATGAAAACCAGCCCCTTCAGTCTTCTGAATATGGAGGCATGTCTATTGAAGAACTCGCGACGGCATCAACCGTATACCGTCAGGATTTGCTCGACGGTCAAACAATTGTTATTTCCGGCGCAGGTACAGGTATGGG
Source organism: Rhodobiaceae bacterium UBA6963 (assembly GCA_002450335.1). Lineage (GTDB taxonomy): Bacteria > Pseudomonadota > Alphaproteobacteria > RS24 > RS24 > Micropelagius. The sequence goes on from DJZB01000050.1 coordinate 729, forward strand.
ACGCGCCATGGCTTTTTTAGCGGCGCGACTGGGTGCCAAAGTAGTGATTTGCGGTCGTCGCGAAGAGAAACTCCAAGAAGTCAAAGACGGCATCAAACAACATGTCGGGCGTGATATTGAATATGCCCTGGTAAATATCCGTGATCCTGAAAATGTTGAAAGTTTCATTACTGATATTTTTAACCGCCACGGCACCATTCACGCCCTGATTAACAGCGCGGGCGGGCAGTTTTCACAGGCTGCGATTGATTTCTCGCGCAAAGGGTGGCTGGCTGTGATTGACACCAATCTGAACGGTACATGGTGGATGATGCAAGAAGCCGCCAAAAAATGGCGCGATACCGGACAAGAGGGCAATATCATTAATATCGCGGCCTATGTGGAGCGTGGCATGCCGCAATCGGCGCATAGCTGTGCGGCGCGGGCGGGAGTGATTTATCTCTCGAAAACCGTTTCCACTGAATGGGCCGAGCATAATATTCGTGTGAATTGCATTGCCCCCGGCGCGATTGAAACCGAAGGCGTAACACAATATCCGCCTGAAGCTTTGCAGGAATTTCACAGGGCCAATCCGATGAAACGCTTCGGAGATGTCTGGGATGTGGCGGAGACAACAATTTATCTCGTCGCCCCGTCTTCAAAATTCGTTACCGGTGAAGTTATCACGGTTGATGGGGGTATGGCACAGCATGGCTGGGTCTGGCCAATGGGCAAGCCGGAATACTTCAAATAATCTCGCCACTTAGAATTTGACGCCTGCTAGAATT
>DJZB01000050.1:1813-5208 GCA_002450335.1 Rhodobiaceae bacterium UBA6963
AGAATTTGACGCCTGCTAGAATTTTACAATTGCCCCGCCATCGACATTCAGACCGAGGCCGGAAATAAACTGGCTCTCTTTTTGCGCCAAAAAGACTGCCGCATGAGCCACGTCTTCCGGCTGGCCAAGTCGCCCGACAGGAGCTTTTTCAATCCAGTAATTACGGAAATCATCATCCTCAAAATAGGGAGCTGACAATGCTGTCACCACTGCGCCCGGCTGGAGATAATTCACTGTAATGCCATATTGACCGAGATCGACAGCCATGGACTTCGTCATACCGGCAACAGCGTGTTTCGATGTGCCATAAACAAAAAGATTAGGGCCACCCATATCGGACATGATAGATCCGAGATTGATAATACGACCCGTATCGGATTTTTTTAATTCGGGCAGAGCCGCGCGGGTAATGCGGAACATGGAGGTGACATTGATCGCCATGGTTTTTTCCCAAAGCTCCTCGCCTTCACCCTCGACACTATCCGGCATAGAAATGCCTGCATTATTGACGAGGACATCAAACCCGCCCATCGCTGACATTGCCGCCGATACAATATTTTGCGGGGCGTCTTTTTCAGTAATATCCTGTTCCAGCGGCGTAACGCCGTCAACATCTGTAAAATTTTGCGAGACCGTGCTCTCCGGCAAATCCACAACCAGCACCTGTGCACCTTCACGCGCATAGGCCATAACAATGGCCTCGCCGATACCTGATGCACCTCCGGTTACGATAGCTTTACGACTTGATAATAATTGTCTGTCTGACATGGAACCCTCCTTTAACAAGCACTTTTGATTAGTCTATCTGTATGAACAGATTTTCATAGCTACTTTTCTTTACAGTATAAAAAAAGGCCGGCTTCGTGAGAAACCGGCCTTTAAATTTGTATGAGCTGACTTTAGAAGTCTAATGTCATTTCAATACCAGCAGTACGTGGTGGGCCATATTGTGAGAACACCCACAATGCAGCAACCGGCTGGGAAGAAACACGGTAACGCTCATCAGTTACGTTTTGCACATAAAAACGCAACGAGTAGTCTTTTTCCAAATCGGAGATTTGATAAGACACATCAACCAGTGTTTTGGAATCAAGCATGGTATCATTAGCTCTACTAATATCAGAGTAGTTGAATACCTGCTCATCTTCGTAGGCAATCGTTACGACCCCACGACCTTCAAGACCTGAGCCATAAGTGCTTGCATAACTGACTTGCAAAGCACCGGACAATTCAGGTGTTCTGGTCAATGGACGACCGGTGTAGACCTCAGTGGCAGAAATTGTGCCATCAAGGTTCTGGTCAGCCTCAAATTTGTCGATGTTACCATCCTGATAGGCCATGTTACCCATGACTGTCAGGCCCTCAATAGAGCTTGGCATCCATGTTGCCTCTAACTCGATACCCTTCACGTTCACTTCTGCGGCGTTAAAGAATCGAGTTTCCTGAGAAGCTCCAACAGAGAATGCAAGCTGTCTTTGAGCATCTTCATAATCAACATTGAACAGAGCCAAGTTCAAACGCAATTGATTGTCCAATAAATCCGATTTGACACCAATCTCAATAGAGTCGGCAGTTTCCGGGTTTGTTGGTTTAATCAAATTAGCAGTGAGAGGGGCTCCAGTCGTACCGACTTGGTCATTATAAGCACCACTTTTGAAACTATGAGAATAGTTCAGATAAGTGAAGATATTATCCGTGTTCTGATAGGAAAGCGTGGCACGATAACTTGGCTCGTTCCAATCTTTGTTGTCAGACAACACGCCGGTAGGATATTTAGAAAAATCAGCCGCACCCAATGGGCCAACAGCGGCAGCGTTCAGATTGGCATCAAAAGCACCGCCCAAGAGTTCATAATGAACCTGATTACGTCCGGTCCAGGATTTTTCTTCCCATGTGTAACGGAAACCAGCACTCAAAGTAAGGCGGTCGGAGAAATCATAAGTACCGTCAAGAAACACAGCTTCTGCTGTTGCATCTTGGCTGTTACACAATACCTGTCCATTATTTTCAAGCGTATCGAGAGCCGGAGCACCATATGCTGCCGGTGAAAGACCGAACAAATCAAGGAAGCCCAGAAGCTGAGTTACACAGAAAACAGTGTCGTTGGTTTGGTAAAAAGCACCGGTAACATAGTTAAACGGACCATCAAGCTCGGATGTGTAACGCAATTCCTGCTGGAAAGTTTCTCTGTTATCGGCACGGTTGGCGTCAAACAAAGAGAAGTTACCAGTTGTACCTGTATAGGTGCTTGGCAATAGAGATGCCTGCTCACGGTAACCCGTGATTGAAGTCAGCGTACCGCTGCCAAGTTTCCATTCAAGATTAAGATAGTAACCATCGACATCAACCTGGTGACCAAGAGACATGCTCAGATTTTGATCATCACGGTCTGTTGAACCGGCATTGTTAAGTGGATCTCCGCTCAGTTGGCTCAGCCCAAAAACACTGGACCAAACAAATGTATCCGGCGACTCATTAATTGACGGAACGGCATCAGAATTATCACGGATGATTTCATACTGAAACAGAGCTGTCAGATTGTCTGATGCTTCATAAAGAACCTTGAAACGACCAGAAAACACATCCTCACCACCGAGGCTGCGACCGTCACCCGCACTAGGCCCGGTGGTCACAAAAGCTGCAGTGTCTACCCTATCGGCACCATTCTTGTAATAACCGTCTGACTCTGCGAAAAGGCCTGAAGCGCGGATAGCAATTTTGTCAGTTACAGGCACGTTAATAGCAACACGAATTTCCTCGCGGCCATACTCAGCAAGACGGACATTCAACTTAACATCTGTCTCATCAAGCTCAGGGCGCTTGGTTCTGAGAGTAACCATACCTGCTGTGGTGTTTTTACCAAACAGTGTACCTTGAGGGCCCCTAAGAACTTCAACTTGTTCAATGTCGAAAATGTCCAAAAGTTGTGTTTGCACATGCGGCACGATGAAGTCGTCAATCGCGACACCAACTTGTGGGTCTGAATAGACGATGATGTCAGTTTGACCTGCACCACGCATGGCGAAAGACGCTGCATTAAAACCCGTGACTTTGGCAGCCGAGAAGTTCGGTGCCAATACGGCAACATCCCCAATATCTCTGGCAACCAATGAATTTACATCTTCAGCCCGTAGAGCTGAGACTGCAATCGGTGTTGACTGCAGGTTAGTTTCACGTTTCGACGCACGCACAATAACTTCATCAATCTGTGCAAATGCACCGGATGAAGCAAAGACGGACATGCCAACGAAAAGTGATGTCAGAAGACGTGGTGATTTCACACCGAGTATTTTCTGAACCAATAGCATTATACCCTCCCAAATAAGGTTTTGATGGAATATTAAAAAATCATATTCCGGTCGGTTATTTAAACAAAAGACCAATGGCCGAACAAA
>DJZB01000050.1:5593-6931 GCA_002450335.1 Rhodobiaceae bacterium UBA6963
CAAGTCCTAGGTTTTTAACTAGTTTTCTGGTCTTACAGAGTTGTTGACAGTTTTAGTTGTAATATTGCAACAGTTGTAGCCTTGCCCTATTCAAATTATCTTGATTGGTATAAACTAACCAAAATGTTCAATGTATCTCGGAGGGTAAAGATGGCGCATACATTTATTGCACGCATGAAGGTATTTCCTGACAAAGTAGAACAATTTATCGACACATGTGAGCGCATGGAAAAAGCAGTTGCTGAACACGAGCCAAACTGTCTGATGTACAAGTTTTTCCGTCTTAGAGAAGACAATGCCTTTGCAGTCATTGAAAGCTTCAAAACTGAAGCAGATGATCAGGCGCATCAGGAAACCGAGCACTTTAAAGAAATCGCTGCTGATATGATCCCGTGTCTAGACGGGGGCTATGAGCGCGAATACCTTGACCCGCTTACCTGATAGGAAAAAATATGACAGCCTTTCTTGCCAAACTTGTAATTGACCCCGCCAAACGGGAGAAATTTGAAAACGCACAGACTGAATTGCGTGATCTGACCTATGCTCAAGAACCTGAAACACCTGTTTACGAGCTTATTCGGTCGCGTGATGACCCAAACACTTATTATTGCGTTGCGACCTTCACGGATGAAGCCGCCTTTGAATATCACATGGCGACAAACTTTCATGACCGCATAGTTCCGGACATTGTTGACTGTTTGGCAGAGGAAATGGATTTGAGTTTCTACGACATTATCGGCGACCCAAAAAAGGGGCTTAACCGCTAGTCGACCAACATAACTATTTAAAACTTAATTTTTAAAAAAGCTCGGCAGCATTGCGGATGGGTTTAGAGCCATCCCAGTTTTCTGCGGCTTTACGCAGATTATCAAAATAATTATTGATAAAGGGTTGGTTCTCCAGAACCTCAACCATGCACCCTATTTTGCTCGACGTATCGACATAGCAAAAATCCATTGGCCCCATGGCGCCGCTAAAGGCAACCTCAAAACCCATATCGGTATAGCGTGCGACTTCTTTTTCATAATCTTCCGCAATAATACCGACATGGTGGAAGCCCTCTTCACCGACCGCGTACATATCTCTGTAGCATGACGGGCTATCACAATTTTGCTGAATAAACTCAACGTGAATATCGCCGGTCTGACAAACGGCAACGCAGAAATCCACCTCCTGCGGCTTACCCCTATAATGCGGATCGGTAATGCTAATATCTTCCAGCATGAAAAACGGGCCAATGCCAAAAGTCTCCTGCCAATCCCTGGCAGTTTCATGAATATCCCTGACGACATAAGCCATCTGGATGATTTTATGGTTCATAAGCGGCTGAGGAAACAT
>DJZB01000021.1 GCA_002450335.1 Rhodobiaceae bacterium UBA6963
TAATTACAGGTTTTATTCCTATGGCGATGCCTGCCTGCTGGAATTGGCTGATAAAAATAATTAGAGGGCGTCATGGACTTCAAACTTCATTCAAAGGACGGGAAAGCGAGGCAGGGCAGTGTAATTACCCCTAGAGGTGAGATAAGAACGCCTGCTTTTATGCCCGTGGGAACAGCCGGCACGGTCAAAGCAATGTATATGGATCAGGTCAAAGACCTTGGTGCCGACATTGTTCTTGGCAACACCTATCACCTGATGTTGCGACCCGGTGCTGAAGAAGTGGCTGCACTTGGCGGCTTGCATAGTTTTATGAAATGGGACGGGCCGATTCTCACAGATAGCGGAGGGTTTCAGGTGATGTCGCTCTCTAAACTCCGAAAAATGAGCGAGGAGGGTGTTAATTTCCAAAGTCATATTGATGGTAAGTCTTATATGCTTACCCCTGAACGTAGTATTGAAATACAAACGCTGTTGGGAGCAAACATCCGAATGATTTTGGATGAATGCACACCTTTCCCCGCGACAGAAAAACAGGCGCGTGACTCGATGGCTTTATCTACACGCTGGGCAGAAAGATCAAAAAAGGCTTTCGAACATTATGATAAAGGCGAGGGTGATGCTCTATTTGGGATTGTTCAGGGTGGGGTTTATGAAAGTCTGCGACTGGAAAGCGTCTCCAATCTACTCGACATTGGTTTTGACGGATATGCCGTTGGCGGGCTAGCTGTAGGTGAAGGGCAAGAAGAAATGCTGAAGGTCCTGGATTTTACTGTGCCTGCCTTGCCTGAAAATAAGCCCCGTTATCTGATGGGTGTGGGAACACCGGAAGATCTTGTTCTGGCTGTCTCTAGGGGTATTGATATGTTCGATTGCGTTATGCCGACCCGCGCCGGGCGTCATGGCCTGGCCTACACACGCAAAGGTAAGGTAAATTTAAAAAATGCACGTCACGCAAATGATCATAGGCCACTGGATGAGGAAAGCGATTGTCCTGCGGCAAGCCAATATAGCCGCGCCTATCTTCATCATATTGTAAGATGCGGGGAATATCTCGCTGCCATGTTGTTAACCTGGAATAACCTTCATTATTACCAGTCACTTATGCAGGAAATGCGGCAAAATATTGAGGCTGGCTCATTTGACGCTTTTGTTGCGGCTTTTTATAAAGACCAGAATGAAGGGGATTTACCGCCGATAGATTAGGTATAATTTAGGAATGGGTGAGACGAATTGTACCTATCATGAAAATAAGGCTGGAAGTGGCGTGTAAGTTGGTCTATATCCCGCTTACTGGACGGGCCCTTAGCTCAGTTGGTAGAGCAACTGACTTTTAATCAGTGGGTCGCAGGTTCGATTCCTGCAGGGCTCACCAGTTACCTAGACACTTTTCATATAATAAGACATTTTTTATCCTAATAATAAGTCATGGGATTCTAGGATATGATTGCTACCGAAAAGAAGATTTATGTTGCTGTATTTGCGACCTTATTTATTTCTTGTATGTGCGCAGGTGTTTATTATTTAGCCAGCACCCGAACGCCCCAGCAAAAAGTAGAATGCGACTCCCCCCGGCACAAGAAAATCTTTATTAAAGGTGGTAGCTTTATAATCGGGGATAATTCCGGTTATCCAGAAGAACGGGTGCGTCAAAAAATTACTCTGGATGACTTCTATATAGACAAATATGAAGTAACAAATGCTCAATTTTCAGAGTTCGTCGAAGCAACAGGATATGTAACGCTTGCTGAGCGTGGACTGTCTAAAGAAGCATATCCGAATATTGATGATGAACTGCTTGCGCCCGGCTCCGCTGTCTTTAGCCCGCCTGAACAATTTTACAGTCTAAGTATTATGAATTGGTGGCAATTCGTTGCAGGTGCAAATTGGCGACATCCCGAAGGGCCGGCAAGTTCTATTGAAGATAGAGAGCATTATCCTGTTGTGCATATTGCACTTGCAGATGCAAAAGCCTATGCGAAGTGGAAAGGAAGTGAATTGCCCAGTGAAGCCGAGTGGGAATATGCCGCTAAGGCTGGGACTGACGCTCGTTATGCATGGGGTGATGAAGCTTATCCAAATGACATATTCATGGCGAATACATGGCAAGGGCGATTCCCTGTAATGGGAACCGGGGAGGATGGATATCAATTTATAGCGCCTGTGGGTTGTTTTCCTGAAAATGAGAATGGGCTGCTGGATATGATTGGCAACGTTTGGGAATGGACGGATGATTCTTACCTCGCTGAGCGTAAAGTGATTCAACATAGTCATCCCGGCAATGCGCTAGAGGGTAAAATAAAGACAGGTGATGTTGAGGAAGTGCATGTTATTAAAGGGGGTTCTTATTTATGTGCACAGAATTATTGTCTGCGATACAGGCCTGCAGCAAGACAGCCTCAGGAAACAGGGCTGGGGACAAATCACCTCGGGTTTAGAACAATTAAACGAATATCCCGTTAAATCAGCTTTTCACTAGCACTCTTGTTAGGAAATTAATTGAGTTTCTCGTGTCACACGACTTGATTTTAAAGCTTTGATATGAGAGTAAATCAGTGGATATTTTTCAAATAACGGTTTTAAGCCGTATACTAATTTTAGTGAGGGACTAGATATGCCGAAGGCTTATTCAAACAGCAATGTCCTCTTGCATCGTATTTTAATTACTGCGATGGCAAGTTTATTTGTACTCATTGCTCTAATTTTTCAGGCCACTGCACAGGAAGTGCTTGCTCAAGTTCAGTCATCAGCCAATGGGTCTGTGACTGATGGATCAAAATCTCAAAAGAAGATTGATAAATTGGATGATCAAACGGCTGAACTCGTTATGGAGTACAGGGCATCAGTGAGACAACTTGAGGAACTTAGAGAGTATAATGCACAGTTAGAAAAACTGATTAAAGCTCAACGAGAAGAGATGGTTAAAATTCGTCAAGAAATTGAAGACGTAACGACCATCGACCGCACAATCATCCCTCACATGTTTAAAATGATCGATGGTCTTGAAGCATTCGTTAATCTCGATACACCTTTCCTTATTGATGAGCGCAAGACACGTGTTGCCCGTTTACGCGCTTTGATGGATCGCTCAGATGCAAATCCCGCTGAAAAATATCGTAAAATTCTAGAAGCTTTCGAAATTGAAAACGAATATGGCCGCACGATTGAGGCCTATGAAGGTTCACTTACAGTTGAGGGTGTAGAACGCACTGTAAACTTCTTGCGCCTAGGTCGTGTTTCATGGCTTTATCAAACGCTTGACGGCGAAGAAAGCGGCGTGTGGTCACAAGCTGCCGGTGATTGGGTAGACCTGGATGGTGACTTCGATGCTGAAATTCGTACCAATTTAAGAATTGCCCGCGAACAAGCCGCGCCAAATCTAATGGTTGTGCCTTTGTTTGGCGCTAATGGGGGTAACTAATCATGTTTCGTAAAACACTTTTAACATTTCTGCTTTGCAGTTTTTTCGCTTCCAATGTCATTGCGCAGGAAGCTGAAGCGCCTGCCAAAGATGAACCGCTTACCCTGCAACAGCTACTTGAGCGTGTGAAAGAGGGTCGTGTTACAGATAACTCTGCAAATAAAAAACGCGAACGCCAATTCATTAACGAGCGCAACAAGCGTAAATCAATGCTTGATAACGTTAATCGTAAAATCGGTATTGAAGAGGCACGTAGTGAACGTCTTGAAGCAACTTTTAACGCCAACGAGTTGCAACTTGCTGAGCTTGAGGGCTTGCTGAATGAACGCCTTGGCGTTTTTGGTGAGTTGTTTGGGGTTGTCCGTCAGGTTTCAGGTGAAACCAGCGCACAAGTCGGTTCAAGCATAATTAGTGGTGAGATTACAGGTCGTCTGCCGGCCCTTGATGAGCTTGCCAAATCAAAAGGTCTGCCAAAGATCAAAGAACTTGAAGGTCTCTGGTATGCTCTCCAACAAGAAATGACCGCGCAAGGTGAAGTCAAAACATTTACTGGTCAGATTGTAGCGCCGGATGGTATTGCCGGAGCTGCTGAAATTACCCGTGTTGGTCCATTTACCGCTATTAGTGACAATCGTTTCCTTCGTTATGCAGGCGACGGTAAGTTTGTCGAACTGGGTCGCCAACCACCCGCACGCTTCATGGATGGTGCGGATGATTTGCTTGATGCAGATGCTGGTGAGTTGACCGCAGGTGTCGTTGACCCGTCACGCGGTGCTATTCTGGACCTTTTCCTTCAAACACCAAATCTTACTGAGCGGATCGGTCAGGGTGGTCTTGTCGGCTACATCATCATCATTCTTGGTATTGCCGGTGTCTTGTTAGCCTTTGAACGGATTTTCAGCCTGACAATGACAGCTAAGTCAATCAATGATCAGCTTGAGTCAGGCCAGCCGGGTGGTGATAACCCTCTGGGTCGTGTCTGGGAAGCCTACACAAATAACCGTTCTGTTGATGTTGAAACACTCGAATTAAAACTTGATGATGCAATCTTGAAAGAGATGCCTGCGCTTGAGCGCGGTCTGAGCACCATTAAGCTGATTTCGGGTGTTGCGCCATTGCTCGGTCTTCTTGGTACGGTGACAGGTATGATCCTGACCTTCCAAGCGATTACATTGTTCGGTACGGGTGATCCGAAACTCATGGCTGGTGGTATTTCACAGGCTCTTATGACAACTGTTCTGGGTCTTTGTGTTGCTATTCCAACATTGTTGCTTCATTCGGTTGCAGCCTCACGGTCACGTGAAGTTGTTCAAATCCTTGAAGAGCAGGCTACCGGCCTTGTTGCCGCGCATGCTGAAACCAACAAAGGTCGATAGGTAGGAGCCGAGCATGGAATTCAGCGAGATCATCTGGCTGTTTCTTAATCCCCTTAACGCCATTCGTGGCGTTAGGGACTTCCTTGAGATGGGTGGCAATGTCCTATTTGTCATCATGATTGTTAATGTCATTCTCATGGGATTGATTTACGAGCGTTTCAGTTACTTCAGACGTGGATTTGTGCAGGTGCATGATGAAACTCTGAATACTTGGAACGCCCGTAGCGATCATCAGTCTTGGACAGCTCACCGTATTAGGGAGCAACTCATCTCAATCGCCAAAATCGGTGCCCAAAGAAATATGGGTTCCATTAAAGCACTTGTTGCCTTATCGCCTTTGCTCGGTCTTGTTGGGACCGTGACGGGCATGGTAGAAGTGTTTGATGTGATGGCGATTACTGGATCAGGAAATGCTAGAGCCATGGCTGCGGGCATATCCAAGGCAACACTGCCAACAATGGCAGGCCTTGTAACCGCGGTAGCAGGCATTGCTTTTTCGACTGTTTTGGAGCGGCGCGCAGATCGTGCTGTATCAGAACTCGAAGACAAATTAATATTGATGTAGGGGGAATCTTATGCGTCGCAAACGTCAAAGAAATACCGAAGAATCCGATATTGACATCACACCAATGATGGATGTTGTGTTTATCATGCTCATCTTCTTCATTGTGACAGCTACTTTTGTTAAAGAAAGCGGCATTGATGTTACCCGTCCTGATGCGCAAACTGCCACCAAGCAGAACCGTGTCGGTATTCTTGTAGCAATCAATGAGTATAATGAGATTTGGATTAATCGCCGTGAGGTCGACATTAATGCCGTTCGTGCTAACATTGAACGTCTACATGCCGAAAACCCTCAAGGTGGTGCCGTTATTCAAGCAGATCAAAATGCACAAACCGGTACTCTGGTTGAGGTTATGGATCAAATCCGCCTGGCTGGTGTGCAAGCAATTTCAATTGCTGCAGAAGAACGGTAAAGGAGTCTCCGGACATGCCTTCATTTATCCAAGGTTTACCTAACTGGTTTATGGCTGCTGTTACGACAACAGCCTTGTTCCTCGTGATGAAAATTATGGTGACCGGTCAACAATATGAGATAGAAGAAGCCTTTGGCGGCGTTGCCATCGACTTTGTTCGTCTTGAGAGGGAGGAAGACGTTAATACGAAAGATCGTGTTAAGCGTCCCTCTCGTAAAGAAGCTGAACCGCCACCCCCACCACCACCTATGGATCAGGTGGAACGTCCTGATATTGATCCCTCTAATATTGATGCCGATTTTGGGCTTTCAATGGGTCTTAATTTGAACGCCCCTGTGGATGGTGATGCACTAGCAATTGTGCGTGTTTTGCCACGATATCCTAATCGCGCTTTGTCACGTGGGATTGAAGGTTGGGTGTTGCTTGAATTTACAATCAGTCCAATTGGTCAGGCTATGGAGCCTGTCGTGATTGACTCTGATCCAGCCGGCATTTTTGATCGTGCCGCTATTAATGCGGTACGTAAATGGAAATATAGACCAAAAACAGAGGAAGGCCGTGCTGTCCCGAGACCGGGTGTGCGCCAGATGATCACCTTCCAAATAAGTAAGGACTAGTCATGTCAAAGCTTCGTTTTAGCTCACTTATTCTGATATTTTCTTTCATAGCATCTCCTATCATGCCCGAAGCAATTCGGTTAATTGATACGGCGACTGCGCAGGAAGATAAAAAAAAGAAAAAGCCGAAAACTCGCCGTTCACAGGTGTTGAGTAAAGGGGCCTTTAATCAGATAACAACAGCGCAAGAAGCTCTAGCTGAAAGCAATCATGAAACGGCAATGAATATTCTGCTGAACATGATGAAAAGTGACCGTTATAACCCTTATGAAAAAGGCGTGGCACAGCAAACATATGCTTATGTCTGGGCTGATAAAGGTGATTATAGCCGTGCACTGATTGAATTTGAACGTGCTCTTAATCTAGGTGTTTTGCCTGAACAGGTTCAACTCGATTTGACATATAATTTGGCTCAACTCAGCATTGCTGAGGATAAGCCAAAGCAAGCCCTTCGTTATTTAAATCGTTGGTTTTCCCAAGTTGAAGATCCAAGCGCCTCCGCTTACGGCCTGAAAGCTCAAATTTATCTTATTATGGATAATCTGAAGCAGGCTGAAAAAAACGTAAGTAAAGCAATCAGCATGTCTGACTCACCCAAAGAATCTTGGTATCGGATACTGCTTTCCGTATACTTGCAACAGGAACGCTACAAAGAGGCTCTGCCCCTCTTGGAAGTCGTTGTAGACCGCTTCCCGGGCAAAAAAGCTTTCTGGCAACAGTTATCAGCTGTCTATCAAGAGCTTGGCATGGAGAAAAAAGCATTTGCCGCCCAACAGGCAATGCATAACCAAGATATGCTTAAAACAAGTAAAGAGCTTGTGCGTATCGCTCAATTATATCTTTACAATGACTATCCATTTAAAGCGGCCAAAATTCTGGATAAAGGTCTCAAGGATGGTTCTATTAAAAAAACATCCAAAAATTGGGAGTTGCTTGCAACATCATGGATGCATTCGCGTGAATGGAAAAAATCTCGTTCACCATTGCTGAAAGCTGCATCAAAATCTGAAAGCGGTAAGCTTTATGCACAATTGGGGCAGGCCTATATTCAGGATGAAGATTGGAAAAATGCAGAGAAATATCTCATAAAAGCTGTCGACAAGGGCAAGCTTGAGAAGAGAGAAAGCAACACCTATCTTGTTCTTGGTATCACGCAAGCTCGCCTTGGTAAGTTTGAAAAAGCCATTAAAACATTCCGTAGAGCCGGTGACTTTGATGACACTGCAAAAGATGCTTTTAAATGGATAAGATCTCTTGAAAGACAGCTTGCCGAAAAAGCGCGCGCAGAAAAAGAGAAGCAAAAAACCGGTTAATGCTTTGATTGCCATTAATTGCTATTGATTGCCGGTTCTTTGGTATTACTTATATTATGAGTGTTTAACAGGGTTCATTGAGCCCTATATTTGCTTTGAGGTATCATGTCTTATTCAGCACCTGTCGACAGAATTAGTTTTAGCCTTAAGCATGAGGCAGGTTTTGACCGTCTTTATGACGCAATACCAGAACTCGATGCTGATTTAATTTCCTCCATACTCGAAGAGGCTGGAAAATTTACGACAGAGGTTATTGCTCCCACCAACAGAATTGGTGATGAAGAGAAAGCTCATCTAGAAGCGCAAGGTGTCGTCGTGCCGGATGCGTTTAAAGATGCTTATAAACAACTCGTTGACAATGGGTGGCCGACCCTTTCAGCTTCAGAAAAATATGGTGGGCAGGGGCTGCCTATTTCTTTGGCAAATGCAGTATTTGAAATGCTAAATTCCAACATAGCATTCACACTTTGCCAGATGCTCACCTCAGGTGCGGTAGAAGCACTTGAAGCCCATGCTTCTGAGGCTCAAAAAGATAAATACCTTCATCAGATAATATCCGGAAATTGGTCTGCGACCATGAATTTGACAGAACCTCAAGCTGGGTCAGATGTTGGTGCTGTGAAAACTAAGGCTGAACCCCAGCCTGACGGTACTTATAAAATCTATGGCACCAAAATTTACATCACCTATGGCGACCATGATATGACCGAGAACATCATTCATCTTGTTCTTGCGCGTACACCGGGAGCACCTGAGGGCACGAAAGGTATTTCATTGTTTATTGTGCCAAAGTTTTTTGTCAATGATGACGGATCTCTGGGTGATAGAAATGACGTCAAGTGCATAGGTCTTGAGGATAAGCTTGGTATTCATGCTAGCCCAACCTGTGTGATGTCATTTGGTGAAAATGATGGCGCCACGGGTTGGCTCATCGGTGCCGAGAATACCGGCATGGCGGCTATGTTTACCATGATGAATAATGCGCGCTTGAATGTCGGCATTCAGGGTGTTGGTTTGGCTGAGCAAGCTACGCAACTCGCCATGTCTTATGCTGCTGACAGAGTTCAGGGGCGCGCACCGGACGCTGAAAGAGGTGATAATACGCCTGTTCCAATCTCAACCCACCCAGATGTTCGTAATATGCTCATGACCATGAGAGCATTAACTGATGCTGCTCGAGCCATATGCTATGAAAACGGAGTGTTTCATGATCTTGCCCACTTTGGTGGTGATGAAAGAGCCAAAGCATTTAATGAGCTTTTGACGCCTATTTCCAAAGCATTCAGTACAGACATCGCCAATGAGGTTTCAAGCTTAGGCGTGCAAATACATGGTGGGATGGGGTTTGTTGAAGAAACAGGTATTGCACAATTTGCCAGAGACGCAAAAATCCTTCCTATTTATGAAGGCACGAACGGTATTCAGGCAATAGACTTGATTAACCGAAAACTTCCACTTGCTAATGGAGCAATCCTGTCTGAGTACCTTACTCAAATTGAAGAAACCATTACCCATTGTGCTTCAGAAGAAACACTTAAAGAGTTATCTGCCGCTCTTGAAAATGGTCTGGCCGATTTACGCGCAGCAACAGATTTTATGATGACACACCCTGATAAGTTAGACCGCCTATATGGCGCTACTGATTATCTAACACTCTTTGGTCTGGTTGCCGGCGGGCATTATCTTGCCAGAGGCGCACTCGGCACAATGAAAACCAATGAAATGACCCATAAGGTCAAAACGGCTACGTTTTTCATGGATCGACTTCTACCTCGCACCAAAGGCCACTTGGCTTCTATTCTGTCAGCAAAAGAACATCTTGATAATGAAGAGATTTTCCATATCGTTGGCTAGTCTGTCGCGCAGGCATATCAAACTACTGAAATAATTTGAAAAACTCTTTGAGTTTATTTATCTCATCATTCATTCTATTTAAGTTATTGGGACTCATATAGAAGTGAAGCATGACTGAAAGTCTTAATTTCTCAGCAATTATTCTCGCCGCAGGTAAAGGCACAAGAATGAAGTCGGATATACCCAAGGTGCTTCATAAAGTTGCCGGCCTTGAGATGATATTCCATGTCATCAACGCCGCTCAATCTGCCGGCGTTTCACATACCACCATCGTAACATCACCCATTCAGGTAGATTTAAGAGACAATATTCTCGCCAAAGCCAGCGATTATAATCTGACCATGGCTGTTCAAGAACAGCAACTCGGCACGGGCGATGCAGTGAAGGCAGCATTGCCTCTTGCCGGTAATCCGGACAAAGTGCTCATCCTTTTTGGTGACACACCATTAATGCGTCCTGATGTGCTTCAACAAATGGTTGGGGATAGCTCAGACATAACTTTGCTGGGTTTTATGACTGACACGCCTGACGGCTATGGACGCATTATTTGTGAAGACGGCAAGCCGATTGCTATTATCGAGCATAAAGACGCCGATGAGGAAACTCGGCATATTAAACTATGTAATGGAGGGGCTTTAGCTGTGAATGCGACGCTTTTGCCTGATCTCCTTAACGGCCTAGAAAATAATAATGCTCAATCAGAATATTACCTGCCAGATATAGTCAGACTGGCGCATGCACAAAATATCAGCATTGGTCTTGTTGTTTGCCAACAAGAAGATACGTTGGGTGTTGACACAAAAACTGGCTTGGCTAAAGCTGAAGCTCTTATGCAAAATAGATTGCGCCAAAAACATCTTGATAATGGTGTTTCCATGACTGCGCCTGAAACTGTTTATTTCTCCTATGATACTCAGATAGGACCAGACAGTTCTATAGAGCCACATTGTATCTTTGGTGTTGATGTTAAAATTGCTTCTGAAGTCACAATTAAAGGCTTCAGTCATTTAGAGGGTGTGTTGGCTGAAACCGGGGTTCAGATTGGCCCTTATGCCCGCCTTCGCCAAGGCACGCGTTTAGGGGCAGGGGCTAAAATTGGCAATTTTGTTGAAACCAAAAAAGCTCAAATTATGGAAGATGCTAAAGTTAATCATCTTTCTTATATTGGGGATGCATATATTGGTGAAGGCGCCAATATCGGAGCCGGTACAATTACATGTAATTATGATGGGTACGATAAACATCTCACTGAAATTGGAGCAGGGGCATTTATTGGTTCTAACTCCTCTTTAATTGCGCCTGTTAAGATCGGTGATGGTGCTTATATCGGGTCTTCTTCCAGTATTTCAGGTGAGATAGAAGCGGAGAGTCTTGCACTCACACGTGCTCCCCTTAAGGAAATTGAAGGGTGGTCTGTCAAATTCCGTATGAAAAAAACCAAGACTGATGAAGCAAAGGACAAGTAGTTATGTGTGGAATTATTGGTGTCATTGGTCAAACAGACGTTAGCTCCGTTATCTATGATGCACTGAAGCGTCTGGAATATCGCGGCTATGATAGTGCCGGTATAGCAACCATTAACGACAATAAAATTGACCGCTGCAGAAGTCAGGGAAAACTTGTCAATCTTGAGGCAGAACTAAAGCGGACGCCGCTTAAGGGTAATATAGGGATTGGACATACGCGCTGGGCAACTCATGGTGCGCCGACACAGCAAAATGCTCATCCGCATAAAGCTGACAGTGTCATGGTTGTTCATAACGGCATTATTGAAAATTATCTTGAGTTGAAAAACACCCTAAAATCAGAGGGGTATGTTTTTTCTACTGAAACGGATACCGAAGTTATTGCTCATTTGTTTTCCTATCATTTGGCGCAAGCAGATAATATTAAAATTGCTGCTCGTAAAACCTTTGCCATGCTTGAGGGGGCCTATGCAGTTGCCTTGTTGATTGAAAACGAAGACAGGATGATGATTGCCGCGCGGAAAGGTAGTCCTCTTGTTATCGGTCATGGTGACAATGAAATGTTTGTTGGTTCTGATGCCTTTTCACTCGCGCCGATGACAAACCGGATAACATATTTAGAGGATGGTGACTGGGCTATTCTAACAGATAACAGTCTCTCTATTTTTGATGCTGAAGGAAAGTCAGTTGAACGTCCAATTCAAGTCAAAGATGCCTCGGCTTCCATTGTTGATAAAGGCCGTCACAGACATTTTATGGCTAAGGAAATATTTGAACAGCCGGAAGTTATCTCACATACATTTGCGCATTATGTTAACGCCAATGAGTCTACAGTTAAAATACCTGAAATTGATTTTGATACCTCCAATATTAACCGCATTGTTCTGATAGCTTGCGGCTCTGCTTATTATGCCGCAATGACCGGGCGTTATTGGATTGAGTCACTGGCAGGAATATCTACTGATATAGATATTGCTTCTGAATTTCGGTATCGCGATGTTCCGCTTGATGAGAATACCCTTGCAGTATTTGTCTCTCAGTCCGGGGAAACGGCAGATACGCTTGCTGCTTTAAAAGCCTGTAAGGCTAGGAATGTTAAAACACTTGCAATCGTCAATGCGCCAGACAGTTCCATGCAACGTGAAGCCGATATCACTCTGCCTACTTTTGCCGGCCCGGAAATCGGCGTGGCTTCTACAAAAGCTTTTATATGCCAACTTGCCGTTCTATTTTGCTTTGCTCTCGCCCTTGGAAAGTCACGCATAGGATCTGAGCGCGAGAATGAACTTGTAAAAGAACTTTTAACGTTACCAAGACTTATGGGTGAAGCGCTTAAGTTGGAAGCAAATCTTGAACAAATTGCAGCAAGACTTTCCAAAAAAGAGAATGCAATTTTTATCGGTCGCGGGCTGATGAACCCTTTGGCACTTGAAGGGGCTCTTAAACTGAAAGAAATATCCTACATCCATGCCGAAGGCTTTGCCGCGGGCGAATTAAAGCACGGCTCCATCGCGCTAATTGAAGATGATATGCCAGTCATCACTATTGCGCCGAAGGATGCGATGTACCCCAAAACTATTTCAAATATGCAGGAA
>DJZB01000044.1 GCA_002450335.1 Rhodobiaceae bacterium UBA6963
ACTGGTTGGCGGTGTTCAGTTTGCTGGCTTCATGATTGACATGTTTGCCAACTACCCGCCCGATATTGCCATTCGCTATGCGTTGACCATCACTTTATTGCCATGTATCCCCGCCTCATTTCTTATTACAAGCGCGGGGTATACCATTATTTCGGATAGAGAGACTCTTAAGGAGACGCTCAAATCCGAAACAAGTTAGTATTTGTCTAGAAGTAGTAAGACCCACCATTCGCAACCAGCACACTGCCGGTTACAAATGAAGCATCCTCACTCATCAAATACGCCACAGCCGAGGCAACTTCATCAGGTCGCGCCATACGCCCAAGCGGTATTGCGCTTTCCATATCAGCAATCCACTGCTCAGGAATTCCTTGCATGATTGGGGTGTTTGTTGGCCCGGGAGCCACTGCGTTTACCCGAATGTTTCTTCCTGCAAGTTCACGTGCAAGCTGACGGGTCAAACCGATTACAGCTGTTTTTGAAGTTACATAATGCGGCGACCCCTCGCCGGATTGCGCCGAGGTGGATGACACGTTCACAATTGACCCACCACAATCATCTTCAGCCATAATGCGCACCACTTCACGGCAAACATAAAATGTGCCGTTCAGGTTAACACCCAACACTCCGGCCCAGCCTTCATCACCCATATGAATAAGATGATCAACATGGGTTGTCGGCGTTTGTCCGGATGTCATTTCTTCCGTGCGCTTGCCCATTGCTTCATAAAATTTGTCAGACCCATCACCCGGCGCCTGACCGATGCCGGCATTATTGACTGCCATATCGAGCCTACCGAAAGTTTCACGCGCCTGCCTGATGGAGGTAATAACAGAAGCACTATCTGCAACATTGGTTTGCAACGCAAGATGGTTTGAAGGCGTATTCAGGCCATCAACAACCTCTTTCGCGTTATCGGGATTCATATCCAAAACGGCGACCCGCGCCCCTTCGGCGGCAAGTCTTTCTACAACAGCACGACCAATCCCTTGCCCGCCACCGGTCACAATAGCAGCTTGACCCTCTAGCTTCATTTTAATCTCCTAAATAATTGATTTTTAATAATTAACCTTGGTTCACGGCAAGCTCATTTGCTTTACCGCCATCCACAGGAATATTTGCGCCCGTCACATAGGAGGACATATCTGACGCCAAAAATAGAACGACATTAGCAACCTCTTCAGGCATACCCATACGTTGCATCGGAATGCCTGCTGCAATAGCTTCGCCTGCCTTCGGGTCGGACTGAATAAAGGCTTCAGTGCCGGGTGTCATAATCGGGCCAGGCGTGACGGCATTGACTCTTATATTTAGCCCAGCCGTTTCCATGGATGCAAGACGCGTAAGATGCAAGAGCGCGGCTTTTGAAGATGAATAACCTGCCATACCCGGCATAGCGCGATCTCCATTAATGGAAGAAATATTGACAATAGACCCGCCATTATTTGACATAACCTTTATCGCGGCTTGCATGCCGGCATAGGTAGCATCAACATTCACTCTGAAGTTTTCACGAAAATCCTCAAGGCTGGCATCTGCAACAGAGCCAAAACCAACATGAGCAGCATTGTTTACCAAAATATCCAACCCATTGGAGGCAGCTACGTCTGCAATCATGGCTGCGAAACTTTCCGTATCGGCAACATCCTGAACACGCGTTTCAACAGACCCACCTGCAGTTCTTATATCTTCAGCAACTGCCTCCAATTTGTCGGCATTTCTGGCGCAAATAACAACATGGGCACCTTCACTTGCCAATTTTGCGGCAATAGCCCGCCCAATTCCATCACTACCACCAGTAATGATACTTGTTTTTCCTGTTAAACTCACAACACCCTCCTATTTTTATTGGCATTACCCTAAATTCGTAGAATAGATACCCTTATATTACGCAAACATTATTTTTTGATGTATTGAAATATGCTAATGCGTAATTTATACTCCCTAAGATTAAACAGATAAGCATATTTTTTTAAATGAGTAAAACAAAAGAAATCGATCCTATTCTTACGAAACTTATGTCCCCGGGGGCTGCATTTGAAGTGGTGGAAAAAACCATGTCAGGTCAGTCATTGCGTGTGTTTAGCCAATCGCCGGATAGTGTCTGCGCGATTTTCAACTCCGCACGCATGCATGGCGATAAAGAATTCATAATTCATAATGATACGCGCCTCACCTACACGGAGTTCTTCAAGAGAGCAGACGCACTTTCGGCTTGGCTTGTTGTTGAAAAAGGCATGGAAAAAGGCAAGTCAGTTGCCATTAACATGAAAAACTGCCCCGAATGGATGATTGCTTATGTTGGCATTGTTCAGGCCGGGGGGGTTGCCGTTCTTGTTAACAGCCGCAATGATTCAGAAAGTATGATGGCTGCCATCAAGGACAGCGACAGCGTTTTGGTTATCGCAGATCACAAAAGGCTGGTTAAATTAAGAGAAGCAGGATGCAACCTTCCTGCGTTGGTCACAGATCCTGATAATCTGTCCACGCCGGATAACAATTGCACGCAATTTGACGGCGTATTGACCTATGACCCTTTGCCTGAACCGGTCACCCTGACACAATCTGATATCGCATCAATGCTGTTCACTTCCGGCACAACAGGACGCGCAAAAGCAGCTATTTTGAGTCATCTCAATGTGATTTCAAGCGTGATGAATACTGAAATGGCTATGGAAACCATTATTCACAGACTCGCAGACCAATATGAAACGGCTGTTGAGGTTATCAAAGAACACATGCCACCCCCTTGTGGCCTTCTGATTTATCCGCTTTTCCATGTTAGCGGCCTGACAAGCGTTTTTTTAACAACAATGACCATTGGCGGCAAAATCGTCATGATGGACAGATGGGAAGCCAAACAGGCTCTTTTACTGGTAGAAAAAGAAAAAATCACCACATTAAGCGGTGTCCCTGCCACACATTGGGATTTGTTAAAAGCGGTTAAAGAAACCGATTACGATTTGTCATCTTTAAATTCAGTTTCCAACGGTGGACAGGCCGCAACTCAAAATCTTCTCAAAAATATTTCTGAAACATACCCGAATGCACAACTGGGTGCCGGATACGGCATGACCGAAACCACAGGCGCAGTTTCACAAGCTAATGGTGAGGCTTTTATGCGCGCCCCACAAAGCGCAGGTTTAGTTCTGCCTATGGTTGATATGAAAATACTTGGCGATGACGGCAATGACATGCCTCTTGGCGAGGCCGGTGAAATCTGCATTCGCGGCGCCACAGTCATGCAAGGTTATTATAACCGCCCTGAAGATACAGCAAAAGCAATTAGAGATGGCTGGATGCATACCGGTGATATCGGCTATCTCGATGAAGAAGGTTATCTTTATATCGTCGATCGTAAGACCGATATGATCATCTCCGGCGGCGAGAATATTTATTGTGCTGAAATAGAGCAGACACTGGGTCAGCATGAAGCGATTAAAGAAATTGCTGCTTTTGGTGTCCATGATGACCGGCTCGGTGAAAAGTTGATTGTGGCTTTAACACTCAATGTGCCGACTGAAACCGAGCAACTTGATGCCTATGCCCGCGAGAAACTGGCAGATTATAAAGTGCCTCATGCCTTTATTATTGCCGATGAATTTAACTACACCGCCACCGGCAAAATAGAAAAACATAAATTAAGAAAGGCTTTTCTGGACGCGGAAAAGAAGTAACGCATGTCATATCCCAAGGATATTGGAATCGTAGATACCATGCTCGGTATTCCCAGTCAGGAAGATCGGCAAGATTGGTATGAGAGTTTCAAACCGCTCCTCAAAGATGACGAGAGCCGTAAGATGTTCAGCATGCCGGCGCAATATATGTTCAAGGATATTCCCGAAACCAATAATGTGGATGACTTTGTAAAATGGACGGTCGAACATTTGGACCGTCATAACATTGAAACCGCATTGGTGGGCTTTAACCCTGACGGCACCAGCGAAGCGGCAACAAAAAACTATCCCGGGCGTTTTGCTTTTGAAGCTCCGGCAGATCCAAATGGCGGCATGGCAGAAGTTCGCCGCCTCAAAGCATTAAAAGAAGAACATGACATCAAAGCGGTGTCGGTTTTTCCGGCGGGGACATGCCCACAGGTTGCAATAAATGACCGCGAAATGTATCCGATTTATGCAGCCTGTGTGGAGATGGATGTGCCGATTATTCTTAATGTCGGTGTGCCGGGACCACGCATCCCCTTACAGACACAAAAGGTCGAGCATCTGGATGATGTATGCTGGTTCTTCCCCGAACTTAAAGTTGTCATGCGCCACGGCGCAGAACCTTGGGAAGATTTGGCAGTCAAGCTGATGCTTAAATATCCTAACCTTTATTATTCAACCAGCGCCTTTGCGCCCAAACATTACCCGCAAGCAATTATTGATTATGCCAATAAGCGCGGCAGTGAAAAAATTATCTATGGCGGCTACTTCCCTATGGGATTGTCTTTGGACCGTATTTTTTCCGATATGGAAAATGTGCAATTTAATGAAGATGTCTGGCCAAAATTTTTACGTGAAAACGCAAAACGCGTATTTAAAATCTGAAAGGAACCGATATGAGTGACATGAAACAAGAAGATGCAAGAACAGCACCGGTAGGTGTTTGGCAAGTCCTTGAATCGCTCAGAGGAGAAGAACTTACCAAATGGCGGTTGGCCGAATTGGATAATGTCTCCAGTGTAGAAATGAGAAATCTTGATGTCCTGCCCTACCCATTTGGTTGGTTTATGGCCTGTTACTCGGATGAACTCGCCATCGGCGAAGTAAAACCTTTGCAATATTTCGGTCGTGATTTGGTTCTGTGGCGCGGTGAGGATGGGCAACCAAGACTTATTGATGCCTATTGCCGCCACCTTGGCGCACATATGGGCTACGGTGGTAAAGTTGAAGGTAATAACCTTGTTTGCCCTTTCCATGCTTGGGCTTATGATGAACAAGGTTGCGTGACTGATGTGCCTTACGCAAAACGCCTACCGCCATCAGCGACCAAACCCCCGGCGACACAATATAAGACATGCGAAGAAAACAAAGCTGTTTGGTTTTGGTATCACCCTTATGATGAGGCTCCGAAATGGGAAGTGGATCGCTTTGATGAGGTTTTTAATGCTGATTGGACTGAATTTGACAAACATGAATGGATTGTCAGAGGGCCTATTCAAAATCTTGCAGAGAATGGTGTTGATGCCGCGCATTTTAAATATGTCCACGGCACTGCAACATTTCCCGATTATCAGATGAGTTTTGACGGTCACAAACGCACCGCCACAGTTGAAGCCAAAATGGGTACACCCAAAGGTGAAATTGACGGCAAAATCTCCTATGGCACGGTAGGTCCAGGTCAAAGTTGGACAAAGTTTTCCGGCATTTCAGAAACTCTTTTGATTTCCGGTGTCACACCCATTGCCCCTGACCGCATCCATATTCGCTTTGCTTTTACTCAGCCAAAAGAAGAAGCCGACGGCCCGATGCAGGGACTCGCAAAAGCCTTGAAAAAAGATATTTGCAAACAGCTTGATCAGGACAAGGTTGTCTGGGACAGGCAGAAATATCTTAATCGCCCGATAATATGTGACGGGGATGGCCCTATCCCGGCTTTCCGGAGTTATTTCTCTCAGTTTTATGCTGAATGGGAAAAGGAAGGCAAAAAAACAATCACCTCACTCGACGTGGACAAGAAATCAGATTAGTAAATTAGAGTGTCCAACAGAGTGAATTTATGTCCATCAAGCTGACATTATTTATGTCTCAAAAGGCAGAGAATCCTGATGATTTTTGTCGTTACAGAAACACGTCATCATGACAGATAAAAAAATCAAGTTCAGCGAACTGGATAATCGCATTGTCGAAATTTTGAAAAAAGACGGGCGCGCAACCAATCAACGTATTGCCAGCGCGCTCGACATATCCACATCCTTGGTCGCCTCGCGCATTCGCCGGATGGAACAAAATGGTTTAATGCGGCTCGTCACTGTCGCTGACTTCAGCGCCTTTGATTATAACGTCCTGCTCCCTGTCGGCGTGGATGTGAAAGGCAGGCCTGCTAACGAGGTTGCCAATGATATCGCTGCTCTCGATGAGGTAGCCTCGGTACAACTTGTTACCGGCAAGCATGATATTGAAATTCTTGTGACACTTCCAAACCTTGCCGCCATGGGTGACTTCATGCTGAACAGACTGTCCAAGATTGACGGTGTATTAAGCCTCGACCCGGCTTTTGCAGTCGACATCATCAAGTATGAATTTGATGTTGCTCCGGTTTGACATTTAGGAGGGTAGGCATGGGCCAAAAAATCGATGATCTCGACCGGAATATTATCAAATTACTTTCCGGAAATGCACGCCTAAGCAACAGAAAAATTGCCGCGCAGCTTGGATTTACAGAAGGCACCATCCGGGAGCGTGTCAAACGCCTCGAAAAGGATAATTTTATCCGTTTCACGGCAGTCACCAGCATGGAGCACCAACCGCGCACTCAACTGGCTTATATTGGTGTCTATGCAGAGCAAAAAAAGATTCAGGCTGTAGCATCAGAAATTGCCAATATTCCAGATATCGGCGCAGTCATTATTTTGCTCGGACGTTTCGATATTATGGCTATCGGCCTTTTTGACGGGCTTGAAAATTTTCAAAAAGTTGTCAATCAATCCATACTTTCAATAGACGGCGTCAGACGTATTGAGACCAGCGCCGTCTCTGAAATTGTCAAATATGATAACAAGGTGGCGAAAATCATCACACCTCTTGAGGACTTCACCCTCGAATATCGCTAAAGCCGATTAGCCGAATTTAATATCAGGCGCGCCGGGGTGCCCATAATAATAAAGACCTGCTGTCAAGCCGCCATCAATCGCAAGTTCAGAGCCCATGCAATAGCTGCCGTCATCACTGGCGAAGAACAATACACCCTGAGCAATTTCTTTCGGGTCACAAGCACGCTGAGCCGCAAAGGTCACAAAGCGCTTGTTATATTCCTCGCGCTCCTCATTCATCGGATTGGCAAGAGGTGTATCTACACCACCCGGATGAATGGAGTTAACGCGGATTTTTTCCAGCCCCAATTCCAGCGCCGCAGCTTTCGTGAAACCACGCACCCCCCATTTAGAGGCAATATAAGCGGCATGGGCATTTGATCCGATGAGACCGTCCGTTGATGAAATATTCACAATGGATCCTGCACCACGTTTACGCATGGGCGGGATGACAGCTTGTGTTCCAATAATGGTGCCATAAAGATTAACATCCAGAGTCCTTCGCACTTCTTCGGCAGTCAAATCAGCGACGTGATTAAAAGTAAGAATGCCGGCACAGTTAACCAGAATATCAACACCGCCAAATTGAGTTTCGGCAGTCGCAACGGCATCTGCCCAGCTATCTTCTTGGGTCACATCCAGTTTTTTGAAAACGACTTTATCGCCAAGTTTATCCGCCAGCGCCTGACCGTCTGCTTCCAGCACATCACCTATAATAACATTCGCACCTTCTTGTGCGAAAAGTTCAACACATGCGCCGCCAATTCCTCTGGAACCGCCTGAAATAATTGCTGTTTTATCCTTAAGTTTCATAAGTCTCTCCCTTTAAAGTTTTGGTCTAGTGACCGGATATATGTTGGGCTGCCCTGCGCCCGGAAAATATACAATCAGCGACTGACAACCCGCTGACATAATTCTTTGATGACACCCCAATCGCATTGCGACCGGAAGCGTAAAGCCCTTTAACCACCTTGCCATTTTCATCCAACACCTGACCGGTAGCCTCATTGATTTTAAGGCCTCCAAGTGTCAATGCGGGACAGGGAAAAAGCTTTGCATCAAGGCTGATATCAATTCCGTAAAACGGGCCTGTTATTTCAACCAGATCGTCATCGGATTTCTCATAAACATCACTGCCATTTTGGGCACGTGCTGCCTGATTATAAGTTTCAAGTTGAACCTTTAGCGCCTCTGCGGGCAGTGATAATTTTTTCGCCAGCCCCTCAATAGTCGGTGATTTAACAGCAGCAAACCAAACATTCAAACGCGCCAAATCACGCTGAAAGTTGAGGGCCTTGCCGCCGCTAACTTCCTCCAGAGCCGCTTTGACCAGATTCTTATCCAGAATAAGCCAAGCTTTACCCTCATGGTTTTCAACCATCTCAACACCAAGTGTCGCGCCATAAACCAGCTCGTCGATAAATCGATTGCCATGCTTATTAACAATAAAGCCGCGCCCGAAGGATAGCGGCGGGTTTATAAACCGCCATGCAGAAATACAATCCATGTTGTCTGTAATGCCGCCAACCGACTGCCCAAGGCGGATGCCGGAGCCGTCATCACCCTCGGTACCAAGCGGTAAGCTGGCATTATATTTTGGCGCATAATGATTAAGCATATCAGCATTATAAATAAAGCCGCCTGCAGAAAGCATAACGCCTTTTTTGGCTTCAATCATTTTTTGGCTTCTTTGCGCTTCCAGTGCTTTGGCTTTTTCAAGAACAGCCATGGCACGTTTAGCAAAGAAATTATAACCAGGCAAAATGGGAGGCAAAATCATCAATAGACGTTCGGCGCGTTGTTTGAGCTTCTGATATTTTTTCAAAAGTTTTTCATTGTCAAAGTAAAGTGCCATGACCCCAATAATTTCTTGATTGTCATCTACAACCAGTTGCCTGACCTCATGGTAGGTTTCAAGCTGAAGACCTTTATCAAGCGCAGATTGTTTTAACGGATTGAAGATAGAATAGCCAAGATTGGTAGCCTTGCGCCCTTCTTCTATCGGCACATATCCACGGTGACCACGAGCGGCCGGAGTTGCGTGTTTTTTATAGCTTGTGGCTAGCGAATTGTCGCTGTGATAAACGAAATATTCCGGCCCGGGATAAGATGTCTTTTTATGCCAGACTGTTGAACCAAACTTCACACCCTTATCCTGCAACCAGTCAATCATTTCTGGACTGGTGTCACAAAAGTCTCTTAACGTTTCGTCAGAGACAATATCTTCAGCTTCCTGCTTGAGGTAATTGAACATGTTGTCTGCCGTGTCGGCAATTTCAGCTTCCTTTTGGACAGATGTTCCCCCACCGGCATAGACAACAGCGCCGTTGATTGTTGTGGCCCCGCCACCTGCGAATTTATCAAGGGCAATAACTGAAAGTCCATTATCGAGACTTTGCAAAGCCGTCGCCACACCGGCGCCACCAAATCCGACAACCACCAAATCCCTTGACTCGTCCCAGGACACAGCATCTCTTCCTGTAACTTTAATTGGCGTTTCTACTGACGAAAACCAGTTTTGACTTGATTGCTCCATACCCTCTCCCTGAAACATCACATTTATTATTTAACAAACCCGTCAACCCTACACATAGATTATCCAGATAGCCAGATAGAAAGAGCTTACAAATTATCGCACCAAAGGAATTGCACTGAAATGGTTGCAGAAGTCTTTCTCTCTGATAGGTTATTACCCAATAAATAAAGGAGGGATAAATGAGTAATCCAGAAGTCGCATTAGTTACCGGCGCAAGCAGAGGCGCAGGCAAAGGCATCGCCCTTGGTCTCGCCGAAAAAGGCATGACTGTTTATGTAACAGGTCGCAGCACTGAAGTAGGTTCAGCAAAGGGCTGGGACGGGACAACATTGCCCGGCACAGTTTTAGAAACTGCTGAAGAAATTACCAAAGCAGGTGGTAAAGGTATTGCCGTTGTTTGTGATCATGCTGACGACGCACAAGTCGCCGCGCTGTTCGAGCAGATTAAAAAAGAACAAGGCCGCCTGGATATTCTCGTTAACAACGCAGCATACATTCATCCGCAACTTATCGAACCGAAACCGTTTTATGAGAAAGAACTTGCCGCTCAGTTCATTCTTGATGTCGGTTTGCGTTCGGCTTACGTAGCCTCATGGCATGCGGCAAAAATTATGGCTGAACAAAAGAACGGACTGATTGTTTTCACCTCTTCATTTGGTGCGAGTTGTTATATGCATGGTGCGGCTTATGGCGCCCAAAAAGCCGGGCTGGATAAATTTGCCCATGACATGGCAGTCGATCTGGAAGATGTGAATGTACAGACACTGTCAATTTGGATGGGACCGTTGATTACAGAAAGAGCACTCATTGCTGCTGAAGTTCACCCTGAGCAATATACAGAATTTATGGCGACGGCTGAAACACCGGAATTTATCGGACGCATTGTCCATGCAGTCGCCAGAGACGACAAGGCTTCAGAGATTTCCGGTCATACTGTCATCTCGGCTGAAATTGCCAAGGACCGCTATAATATTCCAGACCGTGAAGGCAAGTTCCCGCCATCCTATCGTGAGATGTTAGGATCCCCGAATCCGCCAAACCCTGCAAAAGTTTACTAGCCCGACATGATGCATGACGGGAAGTTTTCCGCTGTCGGTATTTTATTTAGCCTGCTGGTATCGCTAACGCTTGTCGCATGCGATCAACGGGAAGCTATAAATGCTGACCGTATTTTCCATAATGCAAACATTCTCACCATGTCTTTTAAGAATGGACATGATGAGATGTCTATTGCGAATGCAGTCGCCGTCAAAGACGGGCGCATTATTGCTCTCACGGATGATACATCTCAATATCCGGAGAACTGGGTCGGGCAAAATACGCAAATCAGTGACCTTAATGGACTCACCTTGATGCCCGGCTTTGTGCAAACCCACGCTCATTTTAATCTAATTGTATTGAAAAAAATGACGGTGAATTTAGCACCTCCACCGGATGGTGGCGTGGCCAACCTCACCACCCTTAAAAATGCTTTAACTGCCGCGTCAAAACAAATCCCTGCTGGCTACCCTATTATGGGCATCGGCTATGACGACACAGTCATGGAAGAAAAAAGGCATCCAACGCGTGCTGATTTAGATGCCGTCTCTACCGAGCATCCAATTATTATCATGCACATTTCCTTTCATCTCGCGGTAATGAATTCCAAAGCGCTTGAAATGGCTGGCATTGATGCGGACACACCCGACCCAGAGGGCGGACACATTCAACGTGAGCCAAACAGCAATCGTCCTAATGGGGTGCTTGAGGAAGCCGCTATGAATGTGATTGGCAAGATGCTTCCTCAGCCCTCTCCTCAACAGGTTTTCAAAACATATGATGTTGTCGTCCAGGACCTGCTGGCCTTGGGCTATACAACAATTGTCGACCATGCCAGTGACATCGCAATGGAAAAAGGGTTTGAAGCGTATTTTGCATCCCGTGATGTTCCGGTGGATATGATTGCTTATCGCCGTGTACTTGCTGATACCGAACCACTCGCTACACAAATGGCAAATATGACCCGTAAGGATATTAACGGCTTTAAACTGGGTGGAATTAAAATTCTGTTGGATGGATCTATTCAAGGTTATACCGGACATTTGAGCCAACCTTATCATGTGCCCCCGGCCGGTAAAGATGTCAGCTATCGCGGCTATCCGCATTTACCACCGGAAAAATTTAACAACATGCTTATGCAGGCTTATGCCGATGATATTCCACTTCTGGTGCATACAAATGGCGACGCGGCAATAGATGTGCTCCTAGATGGGCTTGAAAAAGCGAACACCGCTTATCCCGACAACTCTCTCCGTCCGGTCAGTATTCATGCTCAGACCATGCGGCAAGATCAACTTGACCGCGCAAAAGGACTGTCATTAATACCGTCCTTTTTTGTCGACCATGTTTATTTTTGGGGCGACAGGCATAGAGACATTTTTCTGGGCCCTGACCGGGCCGCACAAATTAGCCCGGCCGGATCAGCAGAAGATCGCCAACTTATTTACACAATTCATGATGATGCCCCTGTCGTCTCCGCTGATCCGTTTAGAACTCTTTGGGTAGCGGTTGCGCGCCTGACCAGTTCAGGAGAAAAACTCGGCGCTGATGAAGCCATAACGCGTCAACAAGCTTTAAAAGCTCTCACAGTAAACAGCGCCTATCAACATTATATTGAGACCGAGAAAGGCTCTATCGATATCGGCAAGAAAGCCGATATGATTATTCTCGATGGCAATCCCCTCACTTTGCCTGAAGCTGAGTTGCGGCATATAAAAGTTTTAGAAACAGTGAAAGACGGTGAAACCGTTTACACCTTAACCAGATAGTAAATTAGCAGGAGTTTAAAATGTCTTCATTGAAAGGAAAAACCGCACTCATTACCGGTGGCGGTCAGGGTGTTGGCCTCGGCATTGCATTGGCATTAGCAAATGAAGGCGTAAATGTTGCCTTGCTGGGTCGTACCATGGAGAAGCTTGAGTCGAGTTGCGCCGCCGTCAGTGAAAGAGGCAGTCGCGCGCTGGCTGTTGCCTGTGATGTGACGATTGACAATGATTTGCGCGCCGGAGTTGATGCGACAATAGAAGAATTCGGACGGCTGGATATTCTCGTAAACAATGCACAGCTAGTTCCACTTGCACCAATTAATGCCCTCACAGATGAAGCTTTTGAAGATGGCTTTAAGTCCGGCCCGCTCGCTGTATTACGCATGATGAAATACTGCTACCCACACTTAAAAGCTGAAGGCGGGCATATTGTGAACCTCCTCTCATCCGTTATGAAACGATGGGATATGTCAGGATATGGGGGGTATGCGGCTGTTAAATCTGCTATTCAACAACTGACAAGAGCCGCCGCTTGCGAGTGGGGGCCTGATGGCATTCGGGTGAATGGAATCATGCCGCACGCCAAATCCCCGGCGCTAGCGAACTGGATAAACACCAATCCTGAGGAAGCAGAAGCTTTTCAGGCATCCATTCCCCTAAGACGCGTCGGTGAATGTGAAGAGGATATAGGCGCATTCGTAATGCTGATGTGCAGAGAAGAGTCGCGTTATTTATCAGGCCAAACTATTGCACTGGATGGTGGGCAAGCTTTCGTTGGTTAAATCAATTACCAGAGCTCAGGGATATCTGAGCCGGTAATATCAACGATTTTTTTCATGAACCGAACAGCTGTCTCAATTTCGTCTTCAGAAAAATGTTTTTTGAGTTGTTCTTCCAGTGCTTTAGACTGAGCAAGAAGCTCAATAAACACGCCTTGCCCCGTCTCCGTAAGTGAAATGTCGCCTGTGTCGCCCCCTTCTTGACTAATGAGATCCTTTCGCGCAAGACGTTCAAAAATTTCATTGTCGGGCGCATGCCCCGTATGAGCCAATCGGTCAGAAATCATACTTGGAGACAGTCCACCATTCATGGACAAAAGCGAAAGACAGAAAAATTCTTGATCGCTGAGACCTTGGCCGATATATGATTTACGGACAGGAAGTGAAGTCTGGAAATGGGCTCTGGAAATAAGATAGAGCAAATAGTTTTCAGTAAATTTTCCGCTGAGTAAATCAACAACATCATCCTCATCTTCTTTCTTCAATTTCGGACGTGCATCAGCATATTTACCGCCGTGGAATATCAGAACAGGCAATGGGTTGGTCTGATATTCGACAACCTCTCCAACAAAAATTATATGGTCTCCGCCCTCATATTGGTAATGCGTTTTACAGCGAAACAGAGCTGCATATTCATCAAGAAGCGGAAAACCCATATCACAGGTGCTGAAGTCAACACCGTCAAATTTATCACCTTGCGAACTTGCAAAACGATTAGAGATATCCGTCTGATGCGCCGCAAGAATATGAACATTGAAGCCGCCGGAAGTCTCAAAGGCAGGCATTGATTTTGCCGTTTTGGACAACGACCACAACACAAGAGGCGGGTCTAGTGAAACAGAATTAAAACTGCTGGCAGTCACCCCGACAGGCTCTTGATCCTCAGCCGATGTCGTGACAACCGTAACGCCCGTAGCAAATTGCCCCAGCGCATTCCGTAATTCTTTTTGATCTGTGGTCACGACAATACCTTTCACTTAGATTATTAATACTTAGGTTATCCTTCACCTAAATGAAGTTCGAAACTGCATCAACTACTTTGTCATCGCAATCGAAATGTGCTTTTTTAGTCTTCACAATTTAAAGGGGGGGCAAAAAATGACATTGGAAGATAGAATTGACCGTCTGGAATCTATTGAAGAAATCCGTCAACTGGTCAGCAAATATTCCCTGTCCTTAGATATGCGTGATCTTGATGCCCATGTGAATTTATTTGCCGAAGATATTCGCGTCAGTCGGCAAGCTTCAGGACGCGCCCACCTTAAACAATGGCTGGATGACACGTTAAGATTACAATTTACCGGCACATCGCATCATGTCGGAAATCACATTATTGAATTTGACGACGCCAACCATGCGCATGGCGTGCTTTATTCCAAAAATGAACATGAGACACCCAGCGAGGCTGGTGATGAATGGGTCATTATGCAAATGCTTTACTGGGATAATTATGAACGCATAGACGGGCATTGGTATTTTCGGCGGCGGCTACCCTGCTATTGGTATGCTACTGATTTAAACAAACCGCCTATTGGAGAACAAAAAATGCGCTGGCCTGACAGAGATGCCTATGACGGCGCTTTCCATGATTTATTTCCTTCGTGGGAAAATTTCTGGAAAAACCCACCCAAGGATGGCATCACGCCAGAAGTCGCAACACCGGCACCATGGGGTGAATTTCTAAAAACAATGCGCGCCGGACAGCCGGATCCAAAAATCAAAGTGCGCTGATAAAAAATTCACTTAATAATAAGGAAACCCCAATGACACTTTTTGAACCACACAGGCTCGGCGATATTGACCTTAACAATCGCATTGTGATGGCGCCCATGACTCGTAGTCGTGCCGGTCAGGATGACGAGCCGACACAGCTAACAATAAACTATTATTCACAACGCGCATCGGCAGGTCTGATTATTACCGAAGGGGTCTATCCCAGCTATGACGGCAAGGGTTATGTCCGCACGCCGGGCATTGTGTCAGAAAAACAAATTGCTGGCTGGGAAAAGGTCTGTCGCAAAGTCCATGAGAATAACGGCAAAATCGTTATGCAAATCATGCATTGCGGACGTGTTGCAGCCTCTGCAAATAAAATTGACACAGCGCGCACACTCGCCCCCTCTCCCTTTCAAGCAGCAGGCAAAATGTATACCGACACTGACGGCATGGTTGCCCATGATGTGCCGGAAGAAATGACTTTAAAAGACATTGAACAAACAATTAACGACTTCGCTACCGCCACACAAAATGCCATCAATATTGGGTTTGACGGCGTTGAGTTACATGCCACAAGTGGCTACCTACCGGCACAATTTTTATCCACCGGCACCAATCAACGTGAGGACGCTTATGGCGGTTCACTTGAAAACCGCTTACGGTTTACGTTGGACGTTCTTGACGCGATGATTGATCGCGCCGGGGCAGGACGCGTCGGCATGCGTATTTGCCCAGGCAATCCCTTCAATGATTTACATGATGATAATCCGGCGGAAACTTTCGCGACATTGCTTGAAGCCACCTCACCCAAAAATCTTGCTTATCTTCATGTCATTCGCATGGACCCAAAGATTAACAATGGCATTGATAATATTGAGCTCGCACAAAAACATTTCGACGGGCAACTAATTCTGAATGAAAGCTTCGACAAAGAAGCTGCACAAAAAATAATTGAAAAAGGTACGGCAAGTGCCGTCTCATTTGGCAGATTGTTTGTATCCAATCCAGATCTTGTGCGTCGATTTGAGACCGGCGCACCACTTGCAGAGATGAACCGCAATACGCTCTACACACCCGGTGAAAAGGGATATACAGACTACCCGTCTCTCTAATTATTCAGGCCAATAACAAAATATTATTTTTGTGCGGCAGCATCTTGCGTGATTTTCAGGAAGCTTGGAGGCTCACCGCCACCAAACACCTCCAGACACGCACCGGAAACATAAGCCGAGGCAGGATCTGCCAAAAACAGACAAGCATGAGCAATATCTTGAGGCTGACCCATTCGCTTCATAGGAAGATTATCTGCAAGATAGGCCATGCCCTTCTCGCCGCCATAGTGAGACTCGGAAGCTTCGGTTTTTACCAGCCCGACAATAATGGCATTGACGCGCACATCAGGCGCCCATTCCATAGCCAATGATGTGGTGACATTTATCAGTCCGGCTTTTGCCGCACCATAAGCGACAGTCCCCGGTGACGAGCGTGTAGCCGAGACGCTGGAAATATTAATGATGGAGCCATTTACGTCATTGGCGCGCATATAATTATAAGCGGCTTGCGACAAATAAATGGGCGCCAGTAAATTCAGCTTAATGACTTTTTCTGTCAAAGACGGGCTGGCTTCAGCCGAGGCGACAGGTGGCCCTCCCCCCGCATTATTAATCAAGGTGGTAATTGGATGCCCGAAACTCGCTGCAAAATCTATGAGCGTTTCAGCATTTTCAGCCTCTCTGATATCAAGCTCTATAAAATGAATATGGTCAGCAATCTCACTATCAAAAGCCTCTGGCTCAGAACGTCCGCAAATCGCGACATGAGCCCCTGCTTTAGCAAAAGCAGTTGTAATTCCTCTGCCAATCCCTTTACCGCCGCCGGTAACGATGATTGTTTGACCGCTTAAATCCTTCATGAGCGCCTCCAGTGTTGGTAAGTATTGCGTAATTCTAACCTCATGTCTAAGTTTAGTTGTTTTTATAAGCCAGAGGGCAAGTGGAGGGTAAAATCATGCAAACAATTCCCGGCATCTTAAAACATACAGCCAAAAATAATCCTGACCTTGTAGCCATTGTTGATAATGGGACGACCACCAGCTATCGCGATTTACAACATCAGGTATTAAAAGTCGCCGCAGCCTTCCAAGCCAAAGGGCTTAATAAGGGGGATAAATTTGCTGTCTGGGCACCAAATTGTGCCGAATGGATTGTCACTGCGCTTGCCGGTCAGACATTGGGGGGAGTGCTTGTAACACTGAACACACGCTATAAAGGGTCTGAAGCCGCTGATATAATCCGCCGTTCTGGGTGCAAGCTTTTGCTCACTGTTGATGGATTTCTTGGCCTTGACTATCCATCTATGCTTGATGGTGAGGACCTCCCTGATTTGCAGGAAACAATTATCTTAAGAGATAAAGAGGGTAATGAGGGCTTCCAAAATCTTTTGAATTTTGCTGATGCGCCACTTGCTGAGGAGGCGCTTGATGAAATTGACCCGGACGATGCGTCGGACATTATTTTCACCTCCGGCACGACGGGCCTTCCAAAAGGCGCGGTGACGCATCATGGGCAAAATATCAGTGTTTTTGATGTGTTCACCAAGGCGATTGATATGCAGAAAGGGGATCGGTATCTGCTAGTGAACCCCTTCTTCCATAGCTTCGGTTACAAGGCAGGTTGGCTGAGTTGCCTTATTCGTGCCGCCACTATTTATCCGCTTGGTGTCTTTGACCCCGGGGAGGTTTTAAGGCGCATTGAAGAGGATAAGATTACAGTCATGCCGGGCGCCCCGACAATATTTCAAACCATGATGGACCACCCTGATTTTGAAAAAAGAGATGTGTCATCCTTGCGCCTCGCCACCACAGGCGCCACCGTGATACCTGTCGATTTGATAAGAAAAATGCACGAAGTTATCGGCATTGATCATGTGTATTCCGCCTATGGCCTCACCGAAACTTGCGGCGTTGTTTCGTTGTGTCAGAAAGGCGATGATTTTGAAACAATCGCAACTACAGTTGGGCGCCCCTTACCTGAAACAGAAGTGATTCTCGTGGATGAGGACGGCAATCAAGTCACTACAGGTGAAGAAGGAGAAATTTGGGTTCGAGGCTTCAACGCTATGCAGGGCTATCTTGATGCACCCGAAGATACGGCGCGCACCATAACTTCAGATGGCTGGCTCAAAACCGGTGATGTCGGCACGATGGATGATAAAGGCTATCTTCGTATAACCGACAGAAAAAAAGACATGATTATTGTCGGTGGGTTCAACGCCTATCCGGCAGAAATAGAAAAATGGCTCATGCAGCACCCCGACGTGATTGATGCCGCCGTTATCGGCATGGCAGATGACCGTCTTGGCGAAGTGCCGCAGGCTTTTATTCTAGCCCGCACCCCCGATATTGACACGGATGCATTGATTGCCTGGGTTAAGGAAAGAATTTCTAATTTTAAAGTTCCTCGCAAAATTACTGTGCTTGAAGATTTGCCGCGCAATGCATCTGGTAAAGTTCAGAAGTTTTTATTGGAGAAAATGTAGGTATTTGGAATATAAATTCTGCAAAAACGATATTTTTTTCACATTTATGATAAAAATTCGTAAAAAACTGTTTTAATTTTACGCATTTTTGATATTCTTAATATGTTAATAGACAACTGAGACAGAAGGATCCTTAAAATGAGTCAAGCAGCCATGGAAACAAGCAATATGCACAGCGTAAATGTGGCCCCGGCATTGAGTCTAATTGAGAAGAATGCGCCAGAGGGTAAAGAGAACAGACAAATTCCCAAAAGTAGTATTGAAGCACTCCGTGAGCAGGGCTTCTTCAGAATGCTCCTGCCGAAACAATATGGCGGTTACGAATGCACACCTCAGGAATTCTTTCGCGCAGCAATTGATATTGCCGAACGCGATATGAGCACAGCTTGGGCTGGTGGTATTATCGCAGTTCACGCATATCAGCTGGCTATCATGCCACCTCAAGCAGCCGAAGAAGTCTATGCGGACTCACCGGATACACTCATTTCTTCTTCTTACAATCCGGCAGGTGCGAAAGTAAAAACTGTTGATGGCGGTTTCGAACTCTCAGGCCGGTGGGGGTGGAGTAGCGGGTCCGGCCACTGCTCATGGACTTTACTTGGTGGCGTGATCACCGATCATCCGGACGGTATTCATTATCGGACATTCCTGCTCCCACGCAGTGATTACGATATTGAAGAAACATGGTTTCCGATGGGGCTACACGCCACAGGTTCAAACGACGTAGTTATTGAAGAGCCTATTTTTGTTCCAGAACACAGAACACATATCCAAATGGACGGTTTTAACTGCGTTCACCATCAAGAAAATCCAATGTATTCAATCCCTTGGGCACAGCTTTTTATCCGTGTTGTATCTTCACCCTCTATTGGTGCTGCAAAACACGCTCTGCGCTTGTTCATTGAAAACGCCACATCCAGTTCCACTGACCCTACGCGTCTTGCCGGAGATCCGGATGTGACTGTGAGGATAGCGAAAGCAGCAACACTTATTGATGAGACTGAAGCCATTATTTTCAGAAACTTCGATGAAATGCTGGACAAGGTAAATAAGGGCGAAGAAATCCCCATGATTGACCGCGTGAAATATCGCTATCAAGCCAGCCTCGTTATTGAGCGCATGATGGAAGCTGTTGACCTGATTTTCGATATTGCCGGAGGCCGCAGTGTTTACGACGGGTCGCCTATACAGGCCTTGTGGCATGATATTCACATTGCCCGCGCACATGTTGCGAATAATCCTGTAGGCTTTGCTCGTAATTTTGGTGGTATTCAAATTTCAGGCGAATGCACGGACTTGTTTGTTTAATGGCAGAATATCTCGCCCAACCGCCTGAAGGTCGTTTTGTTGAAGCCGGCCCTATCAAGATGCATGTTCTTGAATACGGAAATCCCGAAGACCCTGCCGTGGTTTTTGTCCACGGGTCTGGGCCGGGTAATTGTGGTTATGCAAATTTCAGCAAGAACGCCCAAGACTTTGCTGATGCCGGTTTTTATGTCGTCCTACCTGACCTCATAGGTTTCGGATACACTGATAAACCAATTGACCTTGGTGATTACACGCTTGATCTATTCTGTGACACTTTAAAAGCCGGATTGATTTCTCTTGGCATTTCATCCTGCAGCTTTGTCGGCAATTCGCTGGGTGGAGGGATTGCCGTACAGATTGCTCTCAACGACCCCGGGTTTGTTAATAAGCTAATTATGATGGGTCCCGGCTGCATTGAAGAGCAGCAGGATTATTTCACCATGCCGGGTATCGCAAAAATGGTCGATGCACTCAAAGATGGCCTCACTGAAGAAACACTTCAGAAAGTTCTGAAAAACTTTGTTCATGATGAAGCGCTTATCACGTCTGACCTCATAGCTATGCGCTGGCATGTGGCACAGGATCAACCCAAAGAAGTCATCACAACTATGAAGACGCCTAATCTCGGGCCTAGATTAAAAGAACTGACCTGCCCAATCCTTACTTTTTGGGGTGCTGATGATTTATTCATGCCACCTCAAGGAAAACAGACATGTCTCAGGGCAAATAATCAGTCTCGTCTCATTGAGGTGAATGCCTGTGGTCACTGGGTGATGATTGAACATCCCCGCATGTTTAACGCCACCGGCATTGACTTTTTGAAACATGGCTAGAAAATAAAATTTAATAATATTAATCGGGGATGATGAGATGGGAATTGAAAATCTAGGATATGTCAGATTACAAATGACTGACCCGCAAGCTTGGGCAGATTTTGCAGTTGATATTTTGGGCTTTGGCGTTGCTGAACATGATGACGGAAATGGGTCGAAATACTTACGTATGGATGATGCCCCCTTCAGGTATATTGTTGAACAAGGTGACGAGGACAAATTTGTATCAAGTGGCCTTCAACTTTCCTCAGCTGAAGCATATGCCGCACTGGTCGAAAAGCTCCAAGCCGCTGGCGTTCAAGTCGAGACCGGTTCCGATGATGAAGCCAATAGACGAGCGGTCACCGCTTTTTCATCTTGCTATGACCCATCGGGGAATCTCGTAGAGTTTTATCACGGGCGGCACGAGGGCAAACCTTTTACCCCTAACCATAATATAAAGGCTTTTATTACCGGCGAGATGGGGCTTGGGCATCTGGTTATTCCTGCACCTGAAAATGAAGCAACTGAGGAATTTTACACATCCTTGTTTGGCTTTGGCATTAGTGATGACCTCACCCTACCCCCGCCCGCAGAAGGCGCGCCCAACCAGCGCGTTTTGTTTATGCATGCTGATAATCCGCGCCATCACACGCTGGGTCTGTACAACTTTCCAAGTCCAACAGGTCTTATCCACCTAATGATAGAAGTCGGGTCAATTGATGAAGTCGGATATTGCATGGATCGTGTCAAAAAAGCCGGGTTACATATTTTCTCAGACCTTGGTCGCCACTCAAATGATGAAATGGTATCTTTCTATTTCTTTGCACCCGGTGGCATGGGGTTGGAATATGGCTTTGACGGCAAACAGGTTGCAGACTGGTCACAATACACGCCAACCAAAACAACCTCCGGAGATTATTGGGGACATGAATATGATTTCCCGCAGATTGGTGAGTAATCAACCAATCAGGGCACTATCCAAAAAAGTGTCGTCATATAGAATATCTGAAAGGGCTAAAACATGAGCCAAATAGACGAAAATGAAACCGTTCCACGAGAAGAAAAAGAAGTCGTTTACGAGGAAGAAAACCCGATACTTTACGAGGTCGTGGACAAGGTTGCATATATTACACTAAACCGTCCGACATATCATAACAGTCAAAACAGCCAGATGCTTTATGCGCTGGATGATGCTTTTTATAAAGCTGTCGGGGATGATGGTGTGAAAGTGATTGTGCTGAAAGGCAATGGCAAACATTTTTCCGCGGGTCATGACATCGGAACACCCGGACGCGACTTCACCATTGGGCGGGAAGACCGTCGGACAATGATTTATAATCACGACAATAAGCCCGGTGCTGAGAAAGCATTTATTCGCGAATCTGAAGTCTATCTCGGCTTCTGCAATCGCTGGCGTGAAATCCCTAAACCAACGATTGCTCAGGTGCATGGTGGATGTATTGCCGGTGGCCTGATGCTCGCTTGGGTATGTGATTTAATTATCGCCTCCGACACAGCCTTTTTCCAAGATCCAGTTGTTCAAATGGGCTTCCCGGGGGTTGAGTATTTTGCACACCCCTACGAGTTGAATGTTCGCATGGCGAAAGAATTTCTGCTTCTTGGTGAACGTTGGTCCGCAGACCGCGCCCTGTCAGCAGGTATGATAAACCGCGTCGTCCCTGTAGACGAACTTGCGGAAAATGTTACCGAGACGGCTTTGAAGATTGCCACCCAGCCGCGCCTCGCTGCCCTGCTGGTGAAGCAAGCCTGTAACCATGTTGAAAATCTGCAGAATAAGAAAAATGCGATGGATGGCATTTACGCGATGCATCATTTTGCTCATGCTCAAAATAGCATTGTAACCGGCGATTATATTGCAGGTTTTGACGGCAAAAAAATGGCTGATTCAAATAAGAAGAAAGAGCAAGATTAATTTCATGTCCCTTGATACGCGTCTCACCAAAACTCTGGGTTGCCAAGCTCCTGTTATCCAAACAGCAATGGGATGGGTTGCGACCTCACAACTTGTAAAAGCTTCTATTCGTGGTGGTGGGTTTGGCTTTCTTGCTGCTGCCGTAATGA
Source organism: Rhodobiaceae bacterium UBA6963 (assembly GCA_002450335.1). Taxonomy (GTDB): domain Bacteria; phylum Pseudomonadota; class Alphaproteobacteria; order RS24; family RS24; genus Micropelagius. The sequence continues at coordinate 22,329 of DJZB01000044.1, forward strand.
CTGCTGAAGAGTGTGAAGCTGAAATTAAATCAATCAAGCAATCGGGTGATCATCCATTTGGGGTAAACTTTCATTCCTTCCAAAAAGATGTCGATAAAATCGTGGATATGTGTATCGACTATAAAGTCGCTGCGATTTCTTATGGGCGCGCACCCTCGGCCAAAGTCATTGACCGGGTAAAAGCTGCCGGCATTAAATGCGTACCGACAATTGGCGCAGGTAAACATGCTCCAAAGGCAGTTGAGATGGGTGCTGATATTCTGGTTTGCCAAGGTCAAGAGGGTGGAGGTCATACCGGCTACACACCTACATGGCTCCTGTTGGCTCAAGTGCTGGATTACAAACTTGACGTCCCCGTTGTTGCTTGCGGTGGCTTCAGGGATGGACGCGGTCTGGCCGCAGCATTGGCTTTTGGCGCCGACGGGATTGCAATGGGAACACGTTTTATGATGAGTGCAGAAAGTCCTGTACCACAGGCAACGAAGCAGGCTTACCTTGATGCTGAAGTTACCAAAATACCTGTCTCAACAAAACTTGATGGCCTCCCCCAACGCATGGTCATGAACTCAACCTTACAAGATCTAGAAAATGCATCATCTCTTGGCATGCTGTTCCGCGCCATGGTGAACGGGTTTAAATTTAAAGCTCAATCAGAAATGAGCATGCTTGAAACTGTCAAAACCGCTTGGAAAATGGCGTCAGGAACAGATTTAACTCTGGGACAAACACTCATGGCGGCGAACGCGCCAATAATTATTCAAAAGGCTATGGTTGACGGCAACCCCGATAAGGGCGTGCTCCCAAGTGGGCAAGTTGCCGGATTGATTAATGACCTCCCCGGCGCCGGAAAAATTATTGACACCATCATTAACGATGCTCAAGAACGCCTCCAAAACACCAAGAGTGGGAATTAAATCATGCCGATAAATGTAAATGTTGCTGATAATATTGCCGAGCTGGTTCTTGACCACCCCCCGGTTAATGCCTTTAACAGCCAAACATGGAACGAGTTGCCCGCCATCATCTCAGATTTGGGCAAGCGGCAGGATGTTCGTGTTCTTCTCATTCGAGCAGAGGGCAAGGGTTTTTGTGCCGGGGTTGATATTAAAGAACTTGCTGCCGATAGCGCGGCAATCGTCGAGGTCAATAAAGGGAATTTTGAAACTTTCAAAGCCATCCACCATTGTGAGATGCCTGTCATTTCTGCGCCACATGGATTTGTGATTGGCGGCGGAATCGGTATGTGCGGTGCTTCTGACATTGTCATTGCATCAGATGATTGTTTTTTCTCATTGCCGGAAATTGACCGAGGCGCAATGGGCGGGGCAGCCCATTTACAAAGAATGATTCCCCTTACTAAAGTCCGCTCGGCATTCTTAACCGGTGGACAAATTACAGCTCAGGAAATGCATCGCCTTGGTGGGATTGAAAATGTCGTTCCGCGCGCAGAGCTTGAAAATGAAGCCCATAAACTCGCCACTATTGTGGCGGGTAAAAGCCGTGATGCGCTTAGAATTGCCAAGCAAGCACTAAACGGCATTGAACCTTTTGACGTAGATGCGTCCTATCGCTGGGAACAGGGCTTTACCTTTGAAATGTATATGCATGAGGACAGCCAAAAATCCCGCGATGCTTTTGTGGAAACCGGCAAAGCTGCCGATTTTGGGGATGATTGATGGACGCCGTATTTTCAGATAATCAAAATCAATTCCGGCAGGAGGTGCGGGATTGGCTAAGTGCCAACGTTCCCGGCGAACGTTTGCCTTCCCTCGACACACAGGAAGGTTTTGATCTTCACCGCGCATGGGAGAGAAAACTTCATGCAGGAAATTGGGGCATGGTCACATGGCCTGAAGAATTTGGTGGTCGCGGATGCAGCCTCACAGATTGGCTTATTTTTGAAGAAGAATATTACCGTGCCGATGCACCATTGCGTGTCAGTCAAAATGGCATTTTTCTTCTCGGCCCGACCATTATGGAATATGGGACTGACGAACAAAAAGAACGCTTTCTCAAGCCTATGGCAGCCGGTGATGAAATCTGGGCGCAAGCATGGTCCGAACCCGGCGCTGGAAGTGATATGGCGGCCATTCGAAGTAAAGCCGTGCGTGATGGTGATGAGTATGTGATTTCTGGTCAGAAGATTTGGTCTTCACGCGCTGTGTTTGCCGATTGGTGTTTTGGATTATTTAGAACTGATCCTGAAAGTAGTCGACATCACGGTCTGTCTAAGATTCTTGTGCCACTCGACAGTCCCGGCCTTACCGTTCGTCCAATTGCTCAATTGGATGGCGACCCTGGATTTGCTGAATTGTTTTTTGATGAAGTGCGTGTCCCTGTCAACAACCTTCTGGGCCCTGAAAATGGTGGCTGGGGAGTTGCAATGGCGACTGCAGGATTTGAGAGAGGTCTATTGCTTCGCTCCCCTGCACGTTTTCAGGCCGCCGCTGCAAGATTGGTAAAACTCTATAAGCAAAACGCCAACCGCCTCTCCTCCGGTATAAAAGAACAAGTGCTTCAGGCATGGGGTGATACGGAAAGATTCACTGCAGCCACTTATGCGCTCGTCGCACAAGTTGACAGCGGTGCATCCATATCTTCCGAGGCCAGTGCCAATAAAATTTTCTGGTCTGAAATGGACCGCGCTATGCATCGCACTGCCATGACCATTATGGGCATGCATGCCGAGTTGGAAGAAGGCGATGGCGCAATTGAAAATGGTAGATGGCTGGATGGCTATATGTTCAGTCTTGCCGGACCTATTTATGCGGGCACAAATGAAATTCAACGTAATATTCTTGCCGAGCGTGTTCTCGGTCTCCCAAGACAATAAGAGTTGCGGCATGAATTTAATCTACACATCAGACCAACAGGAACTTATTGACGCGGCAGATGGTTTTTTTGCGGGCGAACATACGGTTGACTATATGCGTCACCTTTTGGAGTCAGATGCTCCTGATGACACCCCCTCATTGTGGAATAATTTTGCCGAGCTTGGTCTATTAGGTCTTGTTGCACCGGAAGAAAACAGTGGGTTGGCGCAGGATTTTTCTGTCATGGCAGGCATTGCTGAAATGGCCGGAAACGTCGCGCTTACAGAACCACTTATCGAAATAGCAGGCATCAGCGTGCCGGTTCTCGCTGAGATGAGAGCAACTGAAGAATTAAATGCTGTGATTAGTGGAGATTTAAAAATCCTTCCAGTCTGCGGGCTGTCCGGCATGGTCAGCCATGCAGATAAGGCAGATATGTTTCTTATCGGTGACGGCGGTAAGGCGCGTCTGGTTGATAAAAGCGATGTCACCCTCACCCCGTTAAAATCGATTGATCCTTTGCGTAAGCTTTATAAAGTTTCACATGCCGGCGACGGTCTGGAGGCGATTGACCGGCGTGGCACGATACTCAATGCCTCCTTCCTTTGCGGTTTATCCAAGAGAATGGTCACCTTATCAGTGGACTATGCCAAAGACCGCGAACAATTCGGCAAACAAATCGGATCGTTTCAAGCGATTAAACATCAATTGGCAAATGTACATACGCAAATCGAGTTTACCCGTCCGATTGTTCAGCTTGCCGCTACGCAGAACGGGCGCTGTGTCCATCAGGCCAAAGTATCATCAATTGATACGGCCATGCTTGCAGCAGAAACAGCCATTCAAGTTCATGGCGGTATGGGTTATACATTTGAAGTCAGTTTACACATGTTCATGAAACGCGCATGGGCGCTTTGCGGCGAATGGGGAGACCGCAATCATCATATTAATATTCTCGAAACTATGATTTTAGCGGATGATGCTGAACTGGGGCCGGGTACTACTTTCAGTTACTAAGGAGAAAATTATGGCCGCAGCTTATATTATTGATGCAATCCGAACACCCACAGGCAGACGCAAAGGGACGCTTGCAGAAGTTCATGGCGCAGACCTGGGCGCTTTTGTTCTGCGAACGCTGGTTGATAAGCATAACATTCCTGCGGAAGATTACGATGATGTCGTTTTTGGCTGTGTTGATGCTGTTGGGCCTCTGGCCGGCAATATCGCCCGGACATGTTGGCTCACGGCAGGACTGCCCGAAGCCATTCCCGGCGTAACAATCGACCGTCAATGCGGATCATCCCAACAGGCCGTTCATTTCGCCGCACAGGGAATTATGGCAGGTGTTCACGACCTCGTTATTGCCGGCGGCGTGCAGACTATGACAAAAATTCCGATTAGCTCGGCTATGGTACTCGCCAAGCCACTTGGCTTCAATGACCCTTTCTCCGGCTCTGAAGGCTGGGTTAAAAGATATGGTCACGAACCTGTCTCACAATTCCACGGCGCTGAATTGATTGCCAAAAAATGGGATATTTCCAGAGAAGAGATGGAAGAATATGCCCTCGCAAGTCATCAGAGAGCCGCAGCAGCAATTGATGAAGGCCGCTTCAACAATGAGGTCGTACCTTTTAACGGCCTAGAGATGGATGAAACAGTCAGACGCGATACCACCATGGAAAAAATGGCAACGCTCGAGCCGCTTCAAGAGGGCGGTCGCATCCATGCCGGTGTTTCCAGCCAGACATCAGACGCCTCATCAGCCATGTTGCTGGCCTCAGAAGATGCGGTCAAAAAATATAATCTAAAACCCCGCGCACGTATTCATCACATGAGTGTACGCGGTGATGATCCAATTTTCATGCTGACAGCGCCGATTCCTGCCACAGAATATGCCTTGAATAAATCCGGCATGTCTCTGGAGGATATTGATCTAGTTGAAATTAACGAGGCTTTTGCGCCCGTGCCAATGGCATGGCTCAAAGAAACCGGCTATCCGCATGAAAAAACCAATGTGAATGGCGGCGCGATTGCGCTGGGTCACCCGCTTGGTGCAACAGGCACAAAACTTATGGCGACCTTGCTCAATGAACTTGAGCGTACCGGTGGACGTTATGGCCTGCAAACCATGTGTGAAGGTGGTGGTCTGGCCAATGTAACGATCATTGAAAGACTCTAAACATGGGCTTATGTGACAACAGAACAATCATCATTACCGGCGCAGGTGGCGGCCTTGGTCGTGCCTACGCTATTGCGCTGGGGGCAGCAGGGGGCAATATCGTCGTCAATGACATCAACCCAGACACTGCCGCTGAAACTGTCAAGATCATTAATGATGCGGGCGGTCAGGCAATTGTTAATCTCGATGACATAACGGATTATGACTCTGCAGGTAAAATCTTAGCTGCCACGATTGAACGTTTTGGTGATGTGCATGCTGTTGTCAACAATGCCGGTAACAACCGGGACCGCATGTTTACCTCCCTCAGTGAAAGTGACTGGGATGATGTGATACGTGTACATCTAAAAGGGCATTTTTGTCTGTCATCTCATGCCGCAAAATATTGGCGTGAAAAGTCTAAAAACGGTGAAAACCCAGATGCGCGGATTATCAACACCAGTTCCGGCGCGGGGCTGCAAGGCTCCGTCGGTCAAACCAATTATGCAGCTGCAAAGGGTGGGATTCTGACCCTCACCCTGAACCAATCTGCAGAACTGGCTCGTTATGGCATTACTGCTAATTCAGTAGCGCCGCAAGGCCGCACGGGTATGACGGAAGAAGTTTTTGCAGATATGATGAAAGTGCCTGAAGACGGCAGTTTCGACAAATTCGATCCTGCAAATGTTGCCCCTCTCATTGTCTATTTATGCAGCCCTGCTTCAGCAGATATTAACGGTTATTGCTTTGAGTCTTTTGGCGGCAAGCTGTCCATCGCCGATGGCTATAAAACCGGACCGATCAAAGACAAAGAAGCGCGTTATGAGCCGGAAGAAATTGAGGCGGTAATTCGAGAGTTAATCGAGATTACACCTCCGGCTCAAAAAGTTTACGGGAGCTAGAACCTATGCCGCCATTTCCATTTCAGGAAGATCACGAAATGATCCGTGAAGCCGTTAAAGGCTGGCTATCTGATTGGGAAGATGGCGGTAAAACCTTACATCGTGTGGCAAAAGAAGGTCAGGGTTTTGACCGCGCCGCATGGGAAGGCTTTGCTCGTGACCAAGGTATGGCGGGCATCAGCATCCCCGAACAATATGGCGGTGCAGGCATGGGGCTTCTCGGGCGTACCGTGATTATGGAAGAAACCGGCTACACGCTTTTCAGCGTCCCCTTCTTTTCAACCTGCGTTTTAGCAGCAGATATGATTGAGGCCTTTGCGAGTGAAGATGACAAAAAAGACTTGCTCGGTAAAATCGCCAGTGGCGATATTATTATTTCCGTTCTGGATGGTCGGGAAAAACTTTCCCTTAAAGACAACAAACTAAGCGGCACCCTTTCTCCGGCAACAGATGCAGCACATGCAGACCTTATTTTAGTTGCTGCAAAAGATGAAAACAATGACGTCGTGCTGACGGGCTATAGCCCAAACACCGCTGGATTAAGTGTGACACCATACGCCTCATTAGACCCGACAAGAAGTCAGGCAAAAGTGTCATTTGAAAATGTCGCGCTTTCTGACGGGCAGGCCATCGGCAAGGCTGACGATGTCGCTTTTTCACAAACACTTCAGATTGCACATGGATCGCTCGCGGCTGAATGTGTCGGCGGCGGACAAAGGTGTTTGGATATGACGCTGGATTACGCTAATCAACGCGTTCAATTCGGGAGACAAATCGGTAGCTTCCAATCTGTAAAGCATAAATGTGCAGATATGTTTATTGCTCTGGAAAGCGCAAGATCAGCATCATATTTCGCTGCATCACCCGATCTGGATGATGACCGCGCGGCAAAGTTTGAAGCCGCTTTAATTGCTAAAAACTATGCCTCTGAAGCCTTTTTCAAAATAGCAGGCGATGCCATACAAATGCATGGCGGTATCGGCTTCACCTGGGAATACCCTCTTCACTATTTTTTCAAACGCGCGCGCGGCAACCGCGCCCTCTTCACTTCATCTGAGGACGGGTTTCAAATGCTCGCGGATCAAATCGGTCTTAAGTCACATGCATCAAGTATATCAGGAGAGTGATATGAGCATTCGCGAAGAACTCAACCAATGGATGCTGGAGAATTTAACCGGCGAATTTGAACAGATCAGATGGCGTGGTGGCCCCGGTGATGAGGACTCATCATCTGAATTGCGCCGCGCATGGGAACAAAAGTTTGGTGAAGCCGGATGGATTGGATTGCAATGGCCTAAAGAATATGGCGGACGCGATTTAAGTCTGATGGACTTTGTCGAGTTTAATGAAGAGTATGCCCGCCATGGTGGACCCGGTCGTGCTGGTCATATAGGCGAAACATTGATGGCGCCAACTATCTTGGCCTATGGAACAGAGGCGCAAAAAGAACGCTTCCTGCCCGGCATTAAAAATGGCACTGAACTTTGGTGTCAGGGTTATTCCGAGCCAAATGCCGGCTCTGACCTTTCTAATATTAAGACAAAAGCCCGCCTGGATGGTGATCACTGGGTGATAGACGGCCAGAAAATCTGGACATCTTTGGCACATGAGTCCGACTGGATATTTGTTATTGCTCGTGCTGAGGAAGGCACGAAAGGTCGTGACGGTCTGGTCTTCTTGTTGGTTGAACTTGACCAACCGGGTATAGACATTCGTCCTATTCACCAGATTAGCGGCACAGCAGAATTTAATGAAGTTTACTTCACTGAAGCCAAAGCCGAAGCCGGTAATATCATCGGAGAAGTCGGTGAAGGCTGGAAAATTGCTATGGCACTCCTCGGCTTTGAGCGCGGGGCATCAACCCTTGGTCAACAAATGATGTTCCAAAATGAACTGAACCTTATCATTAAAACTGCCAATGAAAACGGGCGTGCAGATGACCCCTCCCTTCGCCGACGCATTGCTGAAGCGCATGCTGGCCTGAAGGTAATGCGCTTTAATGCACTTCGCATGTTGAACGGCACTCAAGATGGTAGCACCAGCAAAGAAGGCTACATCTCTAAAATCTTTTGGGCGACATGGCACCGGGATTTGGGTGAACTTGCTATGGATGTTATTGGCGCAGACGCCGAGATTATTGAAGATGAACTTTCGCCATTGCAGAAGCTATTTTTGTTCTCTCGCGCAGACACTATTTATGCAGGCACCAACCAAATCCAAAGAAATATTATCTCAGAACGTGCGCTAGGCATGCCTAAAGAACCAAGAGGCACTACAAATGGTTGATTTGAGACTCCCGCCCACTTATGTCGAAGGGCATAATCTCCTCGCCGGGAAAACAGTCGTCATCACCGCCGCTGCCGGAACAGGCATTGGCTTTGCAGCCGCTCGTAAATGCATTGAAGAAGGCGCAACTGTCTTTATTTCTGACATTCATGAAGGACGCCTTGCAGATGCCGCCGAAAGACTGGAGTCAGCCACCGGACAAAAACCGGATACAGCCTTGTGTAATGTTACGGTCCAAGAAGATGTTGATGCCCTTTTTACCGCTGCACAAAAATCCCTCGGTAACATTGACATTGTCATCAACAATGCAGGTCTGGGCGGTACGGCAGATATTATTGATATGACAGATGACCAATGGTCCATAGTTCTTGATGTCACTTTAAATGGGTGTTTCAGAATTAACCGCGCTGCCATGCAAATTATGAAAGAACAGCAACAAGGCGTCATTGTGAATAATGCCTCAGTGCTTGGCTGGCGCGCACAAAAAGGCCAGGCGCATTACGCCGCCGCAAAAGCCGGGGTAATGGCACTTACGCGCTGCGCCGCAATTGAAGGCACAGAATTCGGTGTTCGGGTCAATGCCGTAGCCCCAAGCCTTGCGATTCACGAATTTCTTCATAAAGTAACAACCAAGGAATTACTCGCAGAGCTTGAAGCTAAGGAAGCTTTCGGACGCGGCAGTGAAGTCTGGGAACAAGCCAACATTATGGTCTTCCTAGCCAGTGATTATTCATCTTACCTCACTGGCGAAGTCATCTCCGCCTCCAGCCAGCACGCATAAAGGATAAAAAATGGTCAAACAATATGAAACACCGGCAGATCTTCTTGGTCAGGAAGGTGTCACACTTGGGCCAACTGACTGGGTGGAAATGAAGCAAGACCGGGTTAACATGTTTGCCGACGCCACTGATGACCATCAATGGATACATGTAGATGAAACTAAAGCTAAAGACGGCCCATTTGGCGGCACTATTGCTCATGGGTATCTCACTCTATCACTCGCCAATAAATTTTTACCCCAATTGATTGAGGTAAAGCAAATGTCAATGGGCGTGAATTACGGTGTCGGAATGGCAAGATTTCCAAATGCCGTTAAAGTCGGCGCACGCATCCGTGCAATTGGGGAATTTATCACAATTGAAGAAATGAAGGGTGGCATTCAATCTACCTTGCGCATCACAATCGAGATTGAGGGAGAGGAACGGCCTGCTTGTGTCGTAGATACAATTAGCAGATACTATCCATAAAATAATCAAAAGACGTAGGAGGGATATATGTCTAGTGGTTTTAAAAGAGTCATTTTAACTCTATCGGCAGTCGTCATAGCACTGATAGGCAGTTGGTTTATCTTCAGTTTTTTAGCCGAAAACGGTCATTTAGGTAGCGAGCGTGAACGCGGAATTATTCAAGGCGACGCCATACCGGATAGCATTGTGCTGGCGCGTCAGACAGCGGAATCTAGCGCTGCCCCTGCCCCCGACCGCAAGCAAATCATGTTTGGTGATTTGCATGTACATACAACTTACTCAACAGATGCATTTTTGTGGTCCCTTCCCCTCTATCAAGGTAAGGGGCTTCACCCACTTGCTGATGCTTGCGATTATGCACGCTACTGTTCGGCTCTGGATTTCTGGGCCATTACCGACCACGCCGAAGCCTCGATCCCCGAGCGCTGGGAAAATGCTAAACAAAGCATCCGCGAATGTCAGGCCAAGTCCAGTGATCAGTCTAATCCCGACATGGTGTCTATGATTGGTTTTGAGTGGACTCAAGTCGGCATCACGCCTGAAACTCATTACGGCCATAAAAATGTAATTTTTAAAGGACTGGAAGATAAAGACGTTCCTGTCAGAACGATTGCCGCAGCAGGTATCACCTCGCTGGCTCTTAGAAACAATGCCAAAGGCATGCCGGCTATCGTGTCACTTATGGAATTTGAGGATCGCCAAATTTACTGGGACTTCAATACGTTCTTTAACAATATTCAGGCTGTTCCGGAATGCGATATGGACACCCCCTCAAACGAACTTCCGGCAAATTGCTATGAAACTGCCGTTACACCCGGTGACCTAATCCGTAAACTTAGAGATGAACAAAACCTTGACCCGCTTATCATCCCGCATGGCACAAGCTGGGGTCTTTACACACCTCATAACACGACATGGGACAAACACTTAAAACCTGAAAACCGTCCGGCGGAATACTCTCTGATTGAAGTATTCTCTGGTCACGGTAATTCAGAAGAATATAGAGACTTTGAAACCCTTATAATTGACGATGACGGTAAAGCCATCTGTCCACCCGCCACTGATGATTACACCCCCTCATGTGTTCGTATGGGTGAGATTGTTGAAGAACGCTGCCTTGCTGAAGGAACATCATCTGAAGAATGCACATTGCGAGCTTCAGAAGCCAGAGAGGTTGGCGCCTTTATGGGACCATCTTATCATCTCGCATTAGGGGGTGATACGGCAGCTGACTGGCTACTTTCCGGACAATGCACAGATTGTTATTTGCCAGCATTTCACCATCGTCCGTTAACAAGTGTTCAGGCCGGTCTTGCCCTTTCACGTTTCGATGAGGATGCAGATAACCCAACTAGGTTTAATTGGGGCTTCATTTCTTCCTCAGATAATCACCGTGCTCGTCCGGGTACCGGATACAAAGAATTTGGAAGACGCCTTAGTACTGAAGCGGCTGGTCCAAAATCTGCTGAATGGCTCGAACGGTTACAACCCGAAATGACCCCCGTAGATGCCTATGTGCATCCGCTTGACCCCAATGAACTCGCGGAAAACGCAAACCTTGGTCTTGCTGAAGTTGAGCGCCAGTCAAGCTTCTGGTTAACAGGTGGTCTTGCAGCTGTGCACACAGAAGGCCGTTCCCGTGAGGAAGTCTGGGATGCTATGCAACGGCGTGAAACCTATGGCACGTCCGGACCGCGCATGTTGATGTGGTTTGATCGTGTAGGTGACGACGGCACAGAAACTCCAATGGGATCATCTGTAGCAACCACATCGAGCGGCACATTCAAAGTCAAAGCAGTCGGCTCTTTTAAACAAAAGCCCGGATGCCCTGACCACGCTGTTGCCGCTCTTGGGGCAGAGCGTTTGAATGATATTTGTGGTGGTGAGTGTTACAATCCCTCAGACGAACGCAATCTGATTGAACGTATTGAAATTATACGTATCCGTCCTCAAACTTCACCAGATGAAAAACTTGGTGATTTGATTGATGATCCATTTCTCGTTCATAACTGCCCGGTTGACCAGAATGGTTGCAGCTTCAGCTTTTCCGACCCTGACTTTAAAGCAGGAGAGAGAGATGTACTTTATTATGCACGCGCAATTCAAGAACCTTGGCCAACGATTAATGCTGAACCTGTAAAGTGCGAATATGATGAAGAAGGTAATTGTGTAAAGGCTAAAGTCTGCACAGGTGATTACAGATCTGGCGATGATGAATGTCACACCATGAAAGATGTACGCGCATGGTCGTCTCCGATTTACCTGAATTATGGTGCCGCCACCTCATCTGTTTCATCTAAGTAGTCAGATACAACTACTCATATGGGCAAGGCTGAATACGCTTTGAAAAATACGTTTCTATTTACATTGGCAGGATTGGCAGGGCTGACATTTGCCTTGCTTACAGCATTGGGCATTCTGCCGCCGCAATTCGGTAACCATGAATTACGAGCGCGCGGTGATGTCCCGATAGCATCTGTAAATGGCGAGTCCGTCAGCAAGGTTGAATACCTTCGCGCCCTCACCGCCATGCAAGCCGGACTTGATAGGAGTCTCTCCGAAACGGATAAAAGGGCAGCTTTGCAAGTTCTGATTGATGAAGAAGTAATTCTTCAACATGCACTTAACATTGGACTTGCAAGGTCAGACCCCATGGCGCGCAAAAACCTTGTACAGGCACTTATGCGAAGCACCGCTCTCTTAACGGATTATGAGACCGATACGCAAAAGCTCGAAACTTTCTTTAAAGAAAATAAACACCTGTTTGTCGCGCCGCGCATGGTACGCGTAAAAGTCCTGACGACGGATAAAGTTAAGACTGCCGACACCTTCAGGCAAGCAATGATAAATGGTGAAACTTTCGATGCTGCAGGTCGCCACCTCGGTTTGACTGAAAAGGATTTGCCCGACGACATCCCGCTTGGCAAAGCGGCTGATTACCTTGGCGGTACGGCGCGGGACAGGCTCGCAACTTTGAAAGAAGGTGAGATTATCGGGCCAATAAAGTCAGGGTCCGAGTCCGACCGACAATATATGTTTATCTGGTTAATGAAAGCAACACGCCTTGACGTTGAGTTCAACGAGGTTGCTGAAATCGTAAAAGCTGAATGGCAAAGAAGGCAGGAAGAAAAGGCATTTGAGACCTACCTTTCTAATTTGAGACAAACTGCAGATATCAGACTTCATAACGATGTAATTGAGACTGTCGATCGGAGTGATTACACCACACCACCAGACATTTTAAATTGATGCGCACTTTACTCCTGCTCATCACCCTAATTATTGCCCTTCAAACCGATGCCTTGGCGCACACCAGAAGCCAGTCTTTTTCTCAATGGGAGATTGTCACAGAAACCGACAGAAACTTAAAATTTATTTTTTCGGTTGATCAAAGGCGTATCACTCAACTTGCACAGATTTATCCATCTATGGATTATGTGACACTGCTAAAACGTCATCTGACCGAGACTATAAATGTCTCTCAGAATAAACAGAGGTGTTCACCTGAAAGGCTTGATGTTGAACGGCATGATAGGAATGGATATTTCCGCGCCCGCGGCGTTTTCAATTGTTTGGAAAACCTCAACGTCGAGCCGCCCCTGATAGAAATAAGAAGCTTCACCACTGTGTCACCTTCCCATATTCATCTTGCAAGATTTTCTGTCGCCGGAAAAAATCAAGAGATTGTTCTTGGTAATGCACAACAGCATTTTGTTTTTGAAGCAAGAACCTTTATTGACAGCATAAGCGCGTTTATTCATCTCGGCTTTTTTCATGTTATCTCTGGTTTGGATCACATGATTTTTCTACTTGCCCTGGCACTATTTGCGGCAACACCGCGATTGGCTGTTTTATGCATCACAGGATTCACACTTGGGCATAGCCTCACGCTTGGATTAGCTTTCGTGGATATAATCGTCCCCAATGAGAAGCTTATAGAGGCGCTTATTGGTCTGACCATTGCCCTCACTGCCTATGACATTGCCGGTAAAACATCTATAACAAACCCGCTTCCTGCCCCCCTCCTCAGCTTAGGAATAATTTTCGTATGTGCGCTGGCGATATATATGGGTCGAATACCACTTTCCACAGGCTTATTTTTTACCCTGCCGCTTGCGCTGTTCAGCTATCAACATCTAAGCCAATCGGGTCGTATAAAGACAAAACTCTTTCCACTGCTCACTGTCGCCTTTGGGCTTGTTCACGGCGCAGGTTTTGCGGGCGGTTTAAAACATATCAATCTGGATAAAGGCGACATCTTTACACCTTTAATTGGCTTTAACCTAGGTGTTGAATTGGCTCAGCTTTTTGCCCTCGTGACAGTCTATATTTTGATATCTGTTCTGGAAATACGCACAAACTTCAGGCGCGACAGATTTGAATATTTTGTCGCGCCCGCATTATTTGGCCTTGGTTTATTCTGGTTTGCAGAACGACTGTTAATTTAATTAGAGCTATTACTCACTTCACTTATCACGCCCTCAGCCAGGCGAATTTGAGCGTTGAGCCAATAAATCTCATAGCTGTTTTCAATCCCGTTTATCGCTTTATCAAGCAATAACTGAAGAGTTTCCAAACGAACCTGATTAACACCCGGGTCTGAAGCCTGTGAAGGATCATCCAACAAAATTTCAACTATATGCATAGCGCGAACTGGTTGGTCGGCTTTATTGTAAGATCTGGCTTTTTCCAGTAAAGCATTTGGCCCTGCCAGCGCAACAACATCAGGCATCACTTCACCCCTGTCTACGCCATAAAGCTCAGTTGTTCGGTCAAAATGAAACCATGTTGCATAATATTCCCAGATACTTTTAACAGCCCATGACACGCGCCCATGCGCTTGGGAAAGTTCAAGTTCCGGCGGCAAACTAATTGTTTCCATTAGCTGATAAAGAGTTTTGCCGCCATTCATCCCGGCAATCGTTTCGTCATGAACATATTGTACGGCGTCTCTCATTTTTGTCAGGCCGGCAACAATCTTTTCCTGTCCTGTTACAGGGTCAAGATGCCCCGGTAGAATGACTTCTGGGGCAAGATCAATTAAACGATTTAGTGATCTGATATATTCAACCGGCTTGCGGATTTTCTCACCGCGCATTGTGAAGACATTCGGAAATTGTGGAAACATCGGGCCAAAAAAATCACCGGAAAGAAGAGCCTTCTGCTCAGGCAACCACATCACAAGATTATCCGCACCTTCAGCGCCTGCCATGGCATAAACTTCCATGACTTTTCCGCCCAATTCCAAGCGATAGCTATCGCCTTCATTCACTTTAAGTGTCGGCGTAATTCCACCATATGCAATCATTTCTGCAGTTGGAGGTTCTTCAGGCATGAAAGGAAACAAAAGACGGTTACGGTCGTGTAAATAGGGCTCAAGTGCTTTTAGATAGCGCTGTTCTTCTGTGAATTGATCATGAGCAATAATTTCAACACCATCTTCTTTCCAGTATTTAACACCGCCAATATGGTCTGCATGAGAATGACTAAGAATAATATGGGTGAGCTTATTGTCCGGTACGGCTTTATTCATGGCGGCAATCTGTTTTGGAACCTGCATCACAAGCCCCGTATCGAACAGCACATTGCCCTCGTCTGTCGGCACCATATAAATATTGCCAATACCCGTGACTCGGATAATCCCGTCAGCAACTTCCGTTGCTTCAATCGGGAAATTAATGAATTCCGCTGCCACACTGGTTGAACCGTTTTCCGCTTGTTTTTTCATGCGGTTGGTTGCCAAATCGTGAACAGCATCAAGCGCCTGAAGCTGCACCTGTTTTTTTGCGCTGTCGGAATATTGATAAGTTAACACACCTATCGAGACCAAACCCACCACACCGATTATCAAATATTTTATATACTTCCCCATAATCCCCTCCAATTATTCGTATTTTATACGTCCTTTTTCACCATAGCGCATTTGTAACACTTGAGATGCAACGCGACCAAATCCACCCCAAGACTTAAGTATGGTTTTCTCATCGGGTTTCACATCTTCAGCATAGTCAGTCGGCGCACGCCATGATGGATTGGGCGAAATCGAAACATAAAGTCCGCTTACAGGATGCTGCGACCGCCAGTCATTAATCGCATCCGACATCTTTTTAACCCGTAAGGGGTTTTCCTCTGCCAAATTATTTTTCTCATAAGGGTCATCACCCAAATCAAACAAATGATTGGTTATCTCCGTTGACCTATTATTATGGTCAATAATCTGTACCAACTTGTGGTCACCATCAATCATTGCCAGACGAAATGAATTATATTCTGGGCTATTTGACGCGAAAAAAAGCGGCTTAGGACGCTTCATATTTTTTGATTTTGTCAGTGCTGACAGAATGTTCATGCCATCAATCTTTTTCTCATTGTGCATTTCAATACCGGATGCAGCAGCCAGCGTTGGAAACACATCCATGACAGAAATAGTTTGCTGGGTTTCACTTCCGGCAGGAATTGACCCTGGCCAGCGCATAATAGCATTAACTCTTATGCCCCCCTCAAAGGTTTCCAATTTACCTCCACGATAGGGTTTATTGACACCACCAAAACCTGCAAACCCACCATTATCACTAAAAAACAGAATGATAGTGTTATCACTCACCCCCTGACGATCCAACTCATCAAGAATACGCCCAATTGCCTGATCCATAGAGTCGACCATGGCAGCATATGTACGTTTAGGAATGGGGAAATTCATTCTGGATTTATACTTGGCTTCTAATTCTTCAGGCGCTTGCATTGGACTGTGCGGCGCGAGAAAAGGGACATAGAGCAAGAAAGGTTTGGCGGGATCGCGCAACTCTTTTAAAAATCTTACCGACTCGTCGCCATGAATATCAGTGGCATAAGCGTCTCTTTTGAGAGACTTGCCGTTTTCCTGCAAATCATGACCACCAGCAGAGTCATGCGTGTAATAATCAACTTGCGTATTCAAATGACCGAAAAAATGATCAAAGCCGCGATGATGCGGAACAAGTGACTCATATTGCCGCCCAATATGCCATTTTCCAATCATAGCAGTTTGATAACCTGCCTTCCGAAAGCTTTCGGGCATAAAATGTTCTTCAGGTGAAACGCCGCCATGCTCCCAGGGTTGTAAACCGGCATAGGCAGTACCCAGCTTTATTGGATCACGGGCGGTCATCAATGCTGACCGGGTCGGCGTGCAAATTGGCAAAGAATAAAAGCGGTTAAGCACCATGCCTTCAGAAGCTAGGCGATCGAGATTAGGCGTTTGGATATCACTCCCGCGAAATCCTAAATCTGCATACCCTAAATCATCAGCCAGAATGATAACAATATTCGGTTTTTCAGCAGCTTGTGCGCCGGAAATAAACGCACCAAACAGCATGATTAAAAGACCTAATCTCATGATACCCCCTCAAATTTATTATTCTTCAAACTCATTCTGAATATTAGCGAGCGCTATTCTAAGCAAAAAATCCGTTTTATCCTCTGCAGAAAGAATGAAATCTTCTATATTTTCTGACAAAATTGGGAATTCGTCAGAGTCCATTTCTTTGAACTGGCTCGAAATATAACTTTGAATGTTCGCCCCGTTAAGCGGTAAGCGTTCTTGCCTGATGGCTTCAACAGCTCCGCCATAAGACGCCATGGTAATAATGTGAGCAACCTTGATGGCCTGTTTGGCATCCAGACCACAGGAAACCAAATCAGTGAGTATTTTCTCGGTCAGGGTAAAATGAATTTTATAGCCATAATCTGTGACTGGATGACTGTGGATAAAAGAAGGATGTTGCTTCAAAATTTTTTGAACATTTTTGGTGTATTCAAGCGCCATTTCTTGCCAGCCCTGCCCTCTGTAATCAGGAAATGGCAATAATTTAATTGAATACTCTGCAGCTTCCATGAGCAGAGTTTCTCTATTTTCAAAATATTGGTAGAGTGTCGCCGTGCCGACTTTTAGATGCTCAGCAAGGTTTTTCATCGTCAGATTATCCAATCCGATCAATAAAGCGCCATTCAAAATATCATCTCTCTTCAAAAGACGCTTCCGGCCTCTTGTTTCTTTTTTCTCAAAATTATGGGGTAATTCAGTAGACTGCGACGTCAAAACAATTCCAGTTCTATTTATGTGTTCTTCTGAGTTGTTTTATCAGTTTAAAGAAGAAAACAGGCAATGAAAACGGTATAATTTAAGAAAAGGCAATAAGCGTACTTGACTAAAATTCAAAAACAATTTTTTATGAACCACGTTCGTAAATTAATAATGAGGGGTGGGATTATGCTCGAACAAAAGACGGTATTCATTTCCGGTGCAGCTATGGGAATGGGTGCTTTAAAGGCAAAAACACTGGCAGAACGCGGTTGGAAGGTCTTTGCAGGCATACTTCCTGATGCAGATACGTCAGAATTGGGAAATAATCCCAACATTCTCACAGTCGTACAAGACGTCACATCCGATAAATCGGTGAAAGACAGTGCTAAAATTGTTGAAAAAGAGTTGGATGGTAAACCTCTAGATCTGTTGATTAACAATGCCGGTATCGCAAATGTTGGTACAGGCGTTATTGAAGGTGCATCAATTAAAAACGGCAAAACCATGTTTGAGGTCAATACATGGGGCATGATGCGCGTAACACAGGCTTTCTTGCCCTTTATTCGCCGTGGTCCTGGAAAATCCCGGATTATTAACTTTGCTTCCGGCGCAGTGAAGGCCAATCCGGTCGGCTCTGGGGTCTATAACATGTCTAAACATGCCGTCATCGGGCTGACAAAGACGCTTCGCAATGAACTGGCGCCTTTTGGTATCCAAGTGACGGCCGTTGAACCGGGCGCCGTTAAAACACATATGACCGCCAATTCTCGTGAAACCACCAAAGATGTTTGGAAGAATGTCTCTAAAGAAATGAATGATATCTACGCGCCATATCTTTATGAAACCATCACCGATGTCATGCCGACGCAAATTGAAAGCGGCAATCCACCCGAGGTCGTTGTTAATCAGGTTCTCGGATTACTTGATGTCAAAAAATGGAAATCCTCCTATCTGGTCGGCAAGGATGTCGCCGTTATGGGGCCGTTATTTAAACTGCTTCCAGACAGGGTATTTGAAAAAATGCTTCAAACAGCAAGCAAAATTCCACAATTTAAGGGGTAAATGATGAGTGATATAGCTTCACAATTTAAAACACTTCAGGATGCGGCTCCCCGCATGCGTCAAACGACAGCCAAAGAACGTGCAGATCGCCTAAGATCAATATGGGATGCGCTTCTGGAACGTAAAGACGATATTTTTAAATCAGGTCAAGAAGAGCGTCGTACCAATGATGTTGATGTTGCCGCTGAACTGGTCATGATTAAGGGTGAACTGGATTTCACCATTAAAAATCTTGAAAAATGGATGCGTCCGGTGCGGGTTAAAAACTCACTCGCAACTATGGGCAAACGTTGTGAGATTAATTATCAGTCCAAAGGCGTTGTACTTAACATCTCAGCCTATAACGCACCAACAGCTGAGTGTATCGTTCCGATGATCCCAGCTATTGCTGCGGGCAACACGGTTGCTGTTAAGCCTTCAGAGCTTGCACCTGTCTCTGCACAGGTCATGCAGGAAGTCATTAACAAGGCTTTGCCAGCTGATGAAGCTCAAGTTATGCAGGGCGGTGTTGAAGTCTCTCAAGAGTTGCTCAAACTGCCTTTCAATCATATTTACTATACCGGCGGCATGACCGTCGGTAAAATTGTCATGAAAGCGGCTGCAGATCATTTCGCTTCCATTACACTTGAAATGGGTGGTAAATCGCCTGTCATCATTGACGAGACAGCTAATCTTGAAAATGCGGCAACCAAGCTGGCTTGGGGGCGGGTCATGAATGCCGGTCAGGTATGCATCGCGCCGGAATATATTGTCATTCACGAATCCGTAAAAGATAAATTCCTTACTCTTATTAAGGAAAAAATCGAAGCACTCTACAATTCTGATGGCTCAGGACTACAAAATTCCAGCTATGTACCCCGTATTATTAATGAGCGTCATTATGAGCGCATTAAAGGTCTGATGGATGACGCAGTTGCCAAAGGAGCAGAAGTAGTCTTTGGCGGTGGCGGCGATAAAGCAGACAGGTATATCGAACCGACAATTCTGACGAATATGTCTGAAGATATGGAAATCATGAATGAAGAAGTTTTTGGTCCTGTTCTATCTGTTGTCAGCTATTCAACACGGTCTGAAGTACTTGATATTATTGCCAAACGCCCGACACCACTGGCGTTTTATGTTTATTCAACCAATAAAGATAACATCAATTACTTCTTGCAGAATTCAACCTCAGGCTCAGCAGTTGTGAACAATAACTGCATCCAATCCGGCACAAACCCAAATCTGCCATTTGGCGGCGTTGGAACGTCCGGTATGGGGCGTATCGGGGGCTATGAAGGCTTCAAGCATATGTCGAATGCCCGTTCAGTTGTGCATCAACCGTTAGACAAATTCCGTGACTTTCTTGTGCAATTACCGCCCTATTCAAAGCGGTATAGCGATTTAATTATGAAGGGTCTCAAGTAACCGTTTTTGCGCTTTATAAGGCAAAGTATAAGGCACAAAAACACCTAAAATAATGAACTTATTTCTTTGCCTAATTATAGTTTGAATTATTTAATTGAGTAAGTTTATACTTACATAACAGCTTAGAATTGGGAGTTATTATGAACGCACCTGTTGATTTGGAAAGAATCCAAACCGGAGATGAACTGGAAAGATGCCCGTTCCCCATCCCTTACGGATGGTTCGGGGTTCAGTTTTCTCATGAACTAGAAGTCGGCCAAGTAAAAATGGAAACATTCTTTGGTAAAGAATGGGTTCTGTTTAGAGGCGAAGACGGCTCTGTCGGTATTACCGACCCTTACTGCCCGCATTTGGGCGCCCATTTGGGTCACGGCGGTATTGTTGAAGGCAATAACATTAGATGTACCTTCCACCACTGGCAATTTAACTCTGAGGGATGGTGTAAAGAAGTCCCTTACGGCAAAGTTATGCCCGGTATCTGTAAGAAGAAACCCGTTCTCAAGACACTTCCTGTCGTTGAGAAATATGGCATTATCTTTGCTTGGTATCATCCTGAAGACGTAGAGCCAATGTGGGATCTCCCCACTGTGCCGGAATTTGAAGATCCGGATAACCATGTTGAGGTTAATTACCATTCTTGGGATATTGGCACATGCATTCAGGAAATCGCTGAAAACTCAGTGGATACACCACATTTGAAGTTCCTTCACGGCGCCCCGATGATCCCACCTGTCGAATTTGAGGCAGATGGCCCTATTTCCAAATATAACATTATGGATGGATATATTTGGGGTATTGGTCATGGTCCTGGCATATCAGAAACACGCCATAACAAAGGTGATGTTGCTATGCTCATGTTCGCTCTGTCAACTCCTGTGCACGCAGAATTGACCAGAACACGTATGGCTTTCACTTGGAAAAAATATCCAGAAGGTTCTGAAGACGCAAAAACAGCTGAACATCTTTATAACCACTCTATCGGTGAAGCCGAAGGTGAAGACTCAGCCGGTTTTGAATCCGTTGACCTGATTGTTTGGGATAACAAGAAATACCGTCCAAATCCGCTTCTATGCGATGGTGACGGACCTATCTTGAGGTTCCGTGAGTACTTCAAACAATTCTACGTTGAAGGTGCTGAATAAAGTCGTTTGACGGACTGATTATTCAGTCATGAATATCAAAAAGGGCACTCATTGCAGTGCCCTTTTTTAATGCGTGTTGAATGTCACTGGATGTGTGAAAAAGATAATCTTTTAAGACACTTTCGCCTCACAATGGCTTTTCAGACTGTTCAAAATATTCTGATAAACCTTACTATGCGCAGATGTTCCAAATAATTTCATAGCAATTTTCATCATCATGCCCGTACCGTCAACCTGACAATCATAGGCAACACGCGTCCCGCTCTCTTCTTCTGTAAATATCCAACTCCCTGTGCCAACCAGAGCACCGGAGACATAAGCTTCATCAATTCGCTTAGGCGCATCAATGGATTTAATCTCACGCACGAATTCAGATGTGAAAGGTGGTTT
>DJZB01000001.1 GCA_002450335.1 Rhodobiaceae bacterium UBA6963
GAGAGCGGGATTCGAACTGAGCACTTAACTCATTGATTCTATTCAAAATTCTGAATCACTTTTTTGGCGTTACTCACACTGTTACTCACACTTCAACCAACTTACGCGCTAGTTTTTTTTACAACTAAAGCAAAATAATAAAGAGGTTTTCCGTCTATTGATAATCGATGACGATATTTTTCAATGTGAAATAATTCAAAATAATTTGTTGCAATTAACCTTCTAATAGTTTTCGAAAACCCAGAGGTATCTGAGCGATCTAAAAATGTATCCCTTATGTTAAAGGCAATCCAACCCCCTTTTTCCACCATATTTACTGCATTCATAAATGCTTTTGTTGGAATATCACCGAACCCCAAAGCCGCAACCGAAACCATACAATTAAATTGCCACTCACAAATTTCTTTTGCCGCCTTGTCATCGAGTTTTGTGAAATTTTTTATATAGTAAGCATCATAAACTCCAGGACGATCTCTATACGCAGCCTCTTTCGCTTCATCACAAATATCCACTCCCACTAAACGAGCAACACCTCGGGACTTTAACTCCTCTCCCATCATACCGTTCCCTGCACCTAAATCTAAAATTCTCAATTCGTTGAAATTTCCAGAATAGTTGGCAACAGAGGTTTCTAAAATCTTCGACACTTTTTTCGGGGACGCACATTTCAGACGTTCATAAAATATTTGTTCGTATAACCCAGTCCGGGCATAAATTTTGTTGCTACGGTACTGAGGGTTCGCATTTCCGTTAGTGGGTAGCATTAACCCTTAATGCAAGCTGATACGGTACTTTACCTCAGGTTCGAATCCTGCTTTCCCTTCATTGGAAACAGTTGATTTTTATTCTTTAAAAGGCCATAATGTTGCGGTGCGGATTTTAGTGGTTTTAACATTAGTTTTGTCTTTATTTATGGGGGTTATTGAAACCACCGCGCATGCTGCTGTTGAAGACCACCTGTGTCCAAGTATAGAAACTAGCCTTGAAAATCAAGATGCCCACGACTCTCAGTCAGAAGAAGATCATGCAAAAAACTGTGATGATTGTAGATGTTGTCATTCATCCCAAGTTTCATTCTTAAGCCAACACCCGGGTTTCACTGCGCCTGCATCAGAGACGTTTTTGGCTTTTTATGTGCAAAGCGCATCCTCTTTTAACCCACTAGGTATTCGCCGCCCACCCCGTCTTTAATGTTCACAGGACAAGTGTGCCTGCAATTTGCGTAAGCTCTTTAGAGCAAGCGCTTTCTATGAACATTTTTAGACGGAAACAACCTTGAAACTTAAATATATTATTACTGCATTGGCTTTACTTTTGCCATTTCAGGTACCCCAAGCAGAAACACTATCACTTGAGACAGTGATCGAACAGGCTTTACAAAACAGTCCTCAAACAGCACGTATTTTGAGTGATGTAGCAGATGCCGAGGCTGAAGCTTTTGAAATCGAAACGCCTGATAATCCTAGGGCTGAGATCAACATCACCTCTTTCAAAGATGGTAATGATAATCGCACTGCCGAGATTGAACTGGAGCAGCCTTTAAGGCTTTCCAATTTTGGATCACGGGGCAATTATGCCGAGGCTTTGCGCCGGACAGCTAGCGTTGAACAAAAGGCACAAATGCTGGAGCTGATCCATACAATTACACGCGGCTATGCTTCTTACTGGGCGTTGCAAGAACAAGAAAAAATTCTGGCTGCCAATGTTGATTACGCCAATCGGAAACAACGGCTTGTTGCAAATGCAGCAAAGGAAGGTCGCGTTGATGCCTCCGATGCCAAGATTTTCAAGGCCGAAGCGTTGCGCCTTGAGGAGCAGCTCCGCGTGATACGCGCCAGAAAAGCAAGTGGTGCCGCTAATCTATTGCGTATGGCAGGAATGGATCAAACAAGTTTTGATGCGGAGCGACCTATAAGCCCTGAAATCCCGGATCTGTCTTATTTGACAGGGGTGGCAGGAAATGAAGGCAGTATTCGCAGCCTTTTGGAAGCACGAAAAGCCCTCGCTGAGCGGCGCTATGCCGTGGCACGTCAGGATGCTAGTTTCCCTGAATTTGCTCCTCGTGCAGTCATTAAACAGGGCTTTGATACAGATAATACAACGGTGCTTCTTGGCGTTAGTATTGCGCTACCTATTTGGGATCGCAATAATGCGGAAGTTTCCAGAGCAGTTGCCGAACGCCGCCTGGCGCAAAGCAATTTGAATGCGCTCAATGAGCAGAATTTTGCCAATGTTCTGGCGGCAGCGTATGAGCAGGCCAAAGCAACACAAATTTCTGCCTCAACCTACCGTAATAAAATTTTACCCGCATGGAATGAGGTTGAATCCATTACCGATAAGAAATTCGAGAATGGGCAGGCATCAATTCTTGACCTGTTTCAGATGCGTGAACGGATGGTCAGCGTTCAAAGCGAAGCCCTGCAAACATATTTAAATTCTATCGAGGCGCGGATCGAGCTGGAAAGTTTGATCGGCCAATCATTAAACGATGTGCGCCTTACAGACATAAAGGAATAAAGACATGAAAAACATTTTAACTCTTCTCGCTGTTATAGCACTCGTTAGCCCCGCTTATGCAGGCCCCGGCCATGATCATGGCGAAAGCGCCTTTGCGGGTGGCGGTGCACCTGTCACCCATTTCGAGCTTAACGAAGCGCAGATGCAAAATCTGGACATACGGTTTGAGCCAGTGCAGCGCCTTCCCATTCAAGACACGGTTGATATGCTGACTTTCACAGAGCTTTTACCTGAAAAACACGCGACCATTTCCCCGCGTTTTGGCGGCAAGATCGTGGATATTGCTGTTAAAGTCGGCCAAGAAGTTGATAAAGGCCAAAGAGTGGCAACGCTGGAACCTGTCTCTGTTGGCAACAGCAATGTCGTTTTAACAGCCCCGATGAGCGGATTTGTTGTCAGCTTGCCCGCAGGTGTGGGAGAGATTATCGACCCCGGCGGCACAATTATGGAGATCGGCGACCCTTCCCAGATGTTATTGCGCGGCGTTCTTTATGAGACACCGGATATTACTAAAATTGACATTGGCCAGAGCGCCCACGCCCATCTGGATATTGCACCAGAACGGGAGTTGATCGGTAAAGTGCAGAGGATTAACCGCGCTATTGATCCGCAAAGCCGGACATTCTCAATTTACGCCCTGATCGAAACGCCCAAAGGCGATATATCACCCGGCCTTCAGGGGCGCATGGAAATTGCGACCGGAAAAGATGATCCAGTGTTGGCCGTTCCCAAACGCGCAGTCTTAGGGGAAATGGGCACCTTCTTCGTCTATGTCATTGACGGACTTGAGGTTGAGCGGCGCGATGTCATGCTAGGCGCAAAAAGCGGTCAGCATATAGAAATCAAAGAAGGCGTAGAGCTTGGTGAGCAAGTTGTCACGCAAGGAAACTATCAGCTGAAATATATTTCAGTCGGCGGGGTACATACCCATGATCACGGCCCGGGTGAAGACCATCATGATCACGAAAACCATGAGGACGCGCATGCTGATCACGGGCATGACGATCATGAAGGCCACGATCACCATGATCACCACAATGACGGTGCAGAATAAGGAGTTATGTAGATATGTTTGATTCTATTATCCGATTTTCTCTGAATTATCGTCTATTGGTGCTTGCAATAGCGGCACTGATGATTGTTTATGGCTCCCTCGTCATGCGCTCTTTGCCTGTCGATGTCTTTCCGGATTTGAACCGCCCGACCGTAACAGTGATTACCGAAGCACATGGCCTTGCGCCGGAAGAGGTTGAAACCCTCGTGACGTTCCCGATAGAAGCGGCCATGAATGGGGCAAGCGGGGTTGAGCGCGTGCGCTCGTCTTCCTCTATTGGCTTTTCCGTTGTGTATGTCGAGTTTGGCTGGGATACCGATATTTATCTTGCCCGTCAGATTGTCACGGAAAAAATGAACGAGGTGTCAGGCAATTTACCGGAAAATGTCAAATCCCTGATGGGGTCAATTACCTCTATCATGGGTGAAATTATGTTCATTGGCCTGACCACCGATAATCCGGATGTCACGCCGATGGATTTACGCACGATTGGTGAATGGGACGTACGCCAACGCCTGCTTGGTGTGAGCGGCGTTTCTAAAATCACGGTGATGGGCGGTGAGCAAAAGCAGTTTCATGTGCAGGTCGATCCGCAGAAATTGCTGAGCTATGGCGTGACATTGCATCAGGTGCGCGAAGCTCTCCAGAATGCCAATGTAAATACAACTGGCGGATTTATCCTTGAGCCTTATCAGGAAAAAAGTATCCGCAATATTGGCCGTGTCCGCACCGTAGAAGATTTAGAACAGTCCGTCATTGCCAAGAGTGTCGAGGCGAACAGACCAGCCATTACCCTCGGCGATGTCGGAAGTGTTAGTCTGCGTGGCCCACTTGCCAAACGCGGTGATGCTTCGGTGAACGGTCAGCCCGGTGTTTTACTGGCGATTTCCAAACAGCCTGCTACCGATACGATTGGTGTAACAGAGAAGATAGAAGCACAGCTTGCATCCATTGAAAAAACACTGCCAGAGGGTGTGACCTTACATCCCGAGATTTTTCAGCAGGCTGATTTCATTCAAAACTCAATCAGCAATATTACCGAAGCACTTCAGCATGGTGCGATCCTTGTTGCGATTGTCTTGTTTCTATTCCTTTTGAATTTCAGAACAACGGCCATTACATTGGTTGCAATTCCGCTATCTTTTGTCGCAACTTTTATCATTTTCAAATGGTTCGGGATGAGCATCAACACGATGACGCTCGGCGGTCTGGCGATTGCCATTGGTGAGCTGGTGGATGATGCGATTGTTGATGTAGAAAACTCTTTCAGGCGTTTGCGTGAAAACCGCAAAAAAGGTTCGCCTTTGCCCGCCAAAGAAGTCATTTTTAGAGCATCCAAAGAAGTGCGTGGTTCGATTGTCTTTTCAACTATCATCGTGATTTTAATCTTTATGCCGCTTTTTGCTATGGGTGGTTTGGAAGGTAAAATCTTCACGCCGCTTGGGGTGGCCTATATCACCGCCATTTTGGCCTCTATGGTGGTGTCTTTAACGGTTACGACTGCGCTGTGTTATTACCTGCTTCCCAATATGAAACGCATGGAGGATGATAAAGACGGATTTTTGGTCAGAACACTGAAAGTCGTACACCGTAAGCTACTCGATTTTGTTCTCCCGCATTCAAAAATAGTCTTCACTGTAGTGATTTTGCTATTTGTAGGAACGGCGGCTCTGGTGCCGGGTTTTGGGCGTACCTTCTTGCCGGAATTTAACGAGGGCAGCTTTACGATCAATATCTCAATGCCGCCGGGTACATCCTTGGCTGAATCTGATCGCATCGGATATATTGCCGCCAAGCAACTGAGGGCAATTCCCGAAGTTGTTCAAACAGGACGGCGTACGGGACGTGCCGAAGAAGACGAGCACGCGCTTGGTGTAAACACAACCGAGTTTGAAGTTACAATCAAGGAATCCGAACGCGGTAAAGAAGAAATTCTCGCTGATATTCGCGAACGGCTCGGCACAATTCCAGGTGTGATTATCAATATCGGTCAAACGATTTCACACAAGATTGAGCATATCACCTCCGGCGTAAGCGCCCAGATCGCACTCAAAATCTTTGGTGATGATCTGAATGTGTTGCGAACAAAAGCCAATGAGGCGCGTGAGCTGATAGAAGGCGTTGAAGGTATTGCTGACTTGCAAGTAGAACAGCAGCTTCTCATCCCGCAAATCCATATCAACTTTGACCGCGACAAAGCCCGAGAACACGGGGTTATGATTGGTGAAGCTGCGGAACATGCGGAACTTGCTCTTCAGGGTGAAGTTGTCACAGACATTATTGACGGCAACCGCCTGTTTGATGTGGTGCTGCGTCTTGAAGATGAAGCCCGCAAGGATATTCAGGCGATCTCTAAAATCCCGTTTGAGACGTTGCGCGGCAATGTCGTGCCACTTGGCACAGTGGCTAATATTGAGGAAGCTAAAGGCCCCAATATGATTAACCGCGAGAATGTAAACCGCCGGATTGTGGTACAGGCCAATACACAAGACCGCGATGTTGTCAGCGTGGTGCAAGATATTCAGACCATACTGGATGCAGAACTGGATTTACCACCCGGCTATTACGTCAGCTATGAAGGCCAGTTTGAAAACCAAGCCAAAGCACAGCGCAATATCCTGATCTTGAGCATTTTCTCTGTCGTTGGCATGTTCTTGGCGCTTTATACACATTTCCGCAGTGCCAATTTGAGCCTTCAGGTCATGCTGGCCATTCCGCTCTCTTTTATCGGAGCAGTGATAGGTATCTATCTGACTGGCGGCGTGTTCTCGATTGCCACCCTGGTCGGCTTTATCACACTGACAGGGATTGCGTCTCGAAACGGGATCATGATGATCACCCATTACCTGAACCTAATGAAGCAAGAAGGGGAAAGCTTTGATCTGGAGATGCTTCGGCGTGGAACACAAGAACGGCTCGTACCTGTTCTTATGACCGCGTTGACAGCATTATTGGCTCTTACGCCCTTGATCATTGCCGCAGGTGAAACTGGAAAAGAGATTCTAAGCCCGGTGGCTGTGGTGATTTTCTCCGGGCTGTTCAGCGCAACACTTTTGAACCTGATCATAACGCCTTTGGTGTTCTGGAAGTTCGGTGAGAAGGCGTCACTTACATATCTAAATCAAAAGGAAAAAAACCATGTTTAGCACTCCTTTAAAAATAGTCCAAAATGTTCTTTGGGGACACCATTAAATTTACGCAAGTGTCTCTTGACCTGATTCCAGAAATTCTCAATACCGAGAGCGGGATTCGAACTGAG
>DJZB01000029.1:0-6393 GCA_002450335.1 Rhodobiaceae bacterium UBA6963
CGCAAATGAACGAGACACAAGCCAATAATATTCGACATAATTTATGGATTTTCCGCCTGCGCCGAAAAATTCCGCGCCATGTTTTTGTGCGCGATATTATGAGCGTTCAAGCCTATCGGGAAATTGAATATGGGCATGAAGCCATCAGCCCCGATATGCTGAAAAAATTTATCGAGAAATATGACCTAAAGCGCAAACATCTAACCACCGCGCCCGACTTCGCCAGCCTGCTCGACCACCCGACCCGCAAACTGATTGAATATCAGCGCGTTGCCATGAGCAGCACTCAGCGCAAGCATCTCATGCACTTTCTGCGGGATTTTCTGCCCCGCACCTATTAGGAAGTAACGGAATTAGTGCTTGTCAGCCCAAATGCGGCGCATGGAGAAGAACAGCAATCCGGCAAACACCGTCAGGTATATTAACACCATAAAACCAGTTTGCTTGCGCTCTTCCAATTCCGGCTCAGCCGCCCAGTTCAGGAATGTCACAACATCATAGGACATTTGCTCAACAGAAGCCGCCGACCCGTCGGTATATTCAACCAACTCCTCAAGCAGAGGCGCCGCCATGGCAATTTTACCGCCTGCCATGTAGGGGTTGTAATAGAGACCGTCACGCATTTTCATGCCAGCAGGTGGGTCTTCATAACCAGTCAGCAGGGCATAAATATAATCAGGCCCGCCGGAGCGCGCCTTTGTGATAAGTGACAAATCGGGTGGATAAGCACCACCATTGGCGGCACGTGCGGCCTGAACATTCGGGAACGGGTTTACAAAGCCATCCTTTGGAAGACCCGGACGATCGAACATGTCACCATAATCATCAGGCCCGTCTTCAACAATGAAACCCGCAGCAATCGCTTTGACTTCCGGCGCGGTAAACTCAGGACCACCGGGCTGGGAAAGATTGCGAAAACGCAACTGGTTCATGCTGTGACAGGATGCACATACTTCGGTATAGACCTTGTAACCACGGCGCAGAGAGTCTCTGTCATACGTGCCGAACAAGCCTTTAAAGCTCCAGTCAATCGCTTCAGGATGTTTGGCATCTCCGGCAGCTTCAGCCCCGGTTATAGATAAACCGGCGCTCAGCAGTGCAGAGAAAACGAGGGCAGATAGTCGATTCATGTTCATCTCACTTATTCAGTCAGCCGGTTATTCAGCCGGACTTGCAGCCGTCTCCGGCAGGATTGAGGCAGATATGCTCTCTGGAATTTCCCTAGGTTTTTCAACCAACCCAAGAAGCGGCAGAATAATCAGGAAATGTGCGAAGTAGTAAATCGTAGATATACGCGCCAGCGTGATGTAAACACCTTCAGCCGGCATGGCACCGAGATAACCGAGTACAAGGCAATTCACAACAAAAATCAGGAAGAATTGCTTGAACAGCGGACGATAACGGGCTGAACGGATTTTAGATGTATCCAGCCATGGCAAAACAAACAAAATAAAGATCGCACCGACCATCGCAATCACGCCACCGAGTTTATCCGGAACGGCACGCAAAATCGCATAAAACGGTAACAAATACCACTCAGGCACAATGTGCGCCGGTGTGACCAACGGGTTGGCAGGAATGTAATTATCAGCGTGACCCAGCACATTTGGCGCGAAAAACACGAAATAGCTGAACAAAATCATGAACACGACCAGCGCAAACCCGTCTTTCACTGTGTAATAAGGGTGAAATGGTACTGTATCTTGTTCGGACTTCACTGAAATCCCGACAGGATTATTATTGCCGGGGACATGCAATGCCCAAATATGAAGAATAACAACCCCGAAAATCAGGAATGGGATGAGGTAATGCAACGAGAAGAAGCGGTTGAGGGTCGGATTATCAACCGAGAAACCGCCCCATAACCATGTTGCAATGCTGTCGCCAACCAGCGGAATCGCACCAAACAGATTTGTAATAACTGTCGCGCCCCACAGGCTCATCTGACCCCAAGGCAGGACGTAGCCCATAAAGGCCGCCGCCATCATCAGCAAATAAATGATAACACCAAGAATCCACAAGACTTCACGCGGGGCTTTATAAGAGCCGTAATACATGCCGCGGAAAATATGAATATAAACCGCAAGGAAGAACATGGATGCGCCATTGGCGTGGATATAACGAATCAACCAGCCATGGTTCACGTTCCGCATAATATGCTCAACCGAGTTAAACGCATGGTCGACATGGGGCGTGTAGTGCATTGCCAAAATAATGCCTGTGATAATTTGCGTCACAAGGCAGAACGTCAGAATACCGCCAAATGTCCACCAGTAATTCAGGTTTTTCGGCGTTGGATAGTCAACAAAACTGTCATGTGCCAGCCTTAAAAGCGGCAGACGCGTGTCCATCCATTTGGTAAATCCGTTATTTGGCTGATAGGTGCTTTCACCACTCATTTAATAATCCTCGATTGTTAGGGCGTTAACCGATTTTAATTCGGCTGTCGCTGACAAATTGATAAGGCGGAATTTCTAGGTTTTTTGGCGCAGGGCCTTTGCGGATACGTCCTGATGTGTCGTAATGCGAGCCGTGGCACGGGCAGAACCAGCCATTAAACTCACCGGCCTGACCAAGTGGCACACATCCCAAATGGGTGCAAACGCCGACCATAACCAGCCATTCAGGGTTTTCGGCACGACTTTTATCAGCCTCAGGATCCGGTAAGGCATCAAGACTGACGTTCTTGGCATCGCGAATTTCGTCTTGCGTACGGCGGCGGATAAAGACAGGCTTCCCGCGCCATGTAATGGTTAAACTTTGACCGACTTCAACAGCATCCAAATCAACCTCAATAGAAGCCAGCGCACGCATGGACGCATCCGGGTTCATTTGATCAATCAACGGCCAAGCAACATTGGCTACCCCAATGGCTGCAAAAGCCCCTGTCGTCAGGTGCAGAAATGCACGACGATTGGGCTCACCTTCATGAGATGCTGTTTTTGTTTCAGTCGTACCGTTTCCGGTCGTATTGGTATCAGACACGCGCGCCTCCAAACGATTCTGCAGGCCAATCCTGCACATGGGGAAACTACGCCTATCGCGTGATTGACAAAATGTGGCACCATGACGCAGATTTACGTTCTGTCTTTTGGTACAAATGAAATGTTAAGTGATTGTGATTAAAGCCTTATTGGAAACCTTAAAAATGACCGCAGCCCCCGAAAATGACTGGACTGACCAAAAACAACGCGCCGCGTCGTGGTTTCGTGAATTGCGCGACAGATTATGCGCCTCCATGGAATCTCTCGAACCCGACGGGGCGACTTTTGAACGCAATGTCTGGCAGCGCGGCGATGGAGTTGAAGACCTTGGCGGGGGTGAGATGTCCATGTTGCACGGCACGGTATTTGAAAAGGCCGGTGTGCATATTTCAACGGTTTTTGGTGAATTTTCCGAACAATTCCGAGGCCAAATAGAGGGCGCTGCAGATGACCCCCGTTTCTGGGCTTCCGGTATTTCCGTCATCGCGCATCCCCGTAATCCACATGCGCCCACTGCCCACATGAACACCCGCATGGTTGTGACAACCAAAGGCTGGTTTGGCGGCGGCGGAGATTTAACCCCCATGCTTAAAGATCAACGCCATGCCAACCACCCTGACACAGTTGATTTTCATAAGGCCTATCAAACCGCATGTGATGCACATGACGCCACTTACTATCCGGATTTCAAGGAAAAATGTGACTCATATTTTTTTCTGCCGCACCGTAACGAAACCAGAGGAACGGGCGGCATCTTTTACGACCATTTAAATACCGGTGACTGGGATAAAGATTTTGCCTTCACCCAAGATGTCGGGCGCGCATTTTTGAATGTTTACCCTGACATTATCGCACGCCGAAAAGACACCCCCTATGAGGATGAAGAGCGCGAGGCGCAACTCGTGCAACGTGGGCGCTATGTGGAATTTAATCTACTCTATGACCGTGGCACGACTTTCGGGCTTAAAACCGGCGGAAATGTGGACAGCATTCTGTCATCCATGCCACCGGCAGTTCGCTGGCCTTAAAATCAAGAATTTATAAAACCCCTTAGATTTATAAAATTGTGGCCTGCACCACCGCTTTAAGCCGTTCAATGATAGAAAATGTGTCATCAGTGAAATCACTGTCTATCCACCAGCGTTCGACCTCTTCAGAAACACGCCCCATTTCCGGCCCCTCCGGAACACCTGCCGTTTTCATCATGTCACCTGTAAGAGGAAAGTCAGGCTTTTCCCAACTTGTCGCCATAGCAATCAATGCCCGCCACTGCACGGCATTATTGGTTTTTTTATCCATCGCCCAGGTCAAAAAACACCTGTCAATAAAAGCCTCACGGCCCGAAACATAAAGCGCACGCCGCATTTCACGCGCAGACATATAACATACCGGGTGGCAGGATGTGTCGAGCGCGCCTTTAAGACGTTTTGTCTGTTTTTTTGAAAGTCGTAATTTTTCAGAGAGTTGGTCAATTACGACCTTACTATCGGGACATAGCGCCGCCAGCCGGAGCAAAACATCCGGCTCAAAAAACTGTGTATCTTGAATATCTATCAGATTGTCGAGACGCTTATTCTGAATATCCATGGCAGGTGTGAACGGAAAAATGAATGGCAGTAGCCCCGCCTGTTGCATCAAGTCGAGGGCATGTGGCGCGGTAGTATGAGATAGAAGTTTAAAAAGTTCCTGCCCCAGCCGTTCACCTGAAAGCGCCAACATCCCCTCTTTCTGGTTTGCCGCGCGGGCACATGCCTCTATAGCCTCTGCATCAGGTGCTTCAGGCTGGAGTTGAGTTGAAAACCTGAAAAAGCGCAAAACGCGCAAATAATCCTCCGCAATGCGTGTATCCGGATCGCCGATAAATCTGACGACCCCCGCTTCAAGGTCAGCAAGGCTACTTGTTCCGCTTGCTTCCAACGGATCATAAACCACACCGTTACTATCGGCATAAAGCGCATTGACGGTAAAGTCCCGTCGCGCCGCATCGGCTTGCCAATCTTGGCCAAAACTGACTTTAGCATGACGCCCGTCAGTTTCGATATCTTCACGCAAGGTTGTGATTTCAAAGTTGCGCTCGGCGGCGACGACCGTCACCGTTCCGTGTTCAATGCCTGTTGGGATGACCTTAAAGCCGGCCGCGGTCAGCTTATCTCTAACCACATCGGGGAGATGGCTGGTTGCCATATCAATATCTGTAACAGAAACGCCGCGCAACGCATCACGCACACATCCACCAACAACTCTAACCATATCATGTCCGAGCGTTTGCATAATTTTCTGCGTATCAGACGCTTGCAACCAAGAAGCTGTTAACACCACTGACTTCATATTTGTCTCCTAAAGGAACTGTATCTTAATGCTAATCAGACTGACTGTATCGGCGACTATTTTAATGGCACTCAGTAAACAGGCAATAAGAAGGGCCAACAACTTATATTTGACTTGGATGTTACTAACCTAAAAAACCAAGGCTAAATTGTACAGCTAGAAGAGATAGAAGCATTCTGACAACTGCCAGCATGCTGGATTCCATAAAGCATAGATGAATATTGAAAAAATGACGCAGGCGTCATTTTTTGCTTGAACCAACAAAAGATTTGATATTATTTTAAAAAAATTGGGGAGTCTTGATATGGAAAATCATAATTTCAAGGAAGTGGAAGACCTGGATCTTTTGAACGTTGCAGATCCACAGAATTTCGTCGACGGGTCCATTTTCGAGTTATTCGAAAAATTGCGCCGTGAAGATCCTGTTCATTTTTGTGCTAATAGTCCCTATGGACCGTATTGGTCCGTGACACGTTATGAAGACATCATGACAGTGGACACAAGCCACCACATCTACTCTTCAGCTGCTGCACTGGGCGGCATCATGATTGATGATGCAATCCATAATGACCCGGAACATGACTTTCAACTCGAAAATTTTATATCCATGGATCCGCCTCGGCACGCGCCTCAGCGTAAGGCTGTTCAGGCCATCGCTTCACGTCCGGCCATCGACAGCTACAAAGACCTTGTCCGTAGCCGCACTGCCAAGCTTTTGGATGATCTGCCTGATGGTGAAACCTTTGACTGGGTGCAGCATGTTTCCATCGAATTGACGGTTCAAATGCTGGCAACGCTGTTTGATTTCCCATTTGAAGACAGGCACAAACTTGTGCGCTGGTCAGATATTGGAACCGCCAGTGAAGGCTCGGAACTCATCGTAGATCAAAAAGCACGCATCGCAGAACTTATGGAGTGTCTTGAATATTTCACCCGTTTGCACAATGAGCGCGCAAATCAAGAGCCGAAATTCGATCTAATTTCCATGATGGCGCATGACCCGAGCACAAGTAATCTCGACCCTTTAGCTTATCTGGCCAATGTAGGGTTGCTGATTGTGGGAGGCAATGACACCACACGC
>DJZB01000029.1:6700-35562 GCA_002450335.1 Rhodobiaceae bacterium UBA6963
AGGCAATGACACCACACGCAATTCCATGACCGGCAGCATTTACGCCAGTAGCAAATTTCCTGACCAGTTTGAACGGCTGCGCGCCGACCGAAGCCTTATTCAGCAAATGGTCAGCGAGGTTATCCGCTGGCAGACCCCGCTCTCACACATGCGACGCACGGCGCTGCAAGACACCGAACTGGGCGGAAAACATATCAAAAAAGGCGACAAGGTCGTTATGTGGTATCTGTCGGGCAATTACGATGACAGTATATTTGCTCAGCCCGAGCAGATTGACCTCGACCGCGAAAATTCCAATCGTCACATGTCTTTCGGCTTTGGTATTCACCGGTGCATGGGACTGCGCATTGGCGAATTACAACTGCGTATTTTGTGGGAAGAAATGTTGGATAGGTTCAAATCAATCGAAGTTATGGGCGCACCGACGCGGGTGAACTCTAATTTTGTGCATGGCTATACTGACCTGCCAGTGCGTCTCACACGCTTCTAGACTGAAGATAAATGGTGCTGTCGACCCTATTGTTTGGTGTTTTTACCATTTAATAGCACCACCTTTTTTGTTGACGGTTTTTTCCTTACCCCGCCCATTGCCTCTATTTGCGCTTCAGATTGCACAGTAAATTCTTTGCTGTTAACACCTCAACCATCCATTTCGAAAGATCCTGAGAGAATTCTCTGACGGACCGCGTCATGATTAAGGTGTGACTTCCAATGTTTCTGGCGGTTGCTCATTTAATTTGTCTAGAGCCTCAAAATGTCCGGGTACTAGTTCGCCATTTTCAACACTTGGGGGCACATAAACGCTCCCTGTCGGGGCATCAGTGACAGATCTGAAAAATAACAGCCCTGCAAGCATGCAGGCGAAACCCGCAACGGATGCATAAGCCCAGATTTTCATTTCCACTTGGTCAGGCCGAGTTCTGCGAAACCACCACAACCATACTGACAGCATGATAAAGGGAAGGCTAAACAAAAACAGATTGAATAATATAATCCTAATCATCGAAAGCTCTTTCGCTTAAATTTCTCAGAATACCCGCCGTCACGCCCCAAATATGATGCTGACCATGAGACATGGAATAATACGACCGAAGCTGACCATTCCAAATATCTTGTTTGATATTATGGTTCTCTCGGTTCATCAAAAAATTCAAGGGCACCTCAAAAACATCGGCGACTTCTTCTGTGTTTATTTTTAATTCAAAGCCTGGACGAATAAACCCTACCACAGGAAGCACCATAAATCCTGAACCGGTTTCGAATGTCTCGAGATAGCCTGCAATATCAATGTATCCCGATGTGAGACCAATCTCCTCTTCCGTTTCGCGTAATACCGCATCTAACGGTGACGGGTCAGTGTCATCTACCTTCCCACCCGGGAAAGCGACTTGCCCAGAATGTTTTTTCAGATTTTCTGAACGTCTGGTTAAAATAACGCGAGGGGATTGTTCATATTCAACCACACCGATTAAAACCGTCGCCAAAGGCAGGTCGCGGTTTTTGTGAAGTTCAAGCAAAACCGGATTAAGCTGGAAATCTCCGCTTTGACCACGCCCGCTATACAATACTTGTTCTGAAGGTAACTCAGGCGACACAGCTTTGGCTATTTTTTGCCTGTACTCAAACTCAACCATAGTCAGGTCCTAAGTTATCAACTCGAGACATACTAAAAAATTCGCCCTCGCTCCAGACGCCAAAATAGTCTTCGCCATTTTCTTGGTGTGTCACGGCAAGGTCAACAAGACGATAAAATACAGGGCGCGCAATTTTGGCGCGTAATTTTCCGCGTACGTGAACATAGGGACTGGGTTGCTCACCTTTAAATTCAAAGTAAATCGGCAAATTTGGCCCAGCAAGGCAAATGTCCCCGACATTGGTGGTGAAAGTAATTTTTTGCATTACCCCTTCACCAGTCACATCCATCTGCGTAGCAATGAAAGGCGCATCCTCTACAGTAACCAGGATTTTTTCAACGGGTGTGACGAGGTAATACTTCTTGTCTTCATCGCGCCTCAAAATAGTTGAGAACAACCGGACAAGTTTTTCACGCCCAATCTGTGAGTCTCCATAAAACCAAGACCCATCACTTGTGATGCGCATGCCAATATCCCCGCAATAGGGTGGATCCCAGTCCTCTACAGGTGGCAAGCTGGATGTTCCGGCTGCATTTCCTGCTTTTTCAGCACTTTTAATCACATTTTGAAGACTGTTTTCGGTCATAAACACCATTATATCAACAATTTAAAAACTTGTTAGCGCAAAGCCTTTATGCGCTGAGGCGCCTAACGGGCGGCGGAAACCGAACCGGATAGTTGCGCCGCAATGCCGGGCTTTATTTCGTAAATCAGCAAACGGCTTTCATCCACCGGACCCGGGCAATTCAACCCTGCAGGGGCGATTTTGAAGCCTGACTGACTGTAATAAGATAAATCGCCGACCAGCAAAACCAACTCATGCCCAAGTTTTTCAGCTGCAGCAAGCGAGGTGGCCATTAAACCGCGTCCAACACCCTTACCCTGCCATAAGGGATTTACAATCAGTGGTCCAAGAAGGAGCGCAGGTGTCGGGCCAATTTGAATTGGCCAATAGGCAATCCCGCCAATCATGCCTTCATCCGAAATCGCACAAAAATTCAACTCAGGAATTTGTTGATTGTTTTCACGCAATCTTTCAGCCATGCGCACCAGTCGCCCCGGCCCTAAAATTTTGGATGTCAGGGATAATTTATCGTTTTCCAATTCAGGAGGGGTTTGTTTAATTTCAAAAGCCATGAACGCGCCTTAAGCACCAAAAAGAAGACCAATATAGAGTATATAAGTTGCAAGGAATAACCCCCCAAAAACCCTGGAAATTCCCTGCTGATAGCTGAGAAGGAAAACTGTCAAACCGGAAACCCCAATTAGCACCCAAATATCCATAGTTAGGAAATCAGGTGCAATCGATATTGGATGCACCAACCCGGTAACACCCAAGATCAAAAGAATATTATAAATATTGCTTCCAACAATATTCCCCACCGCCAGCGCCGCATGACCACGAAACGCGGCAAGAACAGAAATTGCGAGTTCAGGCAGAGATGTTCCAATGGCAACAACCGTTAGGCCTATAACCCCTTCTGAGACCCCAAATTCCATGGCAAGAATGACGGCTCCTTTGACAAGCAAATCCGCACCCCAGACAACTGCAATAGTCCCCAGAACAAGGATAATGAGAGAGACAGGAACACGCGCGCCAGCCAGCGGATTTTCAGTAACCTCTTGAGTGACATTTTCATCACCACCCAGCCGGTAAAGATAAACCGTATAAAGTACAATCATCCCAACCATACCTGCTGCAATCAGGTGAGTAATATCACCGTAAAAGGCTACCAAAGAGAAGCCCAATGTAACCAGCAACATAAACACACCGTCACGGTTTAACTCTTTACCCTGAACAATAATTGGTTGAATCAGAGCCGAGACGCCCAGAACCAACAACATATTGGAAATATTACTGCCAATAATATTCCCTATGGCAATATCGGGCTGACCTTGAAACGCTGCTTGTATTGAAACCGTTAATTCAGGCGCAGACGTACCAAAGGCAATGATAGTGAGACCTATAATAAGCGGCGGAACCTTGAGCCTGTCAGCCAGTGAAACGGCACCGGAAACAAGCCCCTCGCCGCCACCGCCGAGGAGAATAAATCCACCAAGCACTAATAATATTGCTTCAAACATTGCTGACTGCGACCGCTTATAAAATGACCTATTTAATGAGTTTGCACCCTACATGCTATCGTTTTAAAGACCAATCACAATTGAATACCAATATGTAATTGAAAAAATGACGCAGGCGTCATTTTTAACTTGCGCTTGTTAAAGTTATGGCGTTATCTTTGACAAAATAAAGGAGCATGATATGGAAAATCATAATCTCGAAGAATCGGAAATCACGGCAGATCCTGCCTATCAATCCGTAGACCCGTCTGACTTCAACGCAATGATAGAAGTTGATCGGTATAATGACCGAACAACAGCCTTCGATAAAATCATTTCAGCAACGCATAATCATTTTTGGGACCCTATGGATACCAAATATATTGATTTTACTGAGCCTTTCGATGTTGATAACGCCTATATGATAAACCCGGATCAGGATGTTGATCTTAGGGTTATTGGCGACTTACTGAACGAAAAAGATAAAATCAGACTGGTGAATATGAATGTTCACTGGGCCCTTTCTTCTATTCTGCACGGCGAACAAGGTGCCTTGAACCTTTCATCTAGTCTGTGCCATATCCTGAAAGACCCTGGCGCGCAAGAATATGCAGCGAATCAAACTCGCGAAGAAGCAAGACATGTTGCGGGTTTCTCAAGATATATCCATGCACGCTGGGGACAGCCTATGGTTGTCGGCCCTGCCCTTGGTAACCTACTGAATGAACTTGTGAATTCGAAAATTGTCTGGAAAAAGCTTGTTGGCATGCAAATGCTTGTTGAAGGTCTAGCTATGGGTGCTTTTGCGACTTTCTATCGTCAGGGCAATGACCCGCTTTTAACAAAGCTCATGCAATTGGTCATGACAGATGAGGCATTCCACCATAAATTCGGCAAAATTTGGGCAGATAGAACCATCCCGAATATTTCACCTGAGGAAAGAGACAAAATAGAAGATTGGTCGTGGGAAGTTTTCCATGTGCTGCTTTATAATCTTTCCAGCCCCGAACAAAAAAAGCCCATCTACGAATCACTGGGTCTTGACTGGAAAATGGTTCAGGAGAGATTTATTGATGCCCTGACCAATGATGAAATAAGACGGCGTCTAGAGGATAATGATAATATTTTCCGTGTCCTTGTAAAAACCCTTTTCAACGCAGGTATCATTACGGATCGGACATCTTATAAATATGCGCCATTCGTGGATTTCTCTGAATTGGAAGCAGAAGGCGCACACATGGTCGGTGATGAGATTGCTGAAGAAGGCATCAAATATCTCATGTCTATTAACGGAGATGAGGGACCCGTCTTTAACTTTGGCCAAACGGCTGCTGAATAAGACGAATACCTTCTGAACCTTTTTG
This sequence comes from Rhodobiaceae bacterium UBA6963, assembly GCA_002450335.1. Classification (GTDB taxonomy): domain Bacteria; phylum Pseudomonadota; class Alphaproteobacteria; order RS24; family RS24; genus Micropelagius. The sequence continues at coordinate 11,763 of DJZB01000029.1, forward strand.
ACGCAGGTTTTTTATGAGATTTAATGATAGGCTTTTAGCTTGTCATTAAAGTACAATGTCTGCAATTATTTTGGTCATTATTTGAAGACGTATAGGCCTAAGTCCGGGAGTTTAACTTATGAGTAACCTTGAAACATTCAGAGAAGAAACAAGAGCCTGGCTGGAGGAGAATTGTCCTGCCTCTATGCGCACACCCATGCCTGATGAGGAACAACCTTGGGGCGGTAGAAACCCTTCTTACCCTAATCCTGACACTAAGGTCTGGATGGAAAGAATGGCCGCACGAGGATGGACAGCACCAACATGGCCAACTGAATATGGCGGCGGGGGTCTTAACCCAGATGAAAACAAAATCCTTCTGCAAGAACTGAAGCGCATTGATGCTCGCCCGAGTTTGAATAGTTTCGGCATCTGGATGCTTGGCCCTGCTCTGCTGGAATTTGCAACAGAAGAACAGAAACAAAAATACCTGCCGCCTATCGTGCGCGGGGAGATTCGTTGGTGTCAGGGATATTCTGAGCCTGGCTCCGGTTCAGACCTTGCCGGTCTCCAAACGAAAGCTGAAGATATGGGTGACCATTATCTTGTTAACGGACAGAAAGTTTGGACGAGTTATGCCGATAAAGCCGATTGGATTTTCTGCCTCGTTAGAACAGACACAAGCGTCAAACATGAAGGTATTTCATTTTTGCTGATTGATATGGAAACTGAAGGCGTTGACCCAAGACCTATTAAACTTATTTCAGGCAGTTCACCCTTCTGCGAGACTTTCCTGACAGATGTGAAAGTTCCAAAGGAAAACCTTGTCGGTGAGTTGAATAAAGGATGGACCATCGCCAAACGCTTGCTGGAGCACGAAAGAGCCATGATTTCTGGCATGAATATGGGTGCCGGCGAAGCCTCGCTTGGCGGCATGGAAGAATTGGCGAAAGAAGTCTTTGGGGAACTAGACGGTATGATTGCCCATCCGACCCTGCGCGATACGGTCACCAAACACAAAATGGATGAAGAGGCATTCAACCTTACCCTCCGCCGTACCGGCGAATTGGCCAAAGCGGGCCATGGCATTGGAGCCGAAGCCTCTATCTTTAAATTTTATGGCTCAGAAATGAACAAGCGCCGTTTTGAAATTCTGCTTGAGCTACTTGGCACAAATGCGCTCACCACAGAAGGTGAAGGGCATGATCAGGATGTGATGGATATCTCTCCACAATGGCTGCGCTCAAAAGGCAACTCCATTGAGGGCGGCACGACAGAAGTCCAGCTTAATATTATTGCTAAGCGTGTGTTGGATCTTCCCGAAGGGGGTCAGGCCTAATGACGACCGAGAATATGGAACAGCCGAAAACAGACTTCATCCTCAGTGAGGAACAAACCATGCTGCGCGATACAGCGAAGCAGTTTTTTTCCGAGCAAGTCCCGATAAGCAATCTTCGGAAACTTCGCGACGAGGAGAGCGCTGACGGAATTGACCGGGACGTCTGGAAACAAGCATCTGAGCTTGGCCTGGCGGGCATACTTATTCCTGAAGCCTATGGAGGAACGGATTTCGGCATCACCGGCATGGGTCTGGTGATGGAGGAGGCCGGGCGGACACTTGCAGCTACCCCGTTGTTTTCCAGTTCGATTTTATCAACCCTGGTTCTGCTTGAAGCAGCTTCAGAGGATCTCAAACAGGCTATTCTCCCGGCCATTGCTGCCGGTGAAATGATTGTTGCGGTTGCTCTTGAGGAGTCAGGCCATCACAACCCTGCGGCTATTTCATTAAGTGCCGAAAAGAAAGATGGAGGTCTTGTTCTCAACGGACGCAAAACCTTTGTGCTTGACGGACATATTGCTGACAAGCTGATTATTGTGGCAAGGAGTAAGGGTCAAAAAGGCGACACAAACGGTCTCTCTCTTTGTTTGGTTGATGCTAATTCAGATGGCTTAAAAGTGTCGCGCTCTAAAATGGTCGACTCTAGGAACAGCTCTGAAGTCACCTGCGAAAACCTCACTGTCTCTGCCGATATGATCATTGGCACAATTGATGACGGCGCCGCACCGCTTGAAAGCGCACTTGACCAAGCACGCATTCTGCTGTCTGCCGAAATCTTGGGTGGCGTGAATGAAGTGTTTGAGCGCACACTTGAATATCTTAAAGAGCGCAAACAATTTGGTGTTCCGATTGGTAGTTTCCAAGCTCTGCGCCATCGCGCTTCCGCCATATTCAGTGAAATCGAAATTTGTAAAGCAGTCGTGACTTTTGCACTTTCGCAAAGCGATAAAAAGAGCAATCAAATTGCTCGTTTGGCAAGCTTAACAAAAGCGCGTCTTGGTGAAGCGTCAACCTTAGTTTCAAATGAAGGGCTGCAAATGCATGGCGGGATTGGCATGACAGATGATGTTGATGTCGGCCTATTTATGAAAAGAGCGCGCGTTCAACTGCAACTTCTGGGCGACCCACGCTTTCATCGTGAACGATATGCACGCTTAAATGGTTACTAGATATTATTTTTGATTACCCGGGTTGAGAATTGAACTCTCAACCCCAAAATCCTAAGTTTGAAAAATCTTTTCATCCATATAACTGATAAAGATAGGGCAATTTGCCCCTTTTGTGCTTTGGATGTCAGTGATATAGTGTGCAAATATAAATAAATATTGGGGTAAATCTATGTCTGATGAGAATGAAGAACGCGAACGCATAACTGTCTTAGCCAAGGATTTCACCCCTGCTGCCATGGAATTCCACAGAAGCCATATGGCTGAAAAAGGTTTTCGCATGGAAGGCAGTATCGTTCAGAGACGCTTTCAGATGCTTGAAGGCATGCAGGAACCTCAAGACCTTTTCGAAGGCGAACCCTTTTATGCCGTCACATTTGTGCGCGACAAAGATTAACCCAGAAATACGGCTCTGAAACCCAAACTGCGGCATTTAGACTGTTATCATTATCTTACTTGCTCGCCAATGACACAGCGTCTAGTTTAACAAAAATTTCAATACACAAGTTTTGGTATAATGAACTACGACAGATATTTTAATAAAGCTTTAAACGCACTCCACGAGGAAGGTCGTTATCGCGTCTTCACAGACCTGGCACGTCAGGTTGGACGTTTTCCAAAAGCTCTGGATTATTCCCATAATCCACCGCGTGAAATAACTGTCTGGTGTTCAAATGACTATCTTGGCATGGGTCAAAATCAGCATGTGACGACAGCCATGAAGCATGCGATTGAAACTCTCGGCGCGGGTGCCGGCGGCACACGCAACATCTCAGGGACTCATCATCTAATCATTGAACTTGAGACAGAACTTGCCGATCTTCACAGTAAAGAAGGCGCATTGGTTTTCACATCCGGTTATGTCTCTAATGAAGCCACAATCTCCACACTCGGTCGGGTTCTTCCCGATTGCCTCATACTTTCTGACGAGCTAAACCACGCCTCCATGATCGCCGGTGTGAAAAACTCAGGGGCGACGAAGCGTATCTGGCGCCATAATGATTTGGAGCATCTTGAGCAATTACTCCAAGAAGCGGGCGAATTACGTCCTAAACTGATTGCCTTTGAGAGCGTTTATTCCATGGATGGCGATATAGCGCCGATTAAGGAAATATGTGACCTTGCAAAACGCTATAACGCCCTCACCTATCTTGATGAAGTGCATGCCGTTGGCATGTATGGCAAGAGAGGCGGTGGAATTGCCGACCAATTGGAATTAATGGAGCGTGTTGATATTATCGAGGGCACACTTGCTAAAGCCTTTGGTATTATGGGCGGATATGTTACCGCGAGTTCCACTATCATTGACACAATACGTTCCTACGCGCCGGGCTTTATCTTTACCACCTCATTACCACCGGCAATCGCTGCCGGGGCAACTGCGAGCATTCGCCATCTCAAAACAGCTAATGATTTGAGAGAAAAGCATCAGGAACAAGTCGCCAAGCTTAAAACCAAGCTCACAGAAGCGAATTTGCCAATTTTGCCGACTGAAACCCATATTGTGCCACTTATGGTTTGTGACCCAATTTTATGTAAAGCCGCGTCTGACCGCCTCATGGAAAAGCACGGCATTTACATTCAGCCGATTAATTACCCGACTGTTACAAGAGGGACGGAACGCCTAAGAATTACCCCGTCACCCCTGCATGACGACATCATGATTGACGAGTTGGTCCATGCCGTAACCGAAGTCTGGGAAGCGTTGGATATTGCGTCTTTGACTAAGGGTCGTCTTGCAGAAGCTATTTAAGTAAATGTTACCTGACACGCATCCTGATGTCGCCTTTGGAAAAACCGGGTTATTGCTGGTCAATCTCGGTACACCAGACAGCCCTGATGCCAAAGGACTTCGTCCTTATCTAAAGCAGTTTCTGAGCGATAAGAGGGTTATAGAAGCACCTTCCCTCATCTGGCAGCCAATTCTTCGTGGTATAATTTTAAACACGCGCCCACGTAAATCGGCACGCGCATATGCAAAAATCTGGGATACTGAAACCCATGAAAGCCCTCTTAGGCGTTATACACGCGAACAGGCTGAAGGCCTCACCAAGCTATTTAAAAAAGATAAAACTGATGTGCAGGTAGCCTGGGCAATGCGTTATGGAAATCCGTCAATTGCCGAAGGACTTGAAGGCCTCCGCGCCTCAGGATGCACTCAAATTTCAGTGATATCGCTTTATCCTCAGTATAGCGCCAGTACAACTGCCAGCGTAAATGACGAGGTTTTCCGTTGTCTGCTGAAAATGCGGTGGCAACCGGCTTTGCGCACGGCCGGCCCTTGGCATGACCACCCCTCCTATATTGATGCTTTGGCAAAATCGGTCAAAAAACATATTTCAAAGCTAGGCTGGAAACCGGATTACCTGGTTGCGTCCTTTCACGGCCTCCCAGTGGCCTATTTTGAAAAGGGTGACCCCTATCATTGCCATTGTGCCAAGACGGCGCGTCTTTTAAGAGAAAGACTCGGCATGAAAGATGATAATTTCAAACTGACATTTCAGTCGCGATTTGGCCCCACAAAATGGCTCGAACCCTACACAGAAGCGACACTTCGCGAACTTGGCGAAGCCGGACATAAAAATATTGCAGTGATCACCCCCGGATTTATTTCTGACTGTGTGGAAACACTTGAAGAAATAGCTATTGAAGCCCGCGAAACCTTTATGGAAGCAGGCGGTGAGAACTTCTCAACCGTCCCATGCCTCAATAGTTCACCAGAAAGCATCAAGCTTTTGGCTGAATTGGCACACGCCGAACTTGCGGGATGGATTTCCTAATTTAAGTTACCTGACTTGTATTTCCACATTGTTCGCGGTAAGGGAATAAATATGACAGATTATTGGTATCCTCTGCTTGCATTACCCGTTACCCAGAAAGAAATTTTGCTTCTTATACTGGCAATACTCCTTATGGGGCTTTTTAGAAGACCAAATAATCCACTATTAGCGGCTTTGATAGCAGTTTGCTTCACGTTGATTGCTAAATCAGTCTTATTCAACCTGAGACCCGATGGGGACCTTCAAACTCTTGATATGCTGTCTTATTTGCTTTCCGTCTCGCTCGGTGAGTTACTGTCACGCTATATTGTGTTGTTACTAGGTGTCCTTATTTTCCGCAGGCTTGTTAAGCAATTTCTCCCCCGAAGATTTTTTTCCAGAAATTAATTGGTCTTTTCCTTTATGCGGCCTAATTGAAATATTGGATGCGCCTAACTATATGCGGCTTAACGGCATCCTTCCGCTTTTTAAGCACTCCCAAATATTGGGAGCACGGAGAATACAATGAATACTGGTATCGTTAAATGGTTCAACACCGTCAAGGGTTACGGCTTTATTACACCTGATGATGGGACACCCGATGCTTTCGTGCATATTACTGCAGTACAAGAATCCGGGTTACGTCTTATTGTCGAAGGCCAAAGATTGAAATACCAAATGATCGAGAGCAAAAACGGCAAACTTGCAGCCGGAAATCTCGAACTTGTTGGTGAAGAACAAGAGGCTGTCTAACTTACAGCACGCTCTATTTGTTTTGTCCCATTTCCAGATATGATACAATCTCACTAAAATGAGGTTGTATCATGTCACTTTATCCAACCGACGAACAGGTAGATGCCTTAAAAGCAGGTAACAGCAACGACAAGGTTGTGATGTTAAATCTGCTTAAGTTTAAAAATTATGCATCTTATGCAGAATATGGGAAGCGTGTAGAGGCTATCCTTCCCAATTATGGCGGACAAGTTTTGTTTAGAGGCGCTGTGCGCAGTGTTTTTATTGGCGATAACGTTCCAAATTTTGAAGCAGTTTTGCTTGTTGAATACGCCAATCATAACAAATTCCTTGAAATGACAAACTCTGAAGAGTATCTAAGTTTACATCATTTTCGTGAAGACGGGCTTGAAAGTCAGTGGCTTTTGTCCCTCTCCACTTTCTAGTTGAGGGCTTCATAATAGAAAGTCACCTCATAAATAAGAACTGATAGACACTATGAAAAAAATTGAAATATACACGACCAACACATGCCCTTTTTGTTTTGCTGCCAAAGACCTTTTGACCAAGAAAAATCTGGACTTTACTGAAGTGGATTTATCAGGTGATGCCGCAGGACGCGCAGCACTGAAAGATAGGCTGGATGGGTTGACCTCCGTACCGCAAATTTTTATCGGAGATACGCATATAGGCGGATGTGATGACCTCTACGAGCTGGAAAACTCAGGCAAACTGAGCACGCTTCTTGATGCGTAAACTTTAAGGCTATTTGACAGATAATTCTGTATATCTGTTGACCTGAACATTTAACAAAAGTCCCATACCAAACAGCACAGTCATCATGGACGTTCCGCCATAAGACATAAGCGGTAACGGCACGCCTACCACAGGAAGTAGCCCGATTACCATTGCAACGTTCACAAACAAATAAATAAAGAACGAGACACTGATACTCATTGCCAAGATACGGGCAAATGCACTGCGTGCTTGTGTGGCGATAAAATAGCCCATCAGTAAAATCATTAAATACATGGCAAGTAAAATTAATGCCCCATAAAGCCCCATTTCTTCAGCGTACATGGTGAAGATAAAATCCGTATGTTTTTCCGGCAGAAAGTTAAGGTGACTTTGAGTGCCCTGCATAAAGCCTTTACCGCTCAACCCACCCGATCCGATAGCAATTTTGGATTGAAGAATATGATATCCGGAACCGAGCGGATCTGTATCCGGGTCAAGAAATGTCAAAACCCGCTTGCGTTGATAGTCCAGCAACATGGTCCATGTTATCCAACCTGCCGGAATAAGAGCTAGCCCACCGGCGAAAAAATAACGCCAACTCAACCCGGCAAGGAAAAGTGTGCTTACCCCAATCAATGAGAAGAGAATTGACGTCCCAAGATCAGGTTGTTTAAAAATCAGGAATGTAGGGACAATAATCATTAAAAGCGGCAAAGCCAACCATTGAGGACGGGATATGTTTTTCATTGGCAAATTATGATAATAACGCGCCAGCGCCAGCATCAGTCCCACACGCATCGGTTCGGACGGCTGAATAGTCACCAACCCCAAATCAAGCCATCTTTTTGCGCCCATCATCTGATCGCCAAAAAATTCAACCGATAGCAAAGCAAGTAAGCCAATCACATAGACAAAATATGCGATGCGAAACCAAACCTTAATATCAATAATCGCTACGGTAATCATAAAGGCAAGCCCAACAATTAATCGGGTTAAGTGACGAATTGACCAAGGCTCAAAGCTGCCATCTGCAACCGAATATAACATCATCACCCCAATCAAGCTGATAGAGGCAATGAGAATCACAAGTAACCAATTTAGCGACGCCAAACGCCCTTGAAACGAATTTAAACGCGGAGAAAAAAATTGACTCATGCTTTCCCCGCCTTTGTTTTTATCGTTTTGTTAAACGCATTGGCGCGCGCAGTTTTAGTTTTGTTAGGCTGTCGATCTCGTTCCAGTGCCATTTTTAAAAGTTTTTGAGCGATTGGGGCCGCTACTTTTGATCCACTCCCACCATGCTCAACAACAACAGCGACGGCATATTTCGGATTTTTAACAGGCGCAAAACCGACAAAAAGAGCATGGTCACGCAAATGCCAATCGAGCTCTTCATTTGGAATAATGCCCGACTCGCGTTCATCTTTACTGATACGCCGCACCTGAACCGTGCCGGTTTTACCTGCGGATGCCACCCCTCTGAGATTAAAACGAGATCCGAAAGCCGTGCCATCCGGATTATTCACCACGCTCGTCATAGCTTTATGCATTAATTTGATATGCTCGGGGTCAACTTGAATAAGCGTGTTCTTTTCAGCAGCATCCATATCCGTTGAGATAATATCTTCATTGGCTCTGGAAACATTTTGATCATTAGCTACAACATCCTCAGGGTCTATCAAAAGCTTAGGCACGACTGCCTTGCCACCATTGGCAATGCGCGCAGTCATCACAGCAAGTTGAATGGGTGTAACCAGCATATAACCCTGCCCTATGCCGGCAATAAGTGTTTCCCCTGTCTGCCATGAGGCATCCAGATTTGCACGCTTCCAGTCTCGGCCGGGAATTAGACCTTTTTTCTCACCAAAAGCCCCCGGAATAGAGGGGCTGCCCAGTCCAAACTTTTTGGCAACCTTTTCAATCGGGTCAATGCCAAGGCGTCGCGCCAATTCATAGAAATAAACATCACAGGAATTTGTTATGGCGTCATGCATATTCATTGCGCCATGCCCCTCATGCTCCCAGCAATGGAAGGTATCACCACCAAGTTCGTATTGCCCTTCACAGACAATCTTTTCATTTGGAGTAATAACTTTTTCTTCCAGCCCGGCTATGGCGATGAGCATTTTGACTGTCGAGCCGGGGGCGTACTGACCGGCAATTGCCTTATTGATAAGAGGTTTGCGCTGGTCATCCAACAAACCATCCCATTCTCTTTGGCTCAGACCTACCGTAAATTGATTGGGGTTGAAGGTCGGTGCTGACGCAATGGTCAAAACCTCTCCGCTGTTCACATCCATCATAACAACAGAACCGCTTTGTTCACCAAGAAGGCGGATAGCTTCATTTTGTAGAGTGCTATCCATCGACATCATCAAATCTGCGCCCTGTGCACCCGGGTTGCGGGCCAGTTCACGAATTACCCGCCCGACATTGTTAACCTCAACACGTCGACTACCTGCAGAACCTCGTAACGTATCATCAAACTGTTTTTCAACACCGCTTTTACCAATCCGGAAGCCCGGGACTTTGAGTAGGGGATCATCTCTACGCAGATCTCGACCATCCGGTCGCCCGACATAACCAACCATATGTGAAAAAATATCGTCTTGAGGGTAATAACGTAGCTTACCAACCTGTGGTTCCACCCCGGGTAAATGCGGCAAATTAAGATTAATGGCAGCGAATTGTTCCCATTCAAGATTCTCAGCTACCGTGAATGGAACAAATCCACGACTTCTTGGAATATCGCGTAATAGACGTTTGCGGCGCGAAGGTGAGATAGGCACGAGCTTCTCAAGAACACGCAATGTTTCAATCGGGTCTTTGGTTTGCTCTGGTATCATCACCACCTGAAAATTGGGGCGGTTGGTTGCAATTTCTTGCCCGTAACGGTCAAGAATTCTGCCTCGCAACGGGGCAATAAGACCGATATTTACGCGGTTATTTTCAGCCAGAATGCCATACTGATCTGCCTGCGTTACTTGCAAATATTGCAAACGTGCTGCCAGCAGACCAAAAAAGCCAAGTTGACCCAACCCCAAAATCATAGCACGTCGGGAAAATATCTGGGTATCTGTCTCTGGCGAATACAATCGATTATCTCCTAGCGGCTGAAGATGAAATCATATTCTCTGTCATTTCAAACAGACGATAAAAAGGTATAAAGCAAATCACGGTTAAAATAAATGGCACCAAAATAACCTTAAATGCCGGCACACTGCCATGTACCTGCCAGATAAGGAAATATGCAAGCAGATAGGAAAACAAACTAAAGAGTGAAAACACTGCCCATTTTGTAATCTTCCCACGAGTTAAAAGCGTTGTACCTTGCGAAGCGACAAAATAATGCAGGAGGATAAGAATAAGCGACCACATGCCCAGCGGCGTGCCGGTTAGAATATCCTCCAATAAACCAAGGAAAAAAATCAGATAGATAGAAAATCTGTCAGGATCAACAAGTGACCAGAAAAAGATTACAATTAAAATCAACCCGGGCGCAGGTACCACATCAAATAAATGCCCAACAGGTACTTTCGGAATCAAAATGCTTAAAACAGCAATAATTATTGGAAGGACTGATGGAAAAAGCCGGTTGCTTTCCTGGGGACGCCCGATTGTCTGGCGAAAATTTTTGTCTGAAAACGCCATTACTATTCCCTCGTCTCAGTCTCACTATTCTCGGATGCCGTGACGTTGTCTCCTTGAGATTTCGTATTTGTTGATTTACTGACAAGCACATCCGGCAATTGTGTTTCACTTTCAGGCGTCTTAATTGATACGAAGTCAAGAATGCGAACATAATTCAGTCTGGATAGATTTTCCCGCAAGCTCACCTTGGCCTGCCCGTCGCGTGTTACACGCACATCCCCGATTGAAATACCGGGTGGAATTTGTCCTCCATAACCGGAGGTTACGACCCGCGCACCACTTTTAGGTGCTTCTTCATCATTGAAGAAATCAAGAATGGGTTCACCCGTGTTATCACCCGTTAGAATGGCTTGCATGCCGCTTGGTTCCAATTGCACCGGAATGCGGCTGTTCAAATCTGTCAGCAACAACACACGGCTGGAAGAACTGCCGACAGAAACAATCTGACCAATAAAACCGGATGCGCCGATAACGGCTTGTCCTACTTTCAACTTTTTTTCTTCGCCGGCATTTAAGAGTACCGTACGAACAAACGGCCCGCCTATATCGGCAACAACTCTAGCCGTGGCATAATTATAATCATCATCAAGCTTCACATTGAGCAATGTTTCATATCTGGCGATTTGTGCCTGAAGCCGCAATGCGCGGTCTTCCCAGAGCCGCAATTCATCCAACTGTACTTTTAGTTTGGCATTTTCATTAACCAGATCTGTGTAGTCAGATAACGCATTGCTGGTGCGTCGCAACGCATCAAAAGGCTTTCCGATAAGTTCAGTGACAGGTGTAACAATATCATAGGTAAACTGGCGGAATGAGTTTAATAAACGCGGCCCACTTTCAGTTATGTAAATCAGCACAAAGGAGAGCAAGATAAGAAAAATAATCGAGCCGCGACCGGAGATCCCGCCCTTTCGTCCTATGCCTCTATTGTCTAATGACATAAGACTCCTCAAAACCTAGTAAACGCTGGATAGAACGTGTTTCATGGTTTTGATGTGTTCAAGTGCTCTACCCGTCCCCAATGCAACACACGAAAGTGCCTCATCGGCGATACTCACAGGCAGGCCAGTTTCATCACGCAAAACCTTATCCAAATTTTTAAGCAACGCGCCGCCACCTGTTAGGATAATGCCTTTATCGACAATATCCGCAGCAAGTTCCGGCGGGGTTGCTTCCAGAGCAACCTTAACCGCTTCAATAATCTGACCGACTGGCTCCGAGAGGCTTTCAACAATTTCACTTTGTGAAATCGCCACCTCACGCGGTACACCGTTCATCAAATCACGTCCTTTAATATTGATGCTAACGCCTTTGCCACCATCCGTGATAGCTGCAGAGCCGACTTCTTTTTTAATCCGCTCGGAACTGGACTCACCAAGCAAAAGATTATGATGTCGACGGATATAAGCGATAATAGCTTCATCCATTTTATCGCCACCTACACGCACTGAACGAGAATACACAATCCCGCCCAAAGACAGGACAGCAACCTCGGTAGTACCGCCGCCAATATCAACAATCATGGAACCGGTAGGCTCCGTCACAGGCAGACCCGCCCCAATCGCTGCGGCCATTGGCTCTTCAATCAGATACACGCGTCGCGCACCGGCAGAAAGCGCACTTTCTTGAATAGCACGACGCTCAACCGCAGTCGCACCTGATGGCACACAAATAACCACTTGAGGGTTTGCAAAGGTCCGACGGTTATGCACTTTGCGGATGAAGTGCTTAATCATTTCTTCAGCAACATCAAAATCTGCAATCACACCATCACGCATCGGGCGGATAGCTTGAATATTTCCAGGCGTCCGACCGAGCATAAGTTTTGCTTCATCACCAACAGCTAAAAGCTGGTTTCTGCCGGAATTGTTAAAAATCGCCACAACAGAGGGTTCATTAAGAACAATGCCACGCCCTTTAACATAAACGAGCGTATTGGCCGTTCCTAAATCAATCGCCATATCGGCGGAAAACATTCCCAGAAAATTATCAAGCATATTTTATATCCAGTTTTACTTGTTTAAATTAAACCCTTTAGTCGTCAGCTTAACATAGTGTTTAGCATAGCCTCAAATTTGTAATGCAGCGACATCATCCGGCGCTTGACGCAACCGTTTGACACTTAGCTTGTTCAACGCACTGACATAGGCTTTTGCCGATGCAACAAGCGTATCAGTATCAATTCCGCGACCAGTAACAGTTTTACCGTCCTCTTCCAGACGCACACTCACCTCAGCTTGCGCATCTGTACCCTGTGTGACCGCATGCACCTGATAAAGATGCAAGCGAGCCTTTGCAGGGATAAGTTCTTTAATCGCATTAAACGTTGCATCAACCGGACCATCACCTGTGCTTTCAGCACGGTGCATTTCTCCATCAATTTCCAACTCAAGCTCCGCTTTTTGTGGCCCTTTAGTGCCAGCAACAACCTGCAAGGACATCACCTTGATACGATCATTACCATGTGCAACTTCATCATCAATCAAAGCAACAATATCATCATCAAAAACATGCTTCTTGCGGTCCGCTAAATCCTTGAAACGCTGGAAGGCATCCTGCATCTGATTGTCGGATAAACTATATCCCAAAGCCGTGATTTTTTCACGGAAAGCGTGGCGACCTGAATGCTTACCCATCACCAATGAAGATTTGTTAATGCCAACGGTTTCGGGCAACATAATCTCGTAGGTCTGGTTGTTTTTCAGCATACCATCCTGATGGATACCGCTTTCATGTGCGAAAGCGTTTTTACCAACAATAGCCTTGTTATATTGAACCGGGAACGCCGTGACATTGGAAACCAACTTGGAAGCTCTTGTAAGATGGGTTGTTTCAATTTGCGTCCATTGTGGCATTAAATCCGAGCGTACATTCAAAGCCATGACAATCTCTTCAAGCGCTGCATTACCCGCACGCTCACCAAGCCCGTTAATTGTGCATTCAACCTGCCGCACCCCTGCCTGAATACCGGCAAGAGAATTGGCAACTGCGAGACCCAAATCATTATGGCAATGCGTGGACAAGACAACCTGATCAATATTCGGCACCCGCTCTCTCAGCATTGTAATAATCTCAATATATTCCTGCGGCAGGGTGTAACCGACAGTATCGGGAATATTAATTGTGGTCGCACCGGCTTTAATCGCAACCTCAACACACTGACACAGAAAATCTCTATCTGTTCGTGTCGCATCCTCGGCTGACCATTCAACATCATCTGTGTAGCCACGTGCGTGATCTACGCTAAAGGCAATAGCTTCAAGGACGGCTTCAGGTTCCATTTGCAATTTATGCTTCATGTGAACAGGAGATGTTGAAATAAAAGTATGTATCCGCATATTTTCAGCAGGTTTCAGTGCTTCTGCTGCACGGTCAATATCTTTAACACCTGCGCGGGAAAGACCGCAGACAGTAGCGTTTTTAACTAATTTTGATACTTCTTGAACAGCTTCAAAATCACCATTTGAGGCAATGGGAAAACCCGCCTCAATGACATCAACACCCATTGTGTCTAATGTTTCTGCAATTTGAAGTTTTTCTTCCAAAGACATAGATGCCCCCGGAGACTGTTCACCGTCTCTCAGGGTCGTATCAAATATCATCACACGGTCGGAACCGTTACGCATCTCTTGGGTTTTCTCTTCACTAACTTTACGTGTCATCATTTTAATCCTTCAATTTAGCCCTATGCCGGGCCAGGTAATCATAATTTCCAAATATGACCCCTGAGCGTCCGGCATTGCCTGCCTTGACCTCAGGGGCTGATTAGGAGATGACCTGCTGAAATTGGTAGTAATAAAATTTCCAAACGAACATTAGACAGCGCAGAGCCCACGGTAGGCACACAGGCAATACCGGTAAAATGCACAGATGTATTAATGTCCATAAACATCACATAAAACCATTTCAGATAAACTGACCATCATCCTGTTTATACGTGGAAAAAAAGGATTGCAAGTAACTTTATTTACCACCAAGTTTTTTCATGAACCCGTATTACCGGAAAGTGACGGTCGCAGACTCCTTACCCTTGCAATCATGAAATCCATCACTGTCCGGACATGAGGAAACTGCGCCAAATCACGCCGCGCGAGCAACCAGAGTTCCAGAGAACCAACCATCTCAGGGCCGGCAATTTTTTGCAGTTCCGGTTCAGCATCCGCCATGATGCAAGGCAAAGCTGAAAGCCCCATATTTTCCTTGACCATTTGCAGTCTCGCCCTGTCTCCAGCCGCGCGCGTCACTAACATCATAGATTTTTCCACCCGTGATAAAAACCAGACAGGGCCGGTTGGAAGGGCATCCTCGTCAAAACCGATAAGTGGTTCACCCGCCAACTTGTCCGGACTGGTAATTTCAACACCCTCATTGAACGTTGCAGCACGGTCCCGGTGTGCATACAGGCCGAAAGCCAAATCTCCAAGTTTGCGAACTAACATATCACCCTGCGTCGGTCGGGCGGTGCGGATTGCCAAATCCACATCCCTTAACCCTAAATGCTGTCCTGAAGTACCCTGAAGCAGAGATATTTCACTTAATAGGCTAACCTCAATATCAGGGTATTTCTCGGCAAACTCGCACATTCCACCGGCCAATAGGTTCCCAGAGACAGTTTCAGATGCACTCACCTTAACCCGCCCTTTTGCACCGGCATGAGCTGCCTGAAAATCGCGCTGAAGACTGGATAAACGCAGATCTACAGGCCCTAAAAGCTCCTGTAACACCAAACCTTCTTGCGTCAGATGATAACCTGAGCGCATACGGTCAAATAGGCGCGCTGAAAGCGCCTCCTCTAGGCTGGCAATACGCCTTAATACAGTTGTTGTATTGACGTTTAAGTTGCGGGCAGCAGCTGAAAGCGACCCATTGGAGGCCACCGAAAGAAAGAATCTTAAATCATCCCAATCAAGTCTTCGCATAATCGCAATACAATAAGCTTATTTATGCAAAACTGCAATTATGCAATACATACATTGCACATACCAAAAAAGGCCACAAACTTGCGGCCTTTTCGGAAAATAGTGTAAATCAGGCCTAAAACAGGCTGAAATTGGTGAAATAACCAGATTTTAGCTAGTTTTTGGACTGGTCAACCAATTTATTGGATGAAATCCATGGCATTTTTTCACGCAAATTAGCACCAACTTCTTCAATCGGATGTGCCGCCATATCTTCACGGAATTTCTTGATTTCTTCCTGACCACCCTGCATCCAGCGATTGGTAAACTTACCTGACTGAATATCCTCCAGAATAAGCTTCATTTCAGCTTTGGTATCAGATGTCACGACGCGTGGGCCGGAAACATACTCACCAAACTCAGCCGTATTTGAAATTGAGTAGTTCATATTGGCAATGCCGCCTTCATAAATCAGGTCGACGATGAGTTTGACCTCATGCAGACACTCAAAATAGGCCATTTCCGGCGGATAACCTGCCTCAACAAGCGTTTCATAACCCGCTTTAATCAACTCGACGACACCACCACAAAGTACAGCTTGCTCACCAAAGAGATCGGTTTCGCACTCGTCCCTGAAATTAGTTTCAATAATGCCTGAGCGACCGCCGCCCAGCCCACAGGCATAGGACATGGCAATATCACGCGCCGTCCCGGAAGCATCCTTATGCACAGCAACCAGACAGGGTACACCCCCACCGCGCAGATATTCTCCACGCACCGTATGACCCGGGCCCTTTGGCGCAACCATAAGCACATCAAGGTCTGCACGCGGTTCAATCAAGTTAAAATGAATGGACAGACCATGCGCAAACATCAAGGCCGCACCCTCTCGGATATTGTTTGCAATATGGGTGTTATATATATCTTTTTGGAGCTCATCCGGGGTAAGGATCATGACGATATCTGCCCAAGCTGCCGCGTCAGCGATTGATTTCACTTCAATCCCCTCGGCTTGCGCTTTAGCGACAGAAGACGAGTCAGGCCGTAATCCAACACAAATCTCAGCGACACCGCTATCCCTCAGGTTCAGTGTGTGTGCATGGCCCTGTGAACCATAGCCGATAACGGCAATCTTTTTGGATTTAATCAGGTCCGTGTCCGCGTCGCGGTCATATAGCATATCCATTTTATTCTCCTCGTCTGGTCTTTAAATTCTCAGTAGATTTATAGGTAAATATCTGAATTTGAAAGCGAATGATGTAAGGCTTTTACATTGCTTCCGGCCCGCGGGCAATCGCCGCGATGCCTGTTCTTGAAACTTCTTTTAAGCCCAGAGGACGCATAAGTTGAACAAATGCGTCAATTTTAGTTTTCGCGCCGGTCAGTTCAAACACAAATGACTCGTGTGTGGTGTCTACGACGCGCGCTCTGAAACTTTCAGAAACTCTAAGTGCCTCAACTCTTTTTTCTCCGGTACCCGCAACTTTAACAAGCGCCATTTCGCGTTCGATTGCTTCAGCCTCGACCGTTAAATCCGTTACACGGCTAACCGGCACAATGCGACTCAGTTGAGCTTTAATTTGTTCAATCACCATAGGCGACCCGCTGGTCACAATTGTGATACGCGACATATGAGCTTCGCCATCAACTTCAGCAACGGTCAAACTCTCAATATTGTAACCGCGCCCTGAAAACAAGCCGATGACTCGCGCCAAAACACCGGCAGCATTCTCAACCAGTACGGAAAGCGTGTGCGCTTCAATAGATTGGTCATTCATCATCATACGAGTGCCTTGCCCTCTTCGGAAACCTCAACATCTGCAGGCTCTCCGGCGAGTATCATTTCATTATGCGCTTTACCTGACGGGATCATCGGGAAGCAATTTTCATCTTTAGAAACAACGCAATCAAAAATTACCGGACCGGGCGTATCAATCATTTGCTTAATCGCCTCATCCAGTTCACTAGGGTTGGTCGCCCGTATTCCGGTCGCGCCATACGCTTCCGCGAGCTTCACAAAATCAGGCAGTGCCTCTGAATAGCTGTGCGAATAACGCCCGCCATGCAATAACTGCTGCCACTGACGTACCATACCCATATATTCATTATTCAAAATAAATATTTTCACCGGCAGATTATATTGAACTGCTGTGGACATTTCCTGCATGTTCATCAGGACTGAAGCCTCGCCGGCAATATCTATAACCAAAGCCTCCGGATGCGCGATTTGAGTCCCGATTGCCGCCGGCAATCCATAGCCCATTGTGCCCAGCCCACCAGATGTCATCCAGCGATTAGGCTCTTCAAAATGGAAATGCTGAGCCGCCCACATTTGGTGCTGGCCGACCTCAGTCGAAATATACACATCCTTGCCCTTAGAGAGCTCATAGAGGCGTTGAACGGCATATTGTGGCTTGATAATGGTGTCACTTTTTTCAAAACCAAGAGAATTAACTTTCCGCCAGCCTTCAATTTCTTGCCACCATTCGGCAATCGCTTTTTTGTCAGGGGAACAAGCCGTTTCTTTCCAGATACGTATCATGTCTTCAAGTACATGCGCGACATCGCCGACAATCGGTACATCAACATGGACGGTTTTATTGATGGATGACGGGTCTATATCGACATGAATTTTTTTCGAATTGGGTGAAAATGCATCCAGTCGACCCGTAATCCGGTCATCAAAACGTGCACCAATATTAATCATGACATCGCAATCATGCATCGCCATATTTGCTTCATATGTGCCATGCATACCAAGCATACCAAGCCATTGATCGTCACTTGCAGGAAATGCACCCAGCCCCATAAGAGTCGAGGTAATTGGATAGCCAGTCAAACCAACAAATTCGCGCAATAGTTTGCTTGCAACCGGACCGGCATTGACCACGCCGCCACCTGTGTAGAAGACAGGCTTCTTGGCAGAAGCAATCAGTTCCGCCGCTTCACGTATACCGTTTAAATCGCCTTTTTTGGGAGGTTGATAACTGGCCTTGGATATTTTTTCGGGCGACATGTATGGACCCGGCGCAAACTGAATATCTTTCGGAATATCAACCACAACAGGACCCGGACGCCCGGAAGTTGCGATATAAAACGCCTCATGCATGATCTCAGCAAGATCATCGACTGATTTAACAAGGTAGTTATGTTTCGTGCATGGGCGTGTGATACCAACGGTATCGCACTCCTGAAATGCATCAGAACCGATGAGGTGAGTTGGTACCTGTCCGGTAATACATACCAAAGGAATAGAGTCCATCAGAGCATCAGTTAAACCGGTGACGGCATTAGTTGCACCCGGGCCGGAAGTAACCAATAAAACACCACATTTGCCGGTAGAACGCGCATAGCCTTCAGCTGCATGGGCAGCACCCTGCTCATGACGGACAAGAATATGATGCAACCAGTCCTGCTTGAAAATTTCATCATAAATCGGCAGAACAGCCCCGCCGGGATATCCAAAAATATGCTCTACACCCTGATCTTTGAGTGCTTTGATAACAATTTCTGCACCGGTCATCTGATCAGTCTTTTGATCACTCATTCTCTTGCCTATCTTTCAGCTATAAGTCTGGTAAATTCTGTGGGAAACTAGGCAAGATTTCACACGAGGTCAAGAACTTTTATAATATTCGATAAGGTATTTGATGTTTTATTGTAATATTCTTGCTCAGAAATGTTATTCCACGAAATCATCTGATTCCTGAACCACGTCATTTGCCGTTTCGCATAACGTCGCGTCGCCTGTTGCGCCGCTAATTGCGCTTCTTCGAGGCTTATCTCATTATTTCCAAGCGCGAGCAACTCTTTTAAACCTAATGCTTTCATAGCGGGTTGTGTGTCGGAAAGCCCTAATTCTGCCATTGCTGATGCCTCTTCCAGCGCAACGTCGGCTATCATAGCCTCAAAACGGCTATCACATCTGGCATAAAGCCAATCCCTGGACGGTGTAAGGAGAATTTTCAGCATCGGAGCCGTAATGGGGGGTGTCACGGGGTCGCTCTGCCAGTCTGAAAGGCACCTGCCAGTAGCTTCATAGACCTCAAGAGCTCTTAAAACTCTCTGGGGGTCTGTGGCCTCAAGGCGCTGATAAGCTTTTGGATCAATCTGCTTTAAAGCGGCATGACATGCTTGTGTGCCCTCTTCCTCATGCCTCGCGCGCACAGCCTTTCTGATATCCTCAGGAATATCTGGAATGTCTGCGATACCCTCTGTCAAACATTTGAAATAAAGCCCCGTACCTCCGACCAAAATTGGTATCTGACCCGCATTCTTTGCATTGGCAATCGCCGCTTGCACCTCAGACAACCAACGTCCAACATTATATTCATCCCCTGCCGAAACATGCCCATATAATTCATGAGGACATTTTTTGACCTCCTCATTAGACGGGCGGGCGGTCAGCACTTGCATCTCCTTATAGACCTGCATGGAGTCAGCATTAATAATACAGGCTTGCCTCCCCGCAGTCGTAATCTCAGAGGCTAGGGAAAGCGCAAGAGAAGACTTGCCGCTGGCGGTTGCACCTGCAATAAGAATAATCTCGGCGCGGATTTGATCCGCAGAGGCCGGTAATACATCTGGTGACGAAGTGACGGACAGATTCATGAATGAGACACCCTGTTATCTGGTTTTAACATGTAACCCAGCATCCCCTATTCTAACAAATGAATTGGTGGAAAGCATCTCGCTTCATTTGGGTGTGCAACAGGAAAGTGTGACTTGTTTGAATGAGGGGGTGGCTTATGACATCTCTCTCAGCATCTCTGCATCTGATACCACAAATAAGCTTACAGCTCTGCGTGAAAAATTTTCTGATCTGCCGGTCGATTTTAATTTGGTGCCGTCAGTGGGACGCAGAAAAAAGCTCCTGATTGCCGATATGGAAAGCACTATTATCGAGCAAGAATGTCTCGACGAATTAGCTGACAGGCTGAATCTTAGAGACAAAATCTCCGATATTACAAGCCGTGCTATGCGGGGCGAGATAGAATTCGAACCTGCCTTAAGAGAGCGAGTTGCGCTCCTCAAAGGACTTCCGGCAACGAGTTTGCAGGACGTTCATGATGATGTGACGCTTATGCCCGGCGCGGCAACTCTTCTGGCAACCCAGAAACAGCACAATGTGTTTTGCGGACTTGTTTCGGGCGGGTTTTCCTTTTTTGCCGACAAAATAGCCGACCGGTTAAACTTTGACGCCTGCCATTGCAATCAACTTGAAATAGAAGATGACCATCTAACAGGAAAGGTCATTGACCCTATTCTCGGCAGAGAGGCAAAAGCCGCACGTTTGCAAAACTGGTGCGAGAAGAAAAATCTCTCAGCTCTAGAAACTCTGGCTGTTGGAGATGGATCAAATGACCTTGATATGCTCAAACTTTCAGGTATGGGGGTCGCTTTTCGGGCGAAGCCGCTTGTGTCAGATGCCGCAGCTTTTCGCATTGATCATGGTGATTTGACAGCCCTGCTCTATCTGCAGGGCTATCAGATTGGCGACATTCAGTTTAAATCTTAATGGCAACAAACCGCAAACCCTGCGGGGTTTGCATCAGAACCAGAATAGACTTTTTACCTGCCTTCTTGGCCTTATTGACCAAATCCTCAACATCTTGGGGCTTGGCAACAGACGTTTGATCAACCTCAACAATAATGTCACCGGACTTCACGCCGCTTTCTGATGCCGAACTATCTGCATCAACTTCACCAATCAGCACACCGTCCTTGTCATCATCCAGACCAGCACGCGCGCGTGTTTTGGCATCCAGCATTTCCAGCGTCAGGCCAAGAATTTTCAATCCCGGTTGTTTGGTTTGGGTTTTAGGACCGGTTGGTTTCACCTCAGCAATCTGGTCACTTTCTTCAAGACGGCCTACCTTGACCTTTAGATTTACAGCCTTTCCGCGTCTTTGAACTTTAACGCGCACAGCTTTATCGATCGGGGTTTCTGCAACAATTCGCGGTAAATCACGCATCTCAGCTACTTCTTTACCGTCAAATGTCAGGATAACATCACCCTGCTTCATACCTGCCTCATCGGCAGGACCACCGGGAATAATTTCAGAAACTAGCGCACCTTTCGGCTTGGACAGGCCAAGGCTCTCCGCGAGATCTTCCGTAATGCGCTGAATGCGAACACCGAGCCAGCCGCGACGTGTTTCACCATATTCACGCAATTGCGTAATCACAATTTGTGCCATATCTGCGGGTATGGAAAAACCAATACCGACAGACCCACCTGTTGGTGAAATAATCGCCGTGTTCACGCCGATAACTTCTCCGTCCAGATTGAAAAGCGGGCCACCTGAATTGCCTTTATTAATAGCGGCATCGGTCTGGATATAGCTATCATACGGGCCGGAATTAATGTCTCTGTTAATCGCTGAAATAACACCAACAGAGAGCGAACCACCGAGTCCAAAAGGATTACCGATAGCGATAACCCAATCGCCCACGCGGGCTTTGGTATTATCTCCAAATTTTACAAAGGGTAGCTTTTTGTCAGTAATAACTTTTAATACAGCAAGATCGGTCTTCGGGTCGCGCCCGAGAAGCTCAGCTTTAAATTTTTCACCATTGGAAAAATTAACAATAATCTCCTCGGCATTTTCAACCACATGATTATTGGTAATAACAATACCGGAGGGATCAATCACAAAGCCCGATCCCAGAGAAGAGACCCGACGCTTTTTGGGGGGCTCTTTTTCTTCGCGATCCATAAATTCTTCAAAAAAATCCTCAAAAGGGGACATATGTATCCCGGGAGAATTTTGAACTGTCGTGCTGATAGAGATATTCACCACTGCCGGCATCAAATCTTCGACAATATCAGCGAAACTTTGCGGCATATTTTGTGCGCCAGCAACTTGTATAAAAGCAATTTGCGCACATGCAATAAGCGCAAATAAACCAAAACCGGTCAAACGGACCATTTTTTCAAAGCGGAAAGATATATTCCGTTTCATAACTTACCTCATTCCAGAGAGCCAAACTAAAACAACGCCCAACGTCATCGCCCCAAGTCCAAAATATCTAAGTTTTTCTGTTTCAATGTCTTTTAATTGCAATAGGAGGTTTTTAAAAGCCGAGGGAAACAGGGCATATATGGCTCCTTCAAAAACCAGAATGATACCCAGAATAAATATAATTATTTTCATTTTGCATCTTTAGCCGCTTCACCCTCAGCTTCATCCAGTCCAATATTAGTCACAAGATCAAAGCACAAAGCCTTTTGTAGCGACTCATTGGACCTCACTATGGCGGCGACATCTACACGGCTCTTTTTCACATTACTGGTAGCCACCCGCTTGTTAAAGACAGTTTCCGGTGCATTTAAATATTTGAAAAACGCACTGTCAGGCGAAAGAACAAGTGTTGTGCCTTCATCGCCAAGCGCGGTTTCATATGATTGCATAGATCGGTAAAAAGCAAAAAAGTCCGGGTCTTGACCATAAGCTGCAGCAAAAATTCTATTCCGGCAGCTATCGCCTTGACCACGTATTATCTCAGAGTCACGCTGCGCTTTCGCGGTTAGAACAGTAACATCCTTGTCGGCCTGAGCACGGATACCCCGTGATACTTCCTGACCTTTAGCTCGGAATTCAGAAGCTTCCTGCTCCCTCTCCGTCTGCATACGTCTGTAAATCGCCTGACTATTGGCTTCCGGCAAGTCAGCACGACGAATGCGAACATCAACAATCTCGATACCAAAATCATATGTCTGTTCATTAACCAATTCGCGTATCTTCGTCATCAATTCATCCCGCCTTGTGCGGACAATATCCTCAAACGGCGCTTCACCAACCACTGAACGCATGGAGGAGGACACAATCGCCGCCAATCGTGAATTTGCACGACGGCTGTCGCGTAAGGATGTGAAGAACTGAAGTGGATCTTTAATTCTGTAGCGCGTATACGCATCTACAACGAGGCGTTTTTGGTCGGCTGCAATAAGTTCTTCAGTCGGGCTGTCGAGATCTAAAATACGCTTATCAATATAAATAATATTTTGAACAAACGGCAGTTTAAAGTGCAATCCGGGCTCATCAATTACCCGTCTTGGGTCACCAAATTGCAGAACAAGAGCTTGTTGCGTCTGGTGAACAGTGAACAATGTTGCCGATGTCAGAAATCCCAACACGGCGATTAGAATAAGAGAAATAACAAGTTTTGGATGAGACATTACTGATCTCCCTTATTGGTTTTACTGTTTAGGCGATCAAGCGGCAGATAAGGGATGACCCCTCCACCGGTGTCAGACTGGTCAATAATAATTTTATTTGACCTCTGCATAACTTTTTCGACAGTCTCAAGAAAAATTCGCTGACGTGTCACATCGCTTGCCTGTTTATATTCATTATAGACCGCTGCAAATCTGCTGGCCTGACCTTCAGCTTCGGCCACAGCTTGCTCTCTGTAAGCTTCAGCCTCACGTCGGATGCGGAAGGCTTCACCCTGGGCTTCCGGCACAACACGATTGGCATAGGATTGCGCCTCGTTTCTTGCGCGCTCTTGGTCGGCACGAGCGGCTTGCACATC
>DJZB01000007.1 GCA_002450335.1 Rhodobiaceae bacterium UBA6963
CGCTGTTGGTGTCGTTGAGGTTACCGCCCGCGATGAGGAAGGTGCGCTACACGGCAAAATTATCTTGCGCGGTGAGCAACAAGACACACCTGACATTATTATTTTTTCCAAGCGTAAACAGCCTGTAATGGGTGACCAGATACTCGCGCGTCTCAATGAAACCTCACCGGGCATATATCGGGCAGATACGATTAAAGTTATCACCCGCGCCGGAAGTGAAAAAGTTATTGGGATTCTGAAGGGGAACCTCGAACCTGATAAAAAAGGTAAAATTTCAGCTTACATAGAACCAATTGAGAGACGTGCGCGGCATATTTTCAATATTAGCGGCACATTGCCTGATAATTGTGCGGAAGGCGATATTGTTGTTGCTGAAAAAATATCAGCCGTCCGTTCGGCCCAAAGACATCACCCGCAACAGGTAAAGGTGACCGAACGCGTTGGCTCACCTGAAGCACCGGATGCATTCAGCCTGATTGCCATTGCTGAACAAAGTATACCAATTGAGTTTCCCGATGCTGTCATTCAGCAATCGGAGGCTCTGAAGCAGTTCAGTATGGAAGGCCGCCAGGACTTGAGAGAACTGCCGCTCATCACCATTGACCCTGCGGATGCACGTGACCATGATGATGCTGTTTATGCCTGCCCTGATGATAACCCCGACAATGAAGGTGGCTATTTGGTGTGGGTCGCTATTGCAGATGTAGCGACTTACGTCCCACCGGAAACACCGCTGGACAAAGAAGCACTCAAGAGAGGTAATTCCGTTTATCTGCCTGACCGCGTGGTTCCAATGTTGCCGGAGAAGATTTCAAATAATCTCTGCTCCTTGCGCCCTGATGAAGAACGCCCTTGTCTCGTCGTCAAGATGACAATTGATAAAAACGGGAATAAAAAAACTCATAAATTTTCTCGTGCGATTATGAAGTCAGCAGCACGGTTGAGTTATCAGCAAGCTCAAACAGGCTTTGATAACCAACCTGATGAAACTGCCACGCCGGTTTATGAAACCGTCCTCAAACCTCTTTGGGCGGCATATCAATTAATGACTAAAGCACGGGAAAAACGTGCGCCACTTGACCTTGATATCCCTGAAAGAAAAATCATTATGAATAATGGGCGGATTGAAGACATTTTCACGCCGCAACGACTTGAAGCCATGCGACTGATTGAAGAGATGATGGTAAGCGCCAATGTCTGCGCGGCTGAAACGCTAGAAAAACATAAGACTCCTCTGATTTACAGGGTTCATAATATTCCAAGTGAAGAGAAAGTTTACGCGCTCGCCGGTTTTGTAAAACCTCTTGGCGTGGTAATTGACCTCGGTCAGCCCATGATACCAAGACTGTTTAACCGTCTGTTAGAAGGTGCGCGCGAGACGGAATATGGATTTATGGTTCAAGAGGCGGTTTTACGAACTCAATCTCAAGCTGTTTATGACCCTGAAAACATTGGTCACTTTGGGCTTAACTTATCGCGCTATGCCCACTTTACCTCGCCGATAAGGCGCTATGCAGATTTAATTGTGCACCGCGCCTTAATCCGCGCCCTCAAATTTGGTTCTGACGGTTTACCTGACAGCCAAATTGAAAACCTTGATGAAACGGCTGCTCATATTTCATCAACAGAAAGGCGCGCAATGCTGGCCGAGCGTAGCGCAAAGGAACGCTATCTATCTGCTTTTATGTCCACCCGCATTGGTAATGAATTTGCAGGGCATATCACTGGCGTCACAAAATCGGGGCTGTTTATCCGCCTTGACGACACTGGGGCAGAGGGTTTTTCGCCAATGTCTTACCTTGGGCGGGAGCGGTTTTTTGCCAATGAAGACGGCATGTCACTCACTGGTGGCACAACCGGCAAAACTTATCGTATTGGCCAAACTATCGCCGTAAGGCTGCTTGAGACAAACCCTATTGCCGGCGGCATGTTGATGGAACCCGTCATAGATGATGAGGCGGAAGGCACTGCGACGACACAACGTCGTGGAAGCTTCAGAAGAAACACCCATGGAAAAAGACAAGGGGGCGATAAGAAAGAAACACGCCCGGTCTCAAAGAAGTCAAAATCATATAAAGGCAGAAAAAAAAGCTCTTCCAGGGCTGGTCGTCGCAAAGCAAAGAAGCTAGAAAAACCTAAAGGCGGCTAAGAGGCGACAAACATGCAAAAGACAACACAACTTTCTGAACTCGACACCAAAATCGAGAAAAGCGTTGATGAACGTGCTGACATTACCCTGCCCTATATCCGTCCGGTTGATGCCGCAACGCTCATTATTGTTAACCGACAGACTAAAACTCCAAAAGTGCTGATGGGAAAGCGATCTGCAAAACATAAGTTCATGCCAAATAAATTTGTGTTTCCGGGTGGTCGCGTTGATCCTTGTGATAGCCGTCTCATCGTGCCATCAAAAATGCGAACACCTGTCATTAAGCATCTCCGGGCAGAAACCAAAAAAAATATGACACCTGCACGCCTGCGAGGGTTGGCGCTCGCTGCAATCAGAGAAACCTATGAAGAAACAGGGCTCGTATTGGGAAGACCGACTTCATCAGATGTTACCTCGCGGCATCCTGTTTGGCGGACATTTTTGGAACATGGTGTTGAACCGGCCCTAGGTAACCTTGATTATGTCGCCCGTGCTATCACCCCAACAAAGCGGAATAGACGCTTTGACACGCGTTTTTTCATGGCCGATGCTTCAGAACTTCATAATAAACCAAGCGACATAACAAACGGCAGTGGCGAGTTACTTGACTTACATTGGATTAGCCTCAAGGAAGCACTGAAACTCGACCTTCCGATTATTACCCATGAGATCGTTAAATGTATTGAGGAGCGACTGCAATACCCGGATACGCGCCGATATACGCGCCCGGTGCCGTTTTATCGATTTGAATATGGCAGATTTATCATTTCTAATCTGCGGGCAAACTGAATAGTCTTGACTTTCCGGTGTAAATCTTTAGTTTCCCGAAATCGGATTTAGGTAAACATCTCGGGGAAAGCTTATGGCGAAACCTACAACAGTTAAGATTAAGCTCGAAAGCACGGCCGGCACAGGATACTTCTATGTTGCCAAGAAAAATGCCCGTACCATGACAGAAAAAATGGTTGTTCGGAAATATGATCCGGTTGCTCGCAAGCATGTTGAATTCAAGGAAGGTAAAATCAAATAATTTTTGATTTCCAGCCCTGATTACAAACAACATTAAGCCGGTTTAGACCGGCTTTTTTATTATTCTTTTCTTCTCGTATATTTTGTTTCATCGTGAATTCGCGCTATCTGGATTAAGGTATGTTTTTAGATTCCCGACTTGATAAGACAAAATATGGCACAACAAGAAACAGCTGAAATTCTCGCCCTTAATATGCTGACATGGATGGCTGGTAATGAGGAAGCGATGAACAGTTTTTCATTACAAAGCGGAATGGCAGTGCAGGATATACTGGATCAAGTTGGCAATCCTGAAGTTTTGGCAGAACTTCTCGCGGGTGTAATGGATTTCATGCTCAGTTGTGAAGAGCTACTTACACAATTTTGTGAAGAAAATGGTATGAACCCTGAAGAACCGGTTCAATTCAGACGCTTTCTACCTGGCGGCGATGCGCCTGAGTGGGGTTAATTTCGGAGTTAAATGAGTAATGCTTTCAGAAGAAATATCCAACCAGATTGAAACTCTGGAACTTGACCCTGATCGCCCACTGGTTATTTCAGATGCGGACGAGGTTCTCCTTCAATTTATGCGCCAATTTGAGGTTTATCTTGACCGCAATGATATGTGGATTGATTTGAGTAGTTTCAGGTTGCAAGGCAACATAAAATATAAAGGCAGTGATGAAGCCGTCGATATGACGAACAGAAATATCATTGATGATTTTTTTGCTGCCGAAACCTTGAACTTCTCTCCTGTCGACGGCGCTGCTGAAGCTTTGACAGCACTCAGCAAAGAAGCTCAAGTCATTATTCTGACCAATTTACCATTAGCCCAAAAGAAAGAACGGCAAATTAATTTGTCAAAACATGGTATGGACTATCCGGTTATTGTCGGCTCAGGCCTAAAAGGCCCGGCGGTTAAAAGCCTCGGCGATAAAATTAATGCGCCCTTGTTTTTCCTTGATGACATTCCCCATAACATCAATTCAGTTGCAGAATATGTCCCCATGTCTGGACGCATTCATATGATTGCTGACCCACGCTTATCTAAACTTATTGGCGCAGCAGAAGGTGCTTCGGCTAGAATTGATCAGTGGCATGAAGCTCAAAACTGGATACTGGATAAAATAGCAGAATAGACTAATTGGAAATATTTTGACGCCCCACTCAACAGTAGAGTCAACATCAAGTCCCATCACAGGCTTGTGCCGTGACTGCACCACGCGCGTTGATAGCCCTAAGGCTGACAGCAAACCAACGAGATGTCCCGGTTGTAAAAGCCCTCGCCTACTCTTCCATCCTGAACTTTTTGACCTCGGCATTACTCATATTGATTGTGATGCATTTTTTGCAGCCATTGAAAAACGTGATAACCCCGAGCTGGAGGATAAACCTGTCATTATTGGCGGCGGGCAAAGAGGTGTTGTTTCCACCGCATGCTACATTGCGCGTATTCGCGGCGTAAAATCTGCCATGCCAATGTTTAAGGCTTTAAAATTATGTCCCGATGCCATTGTCATTAAACCGCAAATGGAAAAATATGCCGAGGCGGGATACCAAATTCGAGACTTAATGAAAGAATTAACACCCCTCGTTCAACCTATCTCAATTGATGAAGCCTTTTTGGACCTGAGAGGTACTGAAAAACTGCATGGACTCACGCCGGCTGAAACAATTCTAAATCTCGTCAGAAACATTCGCAAAACCGTCGGCATCACAGTATCTGTCGGCCTTAGCCACAATAAGTTTCTTGCTAAATTATCCTCTGACCTTGATAAACCGAATGGCTTTACCGTCATTGGACAGTCAGAAACACTCGAAAGACTTGCACCTATGCCGGTTGAAAAAATCTGGGGGGTCGGGCAAGCCATGCAGAAAAAGCTCTCTGCTAATGGTATAAAAACAATTGGACACCTCCAGAGTCTGGAAGAGGCATTTTTACTGAAGCAATATGGCAATGTCGGGCAACATTTGTTCAGGCTTTCTCGCGGACTGGATGACAGGATTGTTTCTCCGGAACGGGAAGCAAAAAGTATTTCTTCAGAGACAACTTTTGATAAAGATATTGCAGATTCAGACAGCCTCTCTAAAACGCTCTGGCTTTTAAGCGAGAAAGTATCCTTAAGGTGTAAGAAAGCCAGCAAGGGGGGTAAGACTGTTGTTCTAAAACTTAAAACCGGAAATTTTAAATCGCTTACCCGGAACCGCACCCTTCCCGTTTCAACCTGTATGGCTGAAAGAATTTTCAGTGCTGGAAATGAAATGCTGAATGCAGAACTCCAAAATAACCCCAGAACAGCATACCGATTAATCGGTATTGGTGTTACCGGACTTGTTGAGGCTGAATTCGCTGATATGCCTGACCTCGTTTCTACAGATAAAAGAAACTTGCAAGCTGAATTGGCTATGGACAAAATTCGCATTAAGTTTGGTCAAGAGACAATTGGTAAAGGGCGGTCTCTTGATCGCAGAAATAAATAAAGCCACTTTGAGGAATATAATGACAAACCCTGAAGAAAAAATTGAACAACTCGGTCTTATCCTTCCTGACCCCAAACCGGCTGTGGCGAATTATTTACCTTTCACTCAAACCGGCAAACTTTTGTTTATTTCCGGTCAAGGCCCTGTTTCAGCCGCAGGTGATGCCATTAAAGGCCGGCTAGGTGAAACTATTGAGATTGAAGACGGACAACGCGCTGCTCAACTTGCGGCACTGAATATACTGGCTCAGGTAAAATCGGCACTGAATGGTGATTGGTCACGCTTTGGCCGTTGCCTCAGATTATGCGGCTTTGTCAATTCCACCCCAGACTTCACGCATCAACCTGCAATTATAAATGGTGCATCAGATTTAATGGTTGACCTTTTTGGCGATGCCGGACGACATAGCCGATCGGCAGTTGGTGTTGCGAGCCTACCTATGGGCTGGGCTGTCGAAATTGATGCCATATTTGAGATCAATTAATGGGAGACATAGAGCCCCCCATATTGCGAACTGTCAGCAAAGTATCGGAAATACCGGCGGAGCAATGGAATGCTTGCGCCAACCCTAATCCGGCGCATTATAACCCTTTCGCCGACCACGCCTTTCTTCTTGCATTAGAGGAAAGTGGGTCGGCAATACCCGAGACAGGCTGGGCAGCCCGGCATCTTGTGATAGAAAGCAGCGACGCCGGGCAGATTGCGGGAATTGTACCGCTTTACCTTAAGTCACACAGTCAGGGAGAATATATTTTCGATCATGGCTGGGCCGAGGCATGGCATCGTGCCGGAGGTCAATATTATCCAAAACTCCTAAGCGCAATTCCCTTCACACCCGCAGGTGGCCCAAGATTATTAATACGCCCGGGGCCTGAGGAACAAACGGCCCGTGCCGCCCTTACAGAGGGGCTTATAGCCCTCACGGCACAATATAATGCGTCGTCCTTACATATTAATTTTCTGCCCGAAGAAGATTGGAATAATCTGGGTTCACATGGATTTCTTCAACGTACTGACCAACAGTTCCATTGGCTTAATCGCAATTTTGAAGATTTTGACGGATTTCTGGCTAGTCTCACATCTCGTAAAAGAAAGAACCTTAAAAAAGAACGCCAACGGGCATTGGAGAATGGCATAGAGGTTGAATGGCTCACAGGTGCAGATTTAACTGAAGCGCACTGGGACACTTTCTATGACTTTTATCTGGATACCAGCAACCGAAAATGGGGGCAGGCTTATCTTACCCGATCTTTTTTTAACCGTATAAATGCAACAATGCCGGACAAAACACTGCTGGTCATGGCACGGCGTGACGGCAAATATATTGCCGGCGCCCTCAATTTCATCGGCGGAGAAGTTTTGTTTGGGCGCAATTGGGGATGCATTGAAGATCATCCGTTTCTACATTTTGAACTTTGCTATTATCAAGCAATAGATTTTGCAATTACACGGGGATTGAAACGTGTAGAAGCAGGCGCTCAGGGCACGCATAAACTCGCTCGAGGCTACGAGCCATGCCGCACATTTTCAGCTCATTATATTCCCCATGAAGGGTTCCGTGAAGCAATTGAAAACTTCTTGGAACATGAAAGACGCCATGTTGAGCAAGATATTGAAACGCTCAAAAATTACACACCTTTCAAGCAAGCTGAAAATCAAACCAACAATAAGGCAAACAAGGAGAGCGATGATGAGTGATTATGATAGAGATAATATTTTTGCTAAAATATTACGTGGAGAAATGCCATGTGTAAAAATCTTCGAAGATGAAAATACTCTAGCCTTCATGGATATCATGCCTCAAGCCGAAGGCCATGTGCTGGTTATTCCCAAAGCAGAGGCCTGCGACATGTTGGATCTCGATGATGCGATGGCACAAAAACTCATTGTAAATGTCCAAAGAATTGCACGCGCAGTAAAGTCAGCCATTGGATGCCCTGGCGTCATGCTAGCCCAACTCAATGGTGCAGCCGCCGGGCAGACTGTATTCCACACACATTTTCATATCATCCCACGCCATGACGGGGTTGAGTTGGGTTTTCATGCCAATGATATGGCTGACCCCGAAGAGCTTGAAAAAATTGCTGAAAAAATCAGACAACTAATGTCTTAGGTAAATAAGTTAGACCTTCTCAGTCTTCTTATCAGCCTCGTCGCTTTTGGGTGCATCATCTTTATAACTTATGGAAAGGGTATCATCATCGCCCACATCCACAACCACAACACCCCCTTGCGTCAAGCAACCAAATAGGACTTCATCCGCCAACGGCTTTTTGATTTTCTCTTGAATAAGACGCGCCAGAGGCCGCGCACCCATCTGATTATCATAACCGCGCGTTGCCAGCCATTTAGTGGCTTCCTGACTGAGTTGAATAATGACATTTCTGTCTGCGAGTTGGGCTTCAAGCTGAAGAACAAATTTTTCAACCACGCGAGCGACAACTTCCGGCGGAAGATTGGCAAAAGGAACAGTCGCATCAAGGCGGTTACGGAATTCAGGCGCAAACATCTTCTTGATGGCATCCTCGTCTTCACCTTCTCGGAGTGTTCGCCCGAAGCCCATTGGCTCTTTTGCCATATCTGCCGCACCGGCATTGGTTGTCATAATCAAAATAACATTACGGAAGTCGACTTTGCGTCCATTGGCATCAGTCAAACTACCATTATCCATAACCTGCAATAGAATATTGAACAGGTCAGGATGCGCTTTCTCAATTTCATCCAACAGCAACACACTGTGAGGATGTTGATCTACACCGTCGGTCAAAAGACCACCTTGGTCGAAACCGACATATCCGGGAGGTGCACCCAATAGCCGCGACACAGTATGGCGCTCCATATATTCCGACATATCGAATCTGAGCAATTCTACGCCCATAATGTCGGCTAGCTGACGAGCAACTTCTGTCTTGCCGACACCGGTTGGACCGGAAAACAGATAACAACCAATTGGCTTATTTTCTTCGCGCAACCCGGCACGAGATAACTTTATTGCCGCCGACAACGCATCAATCGCAGCATCCTGTCCAAACACCACGCGCTTCAAACCGCTATCCAGATCACGCAATTTTTCTGTATCAGATTTGGAGACTGATTTAGACGGGATGCGCGCCATTGTTGAAATAGTGTTTTCAATATCACGCACACTGATTGTCTTCTTGCGTTTAGATGCCGGCAAAAGCATCTGAGACGCCCCAACTTCATCAATCACATCAATGGCTTTATCCGGCAATTTCCGGTCAGTCATATATCTTGATGAGAGTTCAACGGCAGTTTTCAAAGCTTCATTGGTGTAACGGACATTGTGGAATTCCTCAAAATATGGCTTCAAACCTCGTAGAATTTTTATCGTATCCGGAACACTCGGCTCGTTAACGTCAATTTTCTGGAACCGACGCGCCAATGCCCGATCTTTCTCAAAATGCTGACGGAATTCTTTGTAGGTTGTTGACCCGACACAACGCAGGCCTCCGTTTTGAAGGGAAGGTTTAAGAAGGTTAGATGCATCCATTGCCCCACCAGATGTAGCACCCGCACCAATAACAGTATGAATTTCATCAATAAACAATATCCCTTCAGGCATATCTTCCAGCTCGGTCATGACCTGCTTGATGCGTTCTTCAAAATCTCCGCGATAACGTGTGCCGGCAAGCAAAGCCCCCATATCCAGAGCAAAAATAACATTATCCTGAAGCACATCCGGCACATCGCCTTCAATAATCTTTCGGGCTAGCCCCTCAGCAATTGCGGTTTTACCGACACCCGGGTCCCCGACAAGCAAAGGATTGTTTTTACTGCGGCGGCATAAAATCTGAATAGTTCGCTCAACTTCACGTTGTCGTCCGATGAGCGGGTCAACTTTTCCGACTTTGGCTTTTTCATTAAGATTGACGCAATAGGTTTCAAGCGCGGTTTCACCGCCGGACATAAATCCGTCAGGATCAGCATCGTCATTTTCTCTGTCCATATCTGCACTGCTGCTGCCGGCTTTTTTGGAAACGCCATGGGCAATAAAATTAACCGCATCATATCTTGTCATATCCTGCTCTTGCAGGAAGTAAGCCGCATGGCTCTCTCTCTCGGCAAAAAGAGCTACCAATACATTAGCCCCTGTAACCTCGTCCCTACCAGATGACTGAACATGAATAACGGCACGCTGAATGACCCTTTGAAAACCCGCAGTAGGTTTACTGTCTTCATCCGTATCCATCACAAGACCGGATAAATCATTATCAATATAGCCAGTCAGATTGTCCCGCAGAAGTTTCATATCCACGTTGCAAGCGTCAATCACTGCATTCGCGTCTTCATCTTCAGTCAGAGCAAGCAATAAATGCTCAAGAGTTGCGAATTCATGCTTCCTCACATTAGCCAACTCAAGGGCTGTGTGCAGAACGGTTTCTAAACCTTTAGAGAATGCCGGCATTTATCACTCCTTTTCCATAGTGCATTGTAGCGGATGTTGGTGTTGCCGTGCTAGGTCAATTACCTGGGTCACTTTCGTTTCTGCGACCTCGAATGTAAAAACGCCACATATGCCGACACCATTTTGGTGGACGTGAAGCATGATTTCAGTTGCTTCATTGATATCTTTGTTAAAAAAGCGTTGTAGGACATGCACAACAAATTCCATTGGCGTGTAATCATCATTAAGCAATAACACTTTGTAAAGCGACGGCTTTTTGGTTTTAGGCTTGATTTTGGTAACAATGCCTACATCACCGCCATCGCCGCCGCCCTGACGGTCATCATTATTTGGATTACCGGGGGTGGAATTGCTCTGAACAGGCATTCCGGTAAGCTTAATATCCTTATTGCCGTTTTTATGTGCCATTTTTGTCATGAAACCTAATCATACAACTATAAGTTTATGTAAGACAATCACCGCATCTTACAAGACACGAAAGGGTGTAAATTAAATTTTTACGCCCGGTAGATTAAGCCCTTGAATAAGACTAAAAATCTCAGCGCGGGCTGCAACATGAGAAATAGTGAGGCTGGTATTGGCTTCCTCTGTGGTCAAATCCAACAAGGTAAGGCCCGCAGGATACATTTCACGAAAAATCACGCGCTCTGAAAGCCCCGGCAATACTCTGAAATGTGACCGACCTGACAATTCCTGCAAGGCAGCTTCGACGCGTTTACGGTTTTTTGCATAGACATGACTGTATCGGTTTCTGATAACTACCCAATCAATTTTACCGTTATCAGCCTGCATACGTGCTTTGCGGCATTCCCATACAAGATCAGAATATATACTTGGGCCGAGAACCTCTAATGTATCAGGATCAACTTTACCTAACAGGTCAAAATCCACAAAACTGTCATTTATTGGGGTAATCAGCGTATCCGCCGAGGCATGAGCCAGGCGAGATAAATAAGTATCTGAACCGGGGCTATCGACAATAACAAATTGATTACGCGTACGAAGACCGGACATAGCTTTCAAGAAATTCGCTTGCTCGAAATCCTGGCGTTCCTTAATGGTGATGCCAAAAGGCGGGTCGGCTATCTGATGTTCCGGCATGGGGACACTCCTACCGGAACGCAAAGACCAAGCTTGCCTGTTTTCAATGTAACGGGACAAAGATTTTTGACGCGAATCAATATCAAGTGAGCCTACTGAATACCCCATATCCAGCAGTGCTGCCATGATATGCATTGCAGTTGTCGTTTTTCCCGACCCACCCTTTTCATTGCCAACAACAATGACATAAGGGTAAACGGTCTCTTTTTTACTTTGGTTATTAAAAAAGCCCATTTTTAATCTCTTTGCGTATATATTTTTACAACGATTCCGTTTTTCCCTGAATATATGTTATTGAAGTCGTTTCCGGTAATGCCTCAAATTTCAAAATGGACAGAAAATGCGCGGTTTGAAAGATAAAGTGATTATTTTGACCGGTGCCGCCGGTGGTCTGGGTCAAGCAATTGCTACGCGCCTGATAAACGAGCAAGCCTGTCCTGTTCTTGTGGACCATAATCAAGATACCCTGCTGAAGCTAACTGAAAATCAAGTCTTTAATAATTCACTTTGTCTAAATGGGGATATTACTGACCCTGATTTCATTGCCACCATCATGACTGAAGCCGTTGAAAAATTTGGCAAAATAGACGGACTCGTGAACAGCGCCGCGCTTTTATTGCCTGAAGATGGTGACATTGCACAAACACCACTGACATGTTGGCTCAAAACGATGGAAACAAATCTGACGTCTGTCTTCCTCACCTGCCAAGCTGCATTACCGCATCTTGAAGAGCAAGGCGGTGCGATTGTTAATTTGTCTTCCGTGGTCGCTCATGCGGCTTCAGCCACTTCGCAGATTGCCTACACCACTGCAAAAGGTGGGGTGGAAGCCCTCACTAAAGAAATCGCTATCAGCCATGCTCGCCATAATATACGCGCAAATTGTGTCGCTCCCGGCCCGGTGAAAACTGAGAGAACGGCGCATTATTTTGAAGATACGGCAAAATGGGAGTTACGGCGGCGGCATATTCCAATGGGACGGCTAGGCAAACCCGAAGAAATCGCAGGATTAGTTTGTTTTCTCCTTAGCGACGATGCCGGCTATATTACCGGTGCCAGCTATCTTGCGGATGGCGGCATTTCCAATGCCTATGTCATTGACGATGTTAACGGTCAAG
Source organism: Rhodobiaceae bacterium UBA6963 (assembly GCA_002450335.1). GTDB lineage: Bacteria > Pseudomonadota > Alphaproteobacteria > RS24 > RS24 > Micropelagius. The sequence goes on from DJZB01000007.1 coordinate 12,284, forward strand.
AAACCCCCTGATGATGCCGATGGAAGTCTGCACAACAAGTGAGGCGCTATCCCTTAAGCTTGAAGGTTGGCGACAGGCCGGAATGAAAATCGGACTTGTGCCAACCATGGGTGCTCTTCATAAAGGTCACTTATCGCTGATAGAGTCTATGTCTGTTCATGCAGATAAAATTATTGTCAGCTTATTTGTTAACCCAACTCAATTTGCCGAAGGGGAGGATTTTAACTCCTATCCCCGTACAACTGACGATGATTTGCAAAAACTGCGAAGCACAAAGACAGAAATCGTTTTCATGCCCGCCGCGTCAGAGATTTATGGCGACGCGGTAACTGCATCTTTGCAGGCCGGCAATTTGGCAGATGGGCTAGAAAGCACGACCCGCCCTCATTTTTTTAGCGGGGTTGTAACGGTTGTGCATAAACTTTTTGAACTGTGCCAACCTGACGCTGCCATTTTCGGTGAAAAGGACTATCAGCAATTGCTTGTCATAAAGCAGATGGTCACTGAACACGATATGGGAATAGAGATTTTACAAGGCGCCACGCTTCGCGAAACTGACGGGCTCGCCATGTCCTCAAGAAATGCTTACCTTGATGACAACCAGCGTAAAACTGCCGTTAACTTAAATAAAATTATGCGTGAATTATGTGATGATTATAATACCGCGCCGGCGTTAAACCTCCTTCCATCTCTCGAAGCGGAGGCCACCATAAAGCTTCAAGAAGCCGGGTTCACTGAGATTGATTATCTAACTGTTCGAGATGCCGATACGCTAAAATTGCCAAATACAGAAACTAAAAAATTACGTCTTCTGGCCGCAGTAAAACTTGGCGAAATTCGGCTAATTGATAATTGTGCCGTATGATCACCAGAAGTCTATAAAAGCCCCAAAGCCATAAGTTCAGCCTTGAGATGCTCAGGAAGTTCGTCGTCTCCCTCTGCAGCCATTGGCATATCTTCGGGGGCATCAGTTGCAGGCAGATACCGCCAGCCCTGAAAAGGTCGCCGCGCTTGTTGTCGGGTTGCAATGAGTTCAGGATCCAGAAAAATATGACATCTTTTTATACCCGCTTCATCAGTGAAAGGTTGAATATCAAGAATGCTCTGTCGCACACGGATTTTGCGTTTTATCACCCAATAGATTGAACCATCATCCAACAACTCATTTACCCTTTTGGGCATCATACGTGTTGTATGAAAAAGTTCCCCATGGGTCTCTCTCACATATGTCTGCCAATTAACGAGATCGTCTACGCCGGTGGCGCGGGCAGCTAGCTTAATAAGGTGTAAAGTCATAACGACAATCTAGACGGTTTTATGGATCAAGCAAAACGCCATAAAAGTAAATCTTGGTGCAAAAAATCAGGGCTTGAATATATAAACTGTATCTGTTGCCGTAAACGGAGCAAAAAAACCGCTCCCGACAGCCCCACCCATTATAATCAGTCGATCATTTAGAACCGCATAACCTGCATGATGTCGTGCCTCAGGAAGTGACTGTTTCTTCTGCCATTTGCGTGCTTTGTCACTCAGCAAAAAATGTAGGTCATAAGTCTTTTGAGGTTCATTAGAGTAACCACCAACAACATGAACGCCATCAGAAAGAACACCTACCGCCGGAGCGATTAACCCAAATGGTAAGGATGGCAGTCGCCGCCAATTTAGTGATTGGACATTAAAAACATGTATCTCTCTTGATGCCTGCCCTGTCGCTGTCATGCCACCGGCTATAATGATATCACTGCCTGCAACTGCAATGCCTGCCTGCGATAATGTTACCGGCATTGTCCCCGGCAAAATTGACCATTCACCTGAACCAAGATTGTAACGATATATTTTATCTGTATCGTCGCCGGCACCACCAAACACATATAAAAAGTTTCCGATGATTGCAGTCATGTGCTCATAACGGCGACCGGGCATTGATGTAATTTGTGTCCAATATGACTTCGCCGTGCTGAACATCCAACTGCTTTTGGTCGCCTCAGAAGTCCCGGCAACACGCCCGCCTGTAACGACAATTTGACCACTCCCCGCAGCCACGGAAAATTGTGTTCGGTCTACAGGAATGGGGGTCAGAGGGCGCCAGCCGTCTTCGACGATATTATAAGCTTCAAAAAATCTCTTAAAGCCTGTTCCCGATGAGCCGCTCAGAAGATAAACAGTACCATTTAAAGATGTAGCTCCCGACTCGGGCACAGCCTGAGAAAAAGAGTCACCGCCGCGCCATTCGGCCTTCGAACCGGGAACTGTAGCGAGGACAAACCAAAAAGCCAAAACTGCGGCAAATAAAAATCGCATATTTCTCTATACCATCAGATAAGGAAAATTGTAGCAAAACCCAAAAATGCTAGAAAACCAACAATATCTGTAATGGTTGTCACAAATACACCCGACGCAATAGCAGGATCAATACCTACTTTGTTAAGCCAAATCGGCACAAGAATCCCGGCCAGACCTGCAACAAACATATTCACGATCATCGCCATTGCCAGTACAATGCCTAACATCTCACTGCCAAACCAAAACCAGCCCGTAAGACCAAGTAAGACTGCAAACAAAATACCATTGAGCAGGCCAATTCCCATTTCACGCCCGATAACGCGTAATGTGTTAATGGCAAGCAATTCACGAGTCGCCAGCGCACGAACTGTAATGGTCAATGTCTGAGTTGCAGCGTTTCCACCCATTGAAGCGACGATTGGCATAAGGATAGCCAATGCAACCATCTGTTCAATTGTGCCGTCAAAAAAGCCAATGACGATAGAAGCCAAAATAGCGGTCAGTAAATTAATCAGCAACCATGAAAACCGACCACGCATAGCACGGAACATATCATCGCCAACTGTCTCATCCCCCACACCACCTAGGCGTAAAATATCTTCTTCGGCCTCTTCTGTAATAACTTCAAAAACATCATCTGCAGTTATAACCCCAACAAGACGGTTGTCTTCATCCACAACAGGCGCGGAAACAAGATTATAGCGCTCAAACATCCGTGCCATATCCTCTCGGTCAAGCTCGGCTGAAATAGGTGTAAAGTTATCGTCAAGAATTTCTTGCATCAAAGTCGGGCGCCCGGAGCGCATGACTTTATTGAGCTTGACCATGCCGAGTGGCGTGTGGGTAGGGTCAACCACAAAGATTTCTAAAAAGTCATCCGGCAAATCTTCGGTGATGCGAAGATAGTCAATGACCTGCCCTACCGTCCAGAATGGCGGCACAGCCACCACATCGGATTGCATAAGGCGACCTGCACTTTCATCCGGGTAATCTAGTGAGCGCTGGAGAACAATTCTTTCGCCTTCAGGAAAAAGGTCCAAAATTTCCTTCTGGTCATCATCATCCAATTCACCAAGAACGAAAACGGCATCATCTGTTTCAAGTTCCTGCAAGGCAGCCGCCAGAAATTCAGGATCCAACCTTTCAGCAATCCATGCCTGTGTATGATCATCAAGTTCAGCCAGCACATTAGGAGCTAAATCTTCACCTATGAGCTCGAAGAATTGTTCACGCTGACCGCCATTGAGTAACGCAATCATTTCTGCAATATCGGACTCGTGATGCGCCTCAAGCAGCTTTAAAAGCGTGTTTTTGTTTTCTTCTTTAAGGACAGAGACAGACGCATTAACCAGCTCGGCAATATGGTCACGCGTATCACCGATTTGTTCAGGCTTGGTCTGCTCCATTTTTTTTTCGGACATTGGAATTCCCGCACGAGATTAGCAGAGTTAACCCTTGGGTACTCCTTCGCGGGTATTTTTGCAATGTGATTTTCGCAGAATTACGCCGGACTTCCGTCAGATCTAAAACGAAAACCTATTCAGCAGCAGTTTTCTCAAAGTTATCTCGGTTTGTGCCTTTGGTCACAACGACACCGTTCACCTGATCCTGATAGTCCTTAGCTTTATCCCGAGGGTTAAAGAACTGTTTGTACCAGATGCGCGTTTTACCGAATGGGCCATCTCCGATGACCTGTAAAACATTCAGACAAGGGCGCTTATTGAACCAGACCTCAAAATCTTGAAGAAAGGCAGCCTTACTGACATCATGAAATTCATTGGCGACAGCTTGGTCTTCCTCATTGGCAACCTCATTTTTACCTTTAACAAGAATGCCGTAGAACACACGAATTAGACCATCTTCAATGGGTGTGTTGGAAATCATCATCAATGAAGGGTAATCACCTTCAATTCTTGAGAGAAGAATTCCAGGTCCGGTGTACCAAGTATCATTAATCATCTGTGTTTCAGACATAGTACGGTGACCCGCAGCCAATCTTTGAACAATTACATGATCGTTAAATTCATTCTCAAAATATTCCATATTGGTGCTGCCGTGGATAGGCGCGAGATGCGCCTTATCAGCCATATTATCAATGACTTCCATTGGATGCTGGTTCAGTTCACCAAGATCTTCAATTTTCCAATGTACCCATGATGGGTCTTCCCATTGTGGCAGTTCCGGCGGATCAAAGTTTGGTTCGCCCTGCTCTGTGTCGTGCCACATAAGCACACTTCCACCCCATTCTTGAACAGGATAAGTGCGGATACATGCTGAAGCCGGAATCGGCGCTGGTGAGTATGGAATTTCGACACAATTACCGTCGGGTCCAAACTGCCATCCATGATAAGGGCAACGAATATTATCGCCGTCAACATGCTCATTATCCATGACAACATAGGATGTTTCATTTTTACCGAGATGCGTGCCCATGTGTGGACAGTAAGCATCCATAAGCACAAGACGACCGCTATCTCCGCGGTAGAGGACCATATCTTGTCCGAAATATCTTAAATTAAGGGGTTTTTTGGAAACTTCATCGGTACGAGCGACCATAAACCACCCTCTCGGGAAGGTAAATTCACCCAAATCATAATCTGCAGTTTTAGCCATTTTAGTGCTCCGGATAATTATTAGATTAATTTAGGCGGCCTCAGACGCCATTTCAACATTAATAGGACAAATAACCCCATCATCTGAGTCGATATGGGCTACACAACGGTTGCAGGATATGCAACCGGATGTTGATTGTTCTCCTGTTTCATAAATTTTTGGCAAGTCAGGTTCATGAATTAGTGTGCGCCCCAACACAATGCCATCAAAATCTTCATTCATGACAGTTTTGAAGTTCGCCAAAGATTTAATGCCGCCTACCAGCGCAATTGGCATTTTTACAGCTTCGCGAACTTTCTTGGCATCATCCAAGAAGAACATTTCTTTAAAAGGCATATCAGGGAACTTTTTGGCTGCAAGCGTGTAAACCAATTTAGCAATCAGGTTTTTCTGTATTGCAATCAATGGCTTAATTGCTGAAGGCCCTCGGAAGAGATACATCGGGCTTTTTGCACTAAACCCGCCGGTTAGAACCAGCAGAGATGCATCACCATCCTGCTCAATAATTTTTGACGCTTCTATACAGTCATCCAGCGTCGATCCGCCTTCAAACCCGTCTTGGAGATTCAGTTTGACGACAATTGGCACATCCGGGCCGACAGCTTCGCGCACGCGGCGAAGTGCAAGGCGCGGGAAGCGCATGCGGTTTTCAAGACTGCCCCCAAATTTGTCACGTCTTGAATTATAGGCCGGGGACATAAACTGACTGAACAGATAACCATGACCCATATGAAGTTCCAGCATATCGAAACCTGCCTCAACTGCGCGTTTTGCAGAAATGGCATAATCATCACATGTTTGCTCAATAATCTTTTCAGGCATCGGGCGCATAAACGGGATACCGGCCAGCAAGCCATAGGGGTTCAATCCCCATGAAGCACTGAAGGAAAAAGGCTTTGAGGATAATTTTGAATAACGTGTTTGCATGCCGCAATGCGCCAGTTGAAGGGAGGCAGCAGCACCATGCTTATGAATTGTTGATGTAACTTTTTTCAGAACGCCCATAACACGGTCATCCTGCATGCACATTTGATGATCAAAGGTTCGGGCATCTTCATTGACAGCGCCATAAGCGACGGTCACCACGCCTGCGCCACCGGCAGCAAATTTCTCATGAAACTGAACAAGCCTTTCATCAGGCACACCGCCTTGGGCGAGGCCTTCAAAAGTTGCAGCTTTGATTATTCTATTTTTGAGAGTCAGATTACCTAGCTTCCATGACTCGAATACCGACTTCTCTGTATTTACTTTAGACATGACAACCCTCCGTTGGAGATAATAGCTAATTAGGAATTAATTTACAAATTATAAGCGTTGAAAAATAAGCAATCTGACATTTATTTCTTAAAAACTCTTGTTTTGCGTAATATTATTTTGCGTTTTCTACGCAATGTGCGCTTAATGGCCTCAATCAATTATAACGTCTAGGGGGGATATTTTTATGGGCGGGGACACACCAGATAAAATTTCATCAGACACAAAACCAACTAAAGGTTATGCCGCATACGTGCTATTGATGCTCTCTGCGCTTTATACAGTGAATTATGTTGATCGTTTTCTGGTCTCTGGATTGCTTGATCCCATTAAGGACTCGCTTGACGTTTCCAACACCTATATGGGGTTTTTGGTCGGCCCGGCTTTTGCTCTTTTTTACACCACGCTCGCCATTCCTATTGCCCGTCTGGCTGATAAGTATAGCCGCGTAAAAATCATTGCCACAGGGACATTGGTTTGGAGCTTGTTCACCGTTCTTAGTGGTTTTGCTGAAACCCCGGAAGCATTTCTCGTCGCACGTATTGGGGTCGGCATTGGAGAAGCGGCCTTTCTGGCACCCGCTTTTTCACTTTTAGCAGATTACTACCCGCCGCGCCGCCGCACCATGGCCTTTGCGATTTTAAACCTTGGGGTTTATTTTGGCCAAATGGGCGGCTTAATTGGTGGGCCTGCCATTGAATCTGTTGCAGGTTGGCAAGCCGCATTTATTGCGTTGGGACTGCCGGGCATTATTCTGGCCGGTCTTACAGTCATTACTATCCGCGAGCCGATGCGCGGCCAACTTGATGATGCAAACCCTCAAGATACCCAAAAAGACGCAGCCGCTATTCCGATAAAAACTCTGGTTTCCCTGCTTCTCAAAACCAGAAGCTATTCAATGATGACTGCCGGAACGGCACTTGGTGGATTTGCCGGATATGGTTTTGGCTATTGGGGGCCAACACTTTTCAGCCGAGGCTTTGATTTATCGCTGACAGAAGCGGGCGGACGATTTGCCATTTCCTTCGGTATCAGCGGATTATTTGGGGCGCTTCTCATGGGCTTTATGTGTGACCGCCTTGCACAAAGAAACCACCGCTGGCCTTTTTGGCTATCTGCAGGCGGAGTTGTAGGGAGTATGGCCTTTATGATGGCTGTATGCCTAACTGAAAATGTACAAATTGCGACGCTGCTTGCTTTCCCCGCAGGGCTACTTGGCGGCGGTTGGGTGGTTGCACTGCAAGCTGCATTGCAAGATTTGCTCCCCGGCAAAATCCGCGCAACATCTTCATCTATATGGGCTTTTGCGTTAACATTTGCCGGACTGGTTGGCGGTGTTCAGTTTGC